>CAIJXA010000032.1 GCA_903824515.1 uncultured bacterium
CGCAAATATCCAATCACTTGTCGAATATGCGTGGAGTTTTTCTGTTCAATGAAGCAGTTATCATTTTTATGATATGGACGAGAACGAGAATATTTCAAACCTTCTTTTTCAGCGTAGGCATACACTGCAAAATTCAAGAGATTAGTTCCGTTATCAGGATGAAATTCTTTCCAGGCAAATGGCATTCTTTTTCGGCAGCTAGCTATTCCAGTAAGCGCTCCTTGTTGACCTTTGCCCATAACAGCCTCACCTTCCCACCAAGAGCTGAAAATATCGCAGGTAGAGAGATTATTGACGTATGTTCCAGCAGCTGAAGTTCCACAACTTTCCACAAAATCAACTTGAATATTTCCAGCCTCCGAGCGATTCCATTCGCAGCTTGTTTTGGTTGGAACGGTTGAAAGCAGGAATGAACTTTTTTTCTGATATTTTCCTTTCAACTTTAAAACTTCTTTTTCATGATTTAATCTGCGATCAATCGTGGCAGATTTCATTTTTTTAAGTTGAGCAGCAATCTCATCGGAGCAAGTAATTTCTTTCAGCGTTCGCAAGTTCTCAGTCTCAGTTTCTAAAATTTCTACCAATCTTTGCCCACAAGGATAATCAAAGATTGTCCAAATTTTTATCAAAACTGCAATAACGCTGGAATCATACAGGCAGGCTCTTTTTTTGTATTCTTCTTTTTTCTTAATTTTCACTTTGTAGTTAAATTTCTTGCTGACGTACTTTCTCTCTTGCTTAGTATTGCAACAATATTCATCCAGTATGGCACCTTTTTCTTTTTTCGATCCTGCGAAGTATTTCTCTCGAAGTGTACTCATATATTGGTTCTTAGATTCTTTATTCATGGCTTGTTTTGGGGTTAAAAGTTAACCCCGTACTTTACCATGAATTTGGGTGTCATTTTAGATGATGTATCAGGAAGGCTCTTGGTGTCATTTTAGATGATTTGACGCGCCCGCATATTTTTTTAATTTTTTTTGTGATATAATTCCCACATATGGAGAATCCAAACTTTCTCAAAATAAAATACAATTTGCACAATACTTCAGAAGTTGAGTCGGCAGCCAGGAGAACTGAAGTTCGCACCGAAGAAAAAGGACCACAAAATCCTGAAATCAGAATTCAAAATTATCTTGATCGGCTTGAAAATCTGATTCTTGATCCAGAAAATAAACAAGAAAGAAAAGAAATGGCCGATGGCTCGAAAAGATCTCGTGCTACCAAGATTCTGCGTGAGATGGTTATGAATGAATATGCGCGTCCCAACAAGGATAAGCTTGCACAAGGAGCCGCCATGGTTGAAGAAAGAGCAGCCAGGCAAATGGGCATCAATATGCAATATGACGAAAATCAATTGCCAGAGCGAGGGGAGATTGCTGTTAAAGATTTAGAGAGTTCTTTAGACCAGTGGATTTCATATCTCTCAGATCGCAATGAACCATATCCAATGTGGTTTCGCTATTATGCTTTTCGTAATATTTTAGAGCTAGGTGAATATGATAAAGACAAGCAAGAATTTCCCAAACGAACGGCTGGCACTAATCGTCTTTTTCCAGATATTGATCGGGGAGCTTTAGCACGCATAGAAGATGTGATTAATTGTTCTAATGATGGTGGAAGTCTTGAAAAATTTCGAAAAGCACAAAAGGAAAACGATACTCCATCTGATCAATTATTGACGGCAGAAAAAGCCAAAGCATTTGTTGGTCTTTCTTTTGCTAAGCAATATGCAGAAAGCATTAAAGAATCAGGGGAAATTACCCCAGAAATGCGAGCTGAAACAAATGGAGAGTGGAAAAAATATAATCAAGGCTCAGATCCGACTGCACTTTGGGCTTCACTTCAAAATAAAGGAACGGCTTGGTGCACTAAGGGATTTGCTACTGCTGAAACCCAGCTAAAAGGTGGTGACTTTTATGTTTATTACACTCTGGATAAACAAGGAAAACCAAAAATTCCTCGCATCGCCATCAGAATGCAAAACGGAGAAATTTCTGAAACTCGAGGAGTGCTTGATTCAAAGCAGAATCTTGAAGGTAATATGGTTGATATCGCTGAAGCTAAAATGAATGAACTGCCTGGAAAAGAAAAATATCAAAAAGTTTCTGCTGATATGAAACAAGTGACTAGCATTTGGGAAAAAACTTTCAAAGAAGACAGAAAGACGAGAGAAAAAACTTCTCTAAATCCAAATTTAAGCAAGGAGGAATTAATTTTCCTTTATGAAATCAAAGAAAAAATTGAGGGCTTTGGGTATCAAAGAGATCCGCGTATCGCTGAAATTCTTGCAACTCGAAATCCCAAAGAAGATGCTCCAATTGTTTTTGATTGCGCTCCTAAAGAAATCGCTTGGGAAAAAGAGGATATCCATGAAAACACCAAAGCCTATGTTGGCAGCTTTTTCCTGGAGTTTTTCGAAAAAACATTGAGCATATTTTCATAAACTTTCCGGAAGGAAAAATGGAAAAGTATCATATTAAAATTGGAGGAAAAAACAGGCAGCAATTGGAAAAAGAATTAGAAAGAAAAAATGTTGAATTTGAATGGGCAAAAAATAATCTGCTTAGTAGCGAAGATTTCACAACTTTGGAAAATGAAGAAGAATGTGAGCTGATAAAATTGACGGTGAAAGATCTTGGTTTTCCAGGTGGTGCGACTACCGAACAAATATTTGAAAAAGCTATTGAGCTTGGTTTGGAACTTTGCCCGGCTGAAGTTGGTCCGCAGCTTCGTTTGCAATCAAAAATCAAAGATTGGACATTGATTGCAATGAAACAAATTACAGACCGCTACGACTATCCGCGCATTTTCGACTTGTCTTCCGATGGTGACCAGTTGAAGCTCGATGGCTACCTTGCCAGGTCAGACGGGCGGTGGTTCAGCTCCTACCAGTTCGTCTTCCGTTTCCGCAAGTTTGAAACTTAGAAACTTTGTCATTTTGCATTTTTTTGAAACTTTGAATTTTTGATTCTTTGAAAAAAATGGGAGTTAACCTTCCGAGAATTTAAAAATTTGCTATAATCAAAAAGGATTGGCCATATCGAAAGGTGACTGGGTATAAAGTTTAAGCGGAGCTTTTCGAACCCTTTCTGCAAGTGCACGCTCAAAACACAAACGGCCAAGGCTTTTTGTTGGGTAGCGTGAGAATATGTAAAAAAAGAGAACTACTTGGTGTGCAGTGGCGGTCATCACCGTGGCAAAGGTTGTTGCGGCGGACATGGCGGCGGGGAAAAATCAGATAGCGCAACGGACATTCTGAGAGAGCGATTTGCCAAAGGAGAGATTTCTATGGAGGAGTTTGAAACGGCAAGGCAAGCGCTAGAAGGAAAAAAAGTGGGCAAATAGCAACGGCAAATTGTTTGAATGAAAAAATCAGAACGAGAAGTTTTGATTTTTTCTTTGCGAGGTATTGACTTTCTTTGCCCAATATGTTACATTATTTAGTCTTGTTGATTCCTACCCGACGGGCTCAATCCGAACACTTTTCTAATTTCGCCACTAGGCGTTTTTTTGTTTTCTATACTCGTCTAGCAGTTCTGCAGGACTGCGAAAACCTAAACATTTCATAAATCTACGATTCAATTTTTCTTCTAC
>CAIJXA010000033.1 GCA_903824515.1 uncultured bacterium
ATGCATTACTAACCCGTTTGCCGTGGGCCTAAACCCACTCGACTTGCATGCCTTATCCACGCCGCCAGCGTTCATCCTGAGCCAGGATCAAACTCTCAATAGAATTTATAACTCCGAAGAGTTATAAACGGTTTGCATCTTAATTTAAAGAAAAGATGCGAAAACTTATATAAGCTCAGATAATTCAACCAGACCAGTCACTCGAGAGTGACTGGTTAAAAGGACTAACCGCAATAAATCACGATTTTATTCAAATCTTAATTAATGCTGTTAGCTTTGTCATTCACTTTTCAAGTTGCTTTATTTTTTACTTTTCCAAATAAATAATTTTAGGCTAGACCTAAAACCTAATTCTTAAACGAATTTAAGAATTTTTCAGAGAGTATAAAAAACACATCCTCACGCACATCTTATTGATATGCATCGGGATGTATCTTTATCTAGTCGCTCGTAAGCGACAAGATTTCTCACATCTGCCCGAAAATTTTCAAATATTTCTTTTTGCGTCGATGTTTCTTACGAATTTAACACCTGCTGTTTTTGATGACTTAACTATCATAACAACCCGTTTAAAACTTGTCAAGGGTTTTGAAATAGTAACTAGTAGCTAGCAGCCAGTAACCAGTAGCTGTATGGATATTTTCCTTTATTTAAGGGACATTTCAACAGAAAAATTATTTACCAAACAAATAATGTTTGTGTTTTTCTGTCATCCTGAACTTGTTTCAGGATCTCCGTTATAAGCAGTGTAGTGAAATAAAGAAAGTAGCTGCTGAAATAAATTCAGCATAACATCCGTTATTTACTGAATAAATAATTTTTCACATATTCAAACTCGGCTTTAACGTCTTCCACCGTCTCACAAAAACTTTCAAGAATAATTGGCAGATTTTTATTCTCGATTGCGTCCATAATTTCGGTCTGCTGCGTCTTGGAAAGCATTTCATGCCCAGTTTCAAAACCGCTCAAGTGAATCTGGGAAATCCTAGCACCAAATTCGCTGTTCATTTCTTTTGCCAAGAGCATTGAGGGATCATTCGTGTAGCAATGATTCACATCCAATACCATTTTAGCGTCGATCTTTTCAAAAATATTTTGCAGACTATCGACATATTTCCCACGCTCTTGTTTCCAATCCATATTTTCAATTGAAATTGGCAAATCAAAACGAGAAAAAATTTCCCAGTTTTCAATTTCACCCGGATGAATCACGATGGCCTGAAAATGAAAAATGTCTTGCGCTCTTTGCAAAAGTTCCAAGGTATTAGCTGTGATATTGGTTGGCGGAGCGTGAAGCACAATATATTCAAAACCTACCAAATCATCTACCGTTATTTCAGTTATCAATTTCAAAATATCTTCCTCAGTGAGGCACATCAACTGAATCACATTGCAACCAAGCGCCCGGAAAATTTCAAAAGTCTCCCGCGAAATTGTCGGGTGAGTTTTATATAGGCTGACTGTTGAAAATCCTAATAACATATTTGATTAGCTTTTAGCTTCTTTAGCTTATAGCTTTTAGGAAAATCCAAAGGCTAAAACTAAAAAGCAACATTAGATGTTCAAATTACTCTAGCGTAATTGCGTTTTCTTTGCAAATGGTTGTGTATCCAAATGCGCTTGGACGAAT
>CAIJXA010000034.1 GCA_903824515.1 uncultured bacterium
AAGCTAAAAAGCTATTTTAAAAGTGGCAGCAAACTTTCCCCATTCATATCCTCAGCTTTTTGGATACCCATGATTTCAAGAATGGTTGGCGCAACATCGCTGAGCAGACCACCAACTTCGTTTTGTTGGCGAGTGATCTCTTCCAAATCTTTTTCTCGATGATTGTCTGGCGTGACAAACCAAAGGGGAACTGGATTTGATGAATGTTCGGTGTTGGGTTGTCCAGTTTGAAAATTTCTGATTTCTTCAACATTTCCATGGTCAGCAGTGATGAGCATGCAGCCACCTTTTTTCAGAATTTCAGGAATAAGCACTGAAAGGCTCTTATCAATGGATTTAACGGCAATGGCGCACGCTTTCAAGTTTGCGGTGTGTCCAACCATGTCAGCATTGGCATAATTTGCCAAGATGAAATCATATTTTTCTGCTTGAATGGCTGCAACTATTTTTTCTGTGACAATAGCCGCGCTCATTTCTGGTGACTCATCAAATCGCGAGACCGCAGGGGATGGTACAAGCACGCGATCTTCACCTGGCCATGGGTCTTCTTTGCCACCATTGAAGAAATAGGTAACATGGGCGTATTTTTCAGTTTCTGCGATACGAAGTTGTTTTAGATTGTGTTGACTCAAAACTCCACCCAAGCCGCCAGTTAAAATTATTGGAGGAAAGGCAACAGACACTGGCAGATTTTTTTCATATTCAACCAGGGTAACGAAACTAATTTTGAGAAGATCTCTTTTGAAATCTTTAAACTCTGGTTCAACAAAAGCCTTGGTTAGCTCCCTTGCCCTGTCTTCTCTAAAGTTAAAGAAAATCACTCCGTCGCCATCTTTGACGGTTGCAATTGCTTTGCCATTTTCGGTGATGACCGCAGGTTCAATATATTCATCAGTGACTTCTTTTGCATAGGAGTCCTGTAAGCACTTGATGGGGTCGGTTGCTTGGACACCCTTTCCTTGCGTGATGAGTTGATAAGCTTTCTCAACTCGATCCCAATTGTTATTTCTGTCCATACCCCAATTGCGACCTGAAAGAGAGGCAATTTTTCCAATTCCAATCATTTTGAGATGACTTTGAAGGTCACTGATGACTTTTGTGCCTGATGTTTGAGGTGAGTCGCGTCCATCGGTGAAAGCATGAATATAAACATTTTCCAAATTTTGCTCTTTTGCCATTTCGAGAATGGCGTACAGATGTTCCATGTAGGAATGAACACTTCCTAAGCCAATTAGCCCCATCAAATGAAGATCCCCGCCTTTTTCTTTTAGACCAGTCATCACCTTGGAGAGAGCTTCATTTTTGAAGAACGTTCTGCCTTGAATTGACAATGTGATGCGAGGTAAGTTCTGGTAGACAATTTTTCCGGCGCCAAGAGCCATATGCCCAACTTCGCTGTTGCCGGATTCGCCCCAGAATAGTCCAACCGAGATGCCCGAGGCCTGCAAAGTCGTCATTGGGTAAAAACCATTGAGCTTCTCAATGGTCGGAAGCTGGGTTTCCTTCAGAACATTGCCTTGACTATTGTTGCTAATTCCCCATCCATCAAGAACTACAAGTACAACTGGTTTATACATATACCCGGTTAAATAAGATTTGATTTTCGTAAAGAAAAAGCAAATTTATCTGTGTTATTTTATTAAGGTTACCTCAGTCTGCTATATTTGCTAAGAATCAAATCTTAATTCTAAATTTTTACTAAAATTTAGAATTATTTAACAGGGTGAAGTTTGATCATTTAATCGTTTAAACATATAATCATAAAATCATAAAAACAGTGAAACAGAAACATTTAAAATAATTTCAATTAAATGCTCATTTGTTTGAATGTTTTTGTGGCTATATGTTTATATAAAGCTATTTTAACATTTTTGTGCAGCTTTGACAAAACGACCCAGTTACTATATTATAGAGCTAGTGATAAATTAGTAATATTTGACTGCTGTAGCCTGATAACTAATACATTTTCTGCTATATAAAAGGATTTTTGTACTATAATGAAAAGAATAGCTAACTCACAGAAATCAATTCATAAGCTGCTTTTAGATAAGGCCTAATTGGCTTTTCTTGGTGTGTATTTTTTTGTTTGCCACAGCGGTGTAGCCGTTAGTATGGACATAATAATATTTAGCGTGGTAGCGATAGTCGCTGGTTTTGGTCTTGGATATCTTGTGCGCCAATTGGTTGCTCGCAAGCAGCTGGACAGTGCAGAGGGAAAAATTGAAAAAATTGTTGAAGAAGCTGAGAAGAAATCTCAGGAGCTGGTTTTGAATGCAAAAAAACAATCCGTCGAGATTCTTGAGCAGGCGAAGAAGAAGGAAAATGAAAGAGAGCAGCAAATAATCAGAAATGAACAACGCCTAGAAAAAAGAGAAACGGCAATTGATCAAAAAACTGAAGAAATCGAACAAACAAAAAAAGTGTTGGAACAAAAAATTGAGGAGGTCAAGAAAATTAGAAAAGAATCAGAAGAAACTCGAGAGCAAGAATTGGATAGACTCGAAAAAATTGCCGGTTTGTCCAAAGATCAGGCCAAAAGCATCCTACTTCAATTGACAGAGGAAGAAAATCGGGCTGCTTTGGCTGAGCGAATCGCAAAAATTGAAAGACAAGGAAATGATGAAATTGAGAAAAGAGCAAAAAACATCATGACCAGTGTTATTCAGAAATATGCCGGATCCCACAGTGCAGAGGTGGTGACTTCAACAGTTTCAATTCCGTCTGATGAGGTCAAGGGACGCATTATCGGTCGCGAAGGACGAAATATTAAGGCGCTTGAAAAATTGACCGGCGTCGAAATTATTGTAGATGATACTCCAGAGGCAGTAGTCATTTCTGGTTTTGATCCTGTGCGTCGTGAGATTGCCAGAATCACTTTGGAAAAGCTGATCGGAGATGGTCGCATTCACCCAACCAGAATTGAAGAAGCTTTTGAATTTGCCAAGAAGGAAATTGACAACAAAATCAAAGAAGCTGGCGAGGCTGCAACTTATGACCTTGGCATCGCTGGCCTTGATCCAAAATTAGTTTATCTTTTGGGCAGACTTCGATATCGAACAAGTTTTGGGCAAAATGTGCTGCTGCATTCTTTGGAGGTTGCGCATCTTTCAGGAGCTTTGGCTGCTGAGCTTGGAGCTGATGTGACGGTAGCAAAAAAGGCTGGACTTCTTCATGACATCGGCAAAGCGGTTGATCATGAAATTCAGGGAACTCATATTGAAATCGGAATCAAGATTTTGGAAAGATTCAATATGCCCAAAGAGGTTATTGATGCTATGAAATCTCATCATGAAGATTATCCTTTTGAAACGCCTGAGTCATTCATCATAGCTGCAGCTGATGCCATCTCTGCTAGTCGACCGGGTGCTCGCAAAGATACTTTGGAAAAATATCTGAAACGTTTGGAAGAGTTGGAAGCCACGGCAAACTCTTTTGAAGGAGTTGAGCGAACATATGCTATTCAAGCTGGAAGAGAAATCCGAGTTTTTGTGAAGCCAGAAATTGTGGACGATTTGGGCGCCTTGAAACTTGCTCGCGAAATTGCCGACAAGATTGAGCAAGATTTGAAATACCCAGGAGAGATTCGCGTCAATGTTTTGCGCGAAACCAGAAGCGTGGAATACGCACGTTAGGCGCAAGATACAAACACCAAGATACAAACACCAAAAAAATTTCAAATTCCAATGCCCAAAAATGCAAACGGTTTGAACATTTGAAAATTGATTATTGAATTTTGTTTGGTTATTGTTTCTTGATTTTTGGTTGTTGGCTGCTGCATGTGTATAACTTATTTGCTTTATTGACGCTAAAAATAGTAGAATAGGAAGAGTTGGAAATTTAAATTATTCACCCTATCAAATCCGCAAAAGTTTTGCGGTCTGCCAAAAGCAGAATTTGACAGGGTAAACTAGGAAGGAAGGTGACACTATGGCTAATGTAAACAAAGACGCACTCGTAAGCGTAATCGCAACAAAAACAGATCTTTCTAAGAAAGCAGTTGAAGGAGTTATTGAATCTTTTGAAGAAATCATCACTGATGAAATCAGAAAAGGAAACAAAGTGACACTAACAGGCTTTGGAACTTTCAAAGTTTCTCAGCGAGCAGCAAGAGAAGGAATCAACCCTCAAACAAAGGCGAAGATCCAAATCCCTGCAATGACCGTTCCTAAATTTACTGCTGGAAAAGCACTCAAAGAAGCAGTTAAATAAGGATGAAAAATAAAGTTGTCTCCATATATTTTTGATATATAGAAGATAGAAACAAAACCCGCCGCAATGGTGGGTTTTGTTTTTGGAAAAAACTAAATGAGATATTTTAGGTTATACGTAATACAGTGTTTTATAAACTAAGTTGAAAATTTTTATGAGTTTGTTTACTTTTTAGGACACGCTCTTGGTTAGGAGCTATAACCAATCGCTTGCAGTTCGCTGTCGCTCATAATTGTCTAAAAAGCAAACAAGCTCATAAAAATCAGAACTATAAATTGCACTTAATCAGACATTTTATATTGAATTATTTGCCCTAGCTAAAATTTTTGTTAGTCTCAGGTTGACTCAGCCACATAATTTCAAAGATGCTTCTCAAGGTGTCATAAATTTTTTTGCTTTCGATAATCAGGGCGATGTTTTCACGATGGGCGATGATGGCAATTTTGTCTTTGGAATAAAGATTAATTTCGGCGGAAAAAAAGAATTGATCGGATTTGATGATTTTCATTTGACGCAAATGCTTGGGGTCTTTTTCGTTCATGCCATTCATGAAAGTTGACTGAACAGCAAACATGCGAAGCGGAATTTTGCTGGCGATTCTTTTTTGCATATAGTAATCCAAAATAAAGGATTTGTCGAAGAAGTCGCTACGATCATCAGAATACCAACCCAGAATCTCGGTGCCTTTATATTGCAAGGTGTCTTTATAAACATCTTTGATGCCTTCTACGCCTTCAAAATAGCGAACCTTGGGCTTGCGGTCCATGGCGTTGGCAATGGAAAGCAATTCCGGCATCAATTTGCTGATGGTCTCGGTTTTTTCGCGCAGGTGTTCTTCAATTCGCAATGGGTTTTCGGCCAGATAGATGTTGTGACCCTTTCTTTTCACAAGGCTGACGTAGCCTTTATTTTTCAGGGCTTCGATTTCGAGATAGACCGTGGCGCGTTTGATGCCCGATTTTTGGGTGATTTTAGCGATGTTTCCTTCGCCCAATTCCAAAAGAGCCAGATAGACCTTGGCTTCTTTCTCGCTGAACCCTGCTTCGATTAAATTCTTGTATAACATATGTTTTTGGTCTATACGCAAATTATAGTTCTGAGAAACTAAGTTAGTAATTTTTACTTCGTTTGTTTACTTTTTAGGACACGCTCTTGGCTAGGAACTATAGCCAATCGCTCAGAATTCACTGTCGTTCATAATGGTCTAAAAAGCAAACAAACTCGTAAAAATTTGCAGGTTATATTGCGGGCTCTTTTTTTAAAATGATATAAAACATGTCACTATTTTATTATACGCTTATTTGGCTTGAAAGTCAACTAATTTAGCCTATTTTGATAATAATTATACGAAATTTGCAAGTATTCTTGATATTATTTTTCTTTAGCCTATAATAACCAGTTACGATGAATGGTTCATTGTGACAAGTTTCTTAAAAAAATCAAACGGAGATTAACATGGAAATCACCCTAAATACCGCCGCTACACTTGCTACTCGTGAGAATCTCTCAATGGTTCCGGAACACGTGCAGCGCTACCAAGACGCAAATAAGCTTCCAGAAGGGGAGCATTTCCGCATCGTTATCGATGGCACTAATGTGTCGAAGATTGGTGGCGGCATGGCGTACTCGCACGCTCTCTGTATTGAGAAACGCGACGGTGATGCATGGTTCAATGTCTATAGGGGCGGGATGATGCAATATCGTGGGGCATATAGCCGTGAGATCGACAACTGGGACCTTTGTCTGAGTGAGCCCTCGATTCTTGAGGAGGCGAAGGATGCGGTCACGTTTGGTCTCCGTACCGGTGGAGGCAACGTGAAGATATACCGCTTCAGTACGAAGGGTCTCGAAACCCTGTCGGTATTCTCTGTCCGTGACCATGAGGCGACTCAGGCGCGAGTGAAACTACTCAGCGATGTCGTTGGCGATGTCAAAGTGTTTCGTTCGTACGTCGAGAAGAGTCTCCTCGGTCGCTGGTCCAATGATGCCGAGATCGACGTGGAGAGTGGTGTCGTGGCACTCCTTGCCGTCCATTACGACCGGGATTACGACGCTATCGTGGATCAGTACAAACTCTTTGTTTGGGTAAAAGGCAAAGGGTTCTGTTCTACAGGATCGTCCTGGACCGGACTCCGTCACCCCGGAGGGAAATTTTATTCCGTGGGGATGAGGGTGCTGAGTGCGGCAGTCGCCGACCGTGGCCCAAACTTCCTTGAGCTTGCCTTTGAGGTAGGCAACAAGGGACAGGGTTGGCAGGAGATCAATCACTTCCGCGTTAAGTGGGAGTGATGGTCGGGCGGGACCACTTCTCCCGTTGGCGCAAAAACTCTCGCAAGAGAGAAACGAAGAAGATCCGACCCGAAGCGGATCGAAACGAGTCTGAAAGTCTCGAAAAAACTTTCACCAACTGCCGATAGAATGGTTTTCTATCGGCTCAATCCTCAGGAATATATTTTTACAAATGTATTTCTAAGGGATGAAAAAGAGTTCTTTACAATCAATAAACATAAAATAAAAATGGAAAGGTATTCGCTTGTTGATCCAAATCGTCCATATACCCAAAATCAAATTCGGGAATATTGCACGAAGTTTTATAAGGGTAAATGGAGCAAAACATTTAAGCTAACCCTTGAAAAACACCCTATGTTAGCTGTAGAGGGTCTGCTCCGTGGAAGACCAACTATACTTTATATGCGGATTATTTTCCTAGCAATGGAATGTGTTGATCCTAATTTTAGAATAGCTCACAAAAAGTATAAAAAGCAAAAAGAACGGGAAGCTGGTGAGCCCGGAAGAAAATTGCTTCGTATTATTTTTGGTAGTTGATGTTCAACTGGTCGATTTAGAAATCTTTCTAGGTCGGCCTCCATCTTTGAGCGTATGAAAAATTCGTACTTTCAAAAAATGGAGAAGACAGAATAATGCGGTTCAGGTCGGAGACTCTGAACCGGCAAGGGTTCATTGAAAATTTAGTGAAATGAGATAAAACGTCAGCAACTCCTATTGGGCCAGTTTGATATTAGCGAAGATTATCCCAAAGCAAATTAAAGATGGCTCTTTGGGTGTCGGCGATTTGTTTGGACTCGATGATGACGCCAACTTTTTCTTAGCCCAGGGAAATGATAGCGACTTTGTCTTGATAGATGTTGATTTCATTGGTGATGGAGAATTTGTCCTTGGGAATCATGAGCGTTTGGCGCAATTCTCGCTTGTTGTCATTGAGATGATTGTGAGCATATTCGTCAGTCGGCATGATCAATTTCTGTTTGATTTTTTTGGCAACTCGTTTTTTGATGTATGTGTGGATGGCACTTTCGGAAAAAAGCTTGTAGATTCCTTCGAAAGTTGCAAAGCCCAAAACCTCTGACCCATTTGGAAGATCAAGCATTTCATAGTAAGCAGCGACGAGGCCTTCCTTGCCTTCGTAGAATTTAATTTTTGGTTTGGCTGGGGAAGTTGAAGTCAGCATTGAGAGATCAGGAATGAGATTGTCCAAAATTTCTTTTTGACGGTCAATAATTTTCTTGAGTTTTTGGGGCTGAACGCTGGCATAGAGTTTTCTTTTGCCAGAAATGCTCACTTCCAAAAGACCCTTTTCCAGCATTTCGGTCAGGAATTCATAAATCGTGCCGCGTTTGAGGCCTGATTTTTGGGCCAGCTTAGCAATGGTGGCTGGGCCGTTTTCCAGGGCAACCAAGTATAAACGGGCTTCTTTTTGGCTCAAGCCAAGTTTTTGAAGTTGAATGAGTGGTTTTTCCATAGCTTTAAGTTAGTTGTTTAAATATTCCGACACTTTAGCTAAGATTATTATAGCACGCTAAATATGTATTGTAAATATAGCTATATGATAGGCAAAAGTGTCGGTAAAACTTCAAAAATAAAGTGTCGGAAAAGTCTTGACAAAACTCAAAATTAGTGCTAAGCTAGACCGTTAATGAATTTTCAATTAACAATGTTATTTAACAATAAAAAACGGAGACGAACATGAAAAAGTTTAAGAAAAACTGGAAAAAGATTTGCCAAATTGAAGATTTTCATTTCAGAATGGCAGTATCCTTGGTTGATGTAAGCACTGAATTTGGGCAAGAGATTGCAGAAGACAGGTTCCGTGAGTATTTCAATTTAACTGAAGACTACGTCGATGAGTTTTTAGCCAAAGAGGATATTCATCCCGTCCCACTTTCAGTGCTTTTGGCTCTTGCAAGAGCCGAGGCCGTATTGGAAAAAAGCGGTGAGGCAGATACTGAAATGCTCGTTTGTTACAGTGGATATTGGGAGAAAATGGATATTCAAATACCGGAAATTTGTTTTGCTACAGAGGATAATTGTGTTTTCGAGGACGTGCCTATGCTTCCAATGGAAATAAGACGCCAAATTAAAAGAAAAAGAAAAGTAAAAATCGGAAACACTTTTACCTGGGAAGGTAAAAAGATTGTATTAATGGAAAATGGTGATAATCCACGCAATGGTTATTTCTTGTTTTTTGCTCCAGCTGAATGCGTTGATGTTAGTAAATAATTTTTACAATAATAAACGGAGGAAACATGAAAACAAAAAAGACAGCCGTACCAGCCTGGCTGAAAAAATATAAGGTTGGCAGTGGAAGAATTTCATACAGAGGGGAGAGATTTTCTTACTCTATCCTCAGAAAAGAATTCGAGCTGAGACTCCCAGGGTTTGTTGGTTTTCCGGAGGGACATCTTTTCATTTCAGAAGATGTTCCTAAAGACTATCGGAAGCCAATATTGATTCATGAGTTCGTTGAGTTCACTGAATTTGCAGGGCAAGTTGATCGGTGTCGAAGAGCGGTAGTTCGTGAATTATTTCATGCCCCCAAGGGCGAGGAATACTCAAGATATTTGGAATATCGAAAGACATTCTTCGAAAGACTTATTGAATTCTATCGCGATTCTAATGATGTGAGTGATGAATTCAAAACTGAAATTCAAGGGAGCTATAAGTTGTTAAAGCAGCTGGTAGCTCAGCAGGGAGTAAAAAATCTCCCAGCCGAATGTCTCGGCGGTCGTTCTCTCAAAGAATTCGAAAACCTTGATGTTTATGAGAGAAGAAAGATCATCTTGAAAGAGGATTAAACGGTCGTTAAACAAAAACTCTAAAGAGCCTGACCAGCTCTTTTTTATTTGGGAAGGTCACATGGGAAGGTCACTAATTGACTTAAGTGGGAAAATCCTTTAAGATGGATATTAGTTAGCAATCAGCCTCGGGGCGTGGTGTCAACGGCTAGCACGAGTGGTTTGGGACCATTTAGACAGGGTTCGAATCCCTGCGCCCCGAC
>CAIJXA010000035.1 GCA_903824515.1 uncultured bacterium
AATGGTTGTGTATCCAAATGCGCTTGGACGAATCTTTCGCTCTTGCGTTTTAAAATCAATCTCCACCAATCCGAAACGTGGCCAAAAACCGCGCACCTCAGGAAATTCAAAATTATCCAATAATGACCAATGAAAATAGCCTCGCACATCAGCGCCTTCTTCGATAGCTTTGTGCATCCATTTCAAGTGATCGACAATAAATTCCTTTCTTTTTTCATCCTTAGCATCCGCCAGGCCATTTTCTGTGATATAAATTGGCAGATTATATTTTTTAAGTTCTTTCAAAATAAAATAAAGACCCTCTGGATATATTTCCCATTCTAAATCATTCTTGATTTTTGAAGCTGCATTTTTTCCACTAAAAGAAATAACATATCGAGAATAATAATTACAACCTATAAATGTGCACTGGGTAACGGTTGCCCTAAGAAAATACTCACTGAAAAATTCAATTAGCTTAACCAGTAAATAATTAAGACCAGGCAATATTTTTGCCTCAAAATGCGTAATGCTATTTGCGATTCCAATTTCTGCACTCTTATCAATTTCATGAATAACTAAAGCTGCTTTTTTAAATGAAGCAAGTAGATTAAAGTAGGCTCTGAAAAAGTTAACTAATCCTTTTTTAGCTGGTGGTTGGCTACCCAAGAGATATCCAAATCCAATCCCAACGTTAGCCTCATTAATCACAATCCAAAATTTAACCAAGTCTTTATACTCACCGACTACTTTCTCCACAAATCGCACAAAATATGCTTGAGATTTTTTGTTGGTCCAGCCGCCTTGATCATTAAACCAAATTGGTTCGGTCCAATGCCAAAGCGTCACAAAAGGCTCAATGCCTCTTTCGCGGAGTGCTATTAAAACTTGGCGATAATGCTCAATTTCTTTTTCGTCAAATTTTCCCTCCTCGGGCTCGATGCGCGACCATTCAATTGAAAAGCGATGAGCATTTTGACCCAGCTCTTTCGCAATATCAAAATCTTGTTGGAAACGATTGTAGTGATCACAAGCCAGGCCCGAGATATAGTTTTCTTTCTCAAACATTTCAGGAAACTTTTCTTGCTGCCAAGGCTGCCATTTAGTTTTTGCTTCATCGGCCAATCTTTGAGCATTGTCTTTTTCCCACTGCGTCCATTGATTGTTCGTGCCACCCTCAACCTGGTGGGCGCTCGTGGCACTGCCCCACAAAAACCCCGAAGGAAAAAGCAATTTATTTTTATGATTTTTTTCCATGCTATTTTTCATTTTGTTACGTTTTTAGATGTAAATTATTCCTCGCATTTCCTACGGGGCAAGCTCCCTTGGAAATTGAATTTTAGTCATAAATTTTTTTCATTATTACTCCCTCTCCCGCTGGGAGAGGGCTGGGGTGAGGGCGCTTCTTATATTAAAATTAAATCTTTATATTTTTCATCTTTGTCGGTTGTGATTTCAACAACTTCCAACAAGATCTTATCTTTAATGTTTTCTGGGAACACAAAAAAATTGATGTCGCTAGGTCCAAGCCTCACAGCAAACTTTAAATCTGTTTCAAATTCTGGATTGGAATATTGCACGGATTTTTTTGTGGCAAAGCCCAAATGAAATTTGGTCTTTTCGGGAGCCAGGACACGAAGCACCGCTACTTTCTCCCAGGACTCCACCACTGCATCATTATACTCCTGCGATTTCAAAACATCCAAGTGAAGAGCTTTCCGATTGCCGCTCAAAAACACCGACGCAAACTTCGGCCAATTTTCTTCGCCAACCAAATTGTTTTCGAGTTTGAAATTTCTCATAAAAAGATACTTACTTTTTTTCAAGACTTTCCTTGATTGAGAGCGGCTGCACACCAAGCATTTCCTTCATAAGCGTAGCATTCAAAGAAGCATCAGGCAAAAATTCAGCTCGTTTTTCCTCTGGCATTTTTTCTTCAATCAAATTTTCCGTAGAAATTCCTAGAGCCTCCATTCCCTCTTTAATAAATTCATAAACGCTCATTCTTTTGCCAGAAATATGAAGAATTCCTTTATAATCTGAATTTGTCACTTTTACCATATGATCCCGCAAATTTTGGCGTTTGAGTCCTTTGAATTTTTTTGTATTCCTCAGGCTTAAGCCCGAAAGTTGCCTGCGAAATTTCCGCGGTCAAAATTTCATAATCCCTTTGCTCACGTGCTCCTCGATTTTTCCATTCCTCTGTCAACTCCTCCCGAATTGCAATTCCCCGCATCCGCTTTTCAATCCAG
>CAIJXA010000036.1 GCA_903824515.1 uncultured bacterium
AAGAAGAAGTTACAAAAGCCATCCAGAGGATGGTCACCCTTTGGGTGAAAACCCCTCATTATCCTAACTCGTTGCTGGGGCAAACTCATCTTGTCATTCTGAACTTGTTTCAGAATCTTCTTTCTTTGTTTCAGTGAGTTCAGTGCAACCGAGATCCTGAAACAAGTTCAGGACGACATTACTATGTCGATTTCTTAACGCTCATCAATCGTCTTTTACCTACGCACTTCGCAATGGTGTAGGAGGGATGCGGGACGCGAAATACGGGATACGGGATAATAGAATGCACTTCGCAATGGTGAAGGAGGGCTGCGGGATGCGAAATACGAGATACTGGATGCGAAAGACAGCAAATCGGATTTCGCATTCCAAGGTCAGACCTCAATCCCCAAAGAGGTCGGACCTTGAACACCCGCATTTTTATTCTAGAATTCAAAATCCAGAATCCATTCCTCTTCATTTGGCATTAGACATTAGAAATTTGACATTTGTATTCCTCCTCCTCCCCGCATCCAACCTAAGAAGCTAATCCGCCATCCGCCAGCCGGCGGAGGCGGATTAAGAAGCTGACCATCTTCTCCTCCTTGCCCCTCACTCCCCAAGGGAGTATAATTAACATGGGATAGGAAACGTTTCATGAGGTGTGAAATCCGTGCCTATTTTTTAGTAAACGATGAGTAAAATAAAAAAAATACTTATCCACAGTTGCGAAAGAACGTTGTAAATGATATTATATCACTATAACAAAGAAAAATAAAAAAAATGATTGCAAATAAAGAAACAATAAAAGAGATTGCCTTCAGGTTGAATGTCCACTCGATTCATTTGAAGGTTTTAATGGCGAATTCAAAAAATATTTCAATTGATAATGTGGAGTCAGAATACAAAAAAAGACTAGAGAAGAAGCCAAAACCTTTTGTGAAGTGGGTGGGCGGAAAAAGGCAATTGATTCAACAATTTAGAGAAAGAGATTTATATCCACCAGAAGGTTTTGATTCAAAAACGGCAACATATTTTGAACCTTTTGTGGGTGGTGGCGCAATGTTTTTCGATTTACTTCCAAAGAAAGCCTTTTTATCAGATATGAACGGCGAGTTAGTGCTGTCCTATAATGTTATCAAAAATGATGTTGATGGATTAATAAAGAAATTAAAAGTGCATAAGAAAAATGATAGCAAAGAATATTTTCTGAAGGTTCGTGCCCTTGATACTGAAAAACTTTCTGATGTGAATATCGCTGCTCGCTTCATATATCTCAATCGAACTTGTTTTAATGGTTTGTATCGCGTCAATGGAAGCGGAAAATTCAATGTTCCATATGCTGCCAATAAGAATCCGCTTATTTGTGATGAAGAAAATTTACGAAAGGCGCATGAGGCAATGAAACACACGCTTATTAGGCATCAGGATTATGCGAAAGTTCTGGAAAAAGCAAAAAAGGGAGATTTTATTTATTTTGATCCGCCATATTATCCAGTCAGTAAAACTGCAAGTTTCACAAGTTATACGAAAGAAGGCTTCCTGGAGAAGGAGCAAGAAAAATTGCGCGATGTTTTTGTTGAGCTCAGCAAGAGGGGCTGTTTTGTGATGCTTTCAAATTCTAATTCGCCATTTATTAATGAATTGTATTCAAATTTAGGTAAAAAAATAAGAATTGAAGAAGTTTTTGCAGGGCGAGCTATTAATTCAAAAGGTTCGGGCAGGGGGAAAGTCAAGGAGGTTGTTGTAAAAAATTATTAAAAACACCCGACCAATCATCGGTAGAATTGAAAAAAATAATATAAAAAAACTATGATACTCCAGAGCAGGAATGACTATGAAACATCGGAAGAATTCCGAGAAAAATTTATTGAAACAATAACTCCAGGAGTTATTAAGCGTGTAGATTTTATACAGTGGAGGGCTATTGAGCAAAAAACTGAAAAATATAACCTGCTGTTAAACTTTTTTAAGCAACTTAACGGGATAAATAAGGAGGATTGTATTAACCAAATCGCGGATGGAATGCTTTCGGCAGACAAGCCATTTGAAATAATCAAAACAGCTTTTGAATTACTGGGCCATACAGGTAAAACATATGTATCAGATCAAGATTACATGGATTTTAAATTGATAAGTGAGCGAGAATTGGATGGAGTATTGGCGCGATATATTGCTACGGTGTTATTTGAGCTCGGTATTTATGAAATATTGAATTTGGAGATAAGTGATTATTTTACTGGCGTTCAGGTTGGACTGGAAACTCATCGAAGAAAAAATGTTGGCGGAACAGCTTTTTCCGTAGTTGTTAAAAATGAATTAATGAATCTCGTGAAGCACCTTAATGATAATGGTCATGAAATTTTTCTCTTGGAACAAGAAAAGATTTATTTTTCTGATAAAAAAACATCAAAGACAGTTGATTTTTGTTTACGCTATAAGAAACGGTCAATTGGAATTGAAGTAAATTTTTATACAGCATCAGGATCAAAGCCAACTGAAATAAAAAGAAGCTATGGGCATGTGAATAAAGAATTTGAGCAAGTCGATGTTGTCCTGGCCTGGATTACTGATGGAATCGGTTATTTGGTTATGAAAAAAAGTCTAAAAGAGGCGAGAGACATTCACAAAAATACCTATAACTTTAAAATGATGTGCGAACATTTCGAGAAAGATGTTGTTGATTATTTTGAATTAGCCTAATGAATAAAGAAATGAGGCTTCATCCTGACGAATTTGAATTGGAATGCACAACCGTGTGGTCTTTTCCTCGTCGTGGAAATTGGGCGACACACAAGTCAGATTGGCGTGGAAATTGGGCGCCGGAAGTCGTGCGAAATTTGATCCTGCGCTATTCAAAAGAAGGTGATCATATTCTCGATTGCATGATTGGTGGTGGAACAACTGCTATTGAAGCAAAAATTTTGAATCGGCACATCACTTGCGTTGATGTGAATGAACAAGCATTGGAACGAACAAGGAAATCATTGGAATTTGAAGTTGAAAACAAATCCAAGCAGAGAATCATCAAATGTGACGCTCGCAGCATGACCTTCATTAAAAACGAAGAAATAGATTTTGTTCTCACTCATCCGCCCTATGTGGATATTGTGAAATACAGCGAGGGAAAAATTGATGAGGATTTGTCTGGCATACACGATATTGACAAGTTTTGCAATGAAATTGAAAAAGTTGCCAGTGAGCTTTATCGCGTTTTGAAGAAAGGTAAATTTTGTGCTATTTTGATGGGGGACACGCGAAGGGAAAAAATGTATCAACCATTGGCTTTTAAGGTAATGGAAAGATTTTTAAAGCAAGGTTTTGTATTAAAGGAGGATATTATCAAAAAGCAACATAATTGCAAAGCAACAGGTTTCTGGGTCAATCGTTCTAGGGAAAGCAATTTTCTTTTAATTATGCATGAACATTTGTTTATTTTTCAAAAATAATATTATGGATAAAGAAAATGATGAATTTGAGCATATACGAGATGCGATTAATGATAAGGCTCTTCTTGCAAAACTATATGAAAAGGTTGAAGATTTGAGTGGAGATAGTATTGAAGGATATCTCAGTGCATTGGCGGCAATTGTTTTATTAAATCCCGAATATGGAAATGAATTAGAAAAAAAAGATAGACTGTTTGAAGTTGGTAAAAATTTATTTATTGATTCCATAAGTGAAGATATTCAACTCCCATTTCAATATAGTAATGCAATGTTCTTAGCACTTTATATGAAAGTGATATTTCCTATAAAATTTATTAAAGTATTAAAAACATGCAAGAAAAGCGCTCAAGAAATGATCGCAGAAATAATTATGGAAAGACGAGAGAGGCTGCCTTTTGAAGCAATGGAGATTGCAACGCCTCTAAAAATATTAGAGCCATATTTGATGAATAAGCGAGAATATGAAATCCAGTCGAGGACGGTCCTCGACTAAGTTACGTTTTGGTTCTTTGTCGTTGTGCTAATCCGGGGGCAACTAAGGGAATCAAGAAACAAAAAAAACAAGCAACTCAGTCAAAAAAAGGTCCCCAGGGCCGAAAGAAAAAATAATAATTAGCGTTTGGAAATAAACATTAAAATAAAAATATGGGAAAAGGAATCACATTTGCAAGAAATTTAGTAAAAGGGAAAATCGCCGAAACTGTTTTCGCTCAAATGTTTAGGCAAACAAAACAATTCACTGTTCTAGAATTTGGCTATGAGAAGATAATCCCAGATCTTGTCCAGAACGGCTATACGGAAGAAAACGAAATGATAAAGACGTTGCGAACAGCTCCAGACTTTGCTGTGATAAATCAAAAAAATAGAGAGGTCCATTTGATTGAAGTAAAATATAGATACGCATTAGATAGTGAGGATATTTTAAAAGTTACCAAGAGGATGCATGAATCATGGAATCCATCATATTTATTTGTTGCAACTTTGGATGGATTTTATTTCGATGAAATAAATGAGATTATCAAAAATAATGGAAATATCCGTCCCCTTGATCATCCTCAAATTTCAAAAGAAATTCAAGAGCAGTATCTGAGTATTATCCAAGATTTTGAAAAGGGAAAATAGCACAGCTATGATAAACTCGTTTGGAATAAAACTTTTCGTAGGACGGTCCTCAATCAAACTTCACCATGAAAAAAAACCAAATCGTCATTATCTCACGACCGCGAAATTATGACGATTTTCCGCTTCGGAGTCCAGCTCCGTGTTTTCGGAGTCGTGAAATCCAGTCGAGGACGGTCCTCGACTAAGTTACGATGCGGAGATGGGCACGCCAAATAAAAGGGGTCAGGTACCTTTTTATCAATAAAAAAACAGACCTGTGATATAATTCAATCATGGCTAGAATACCTCGCTCAGCTGTTTGAGATATGTCGTATCATGTCATAAGCAGAGCCAACAGTCGACAACAAATTTTTCAAAAAGAGAAAGATCATGAAGTATTCGAACGGATACTTTTCGACCAAGAAAAAGGGTTCAGACCAAATTAAAGTACAAACTATGCGATTATACAATTTCACAGCGCAAAGAAAAAAGATTTATCGGCTCTATGTAACTGGCAGGGATTTTCGTGATATCGCCAGGGAGGTGAAAATTTCGGCTGCTCGAGTTGGGCAGATTGTGGAAAAAATCAAGGAAAATGTGCCCAAAGCAGAATTGGAAAAAATCAAAAGAGAAATTCATTGAGCGAATCTTTGATTGTAATGTTTGAGATTCAGTTTTTGAAAAAAGGCATCTTTCAAAAAGGTGGCTTTTGCTTGTTTCTTGGGCCAAACATTTACGCCGAAGCGTATTCGGGTTAGTATGCATATATATGAAACAGAAATCAGCACTGGAAATCCTCAAGCTTGGGCATAGCGTTTTTTTGACAGGTCCTGCCGGCAGCGGCAAGACTTTTTTGCTGAAACAATATATCAAATATTTGAAAGAAAACAATATCGGAGTGGCGGTAACTGCTTCAACTGGAATCGCGGCGACTCACATGAACGGCCAAACAATTCATAGTTGGTCAGGCATGGGCATCATGGATGTTTTCAATGAGGATGAATATATAAAGCTCAAAAAGCGGCACTATCACAAGCAAAGATTTGATGCGGTCAAGGTTTTGATTATCGATGAAATCTCAATGCTGCATGCGTACCAATTGGACATTGTCAACAGCATTTGCAAAAGATTCAAAAATCCATTCTTGCCCTTTGGTGGTTTGCAAGTGGTTTTGTGCGGCGATTTTTTTCAATTGCCACCCGTGACCAAATATGGGCAAGTGGCTCATTTTGTCATTGAATCGGCAGCTTGGGAAGAAATGGGTCCAAGAATTTGCTATTTGGAGGAGCAACATCGTCAAGAGGACCAGAAAATGTTGAAAATTTTGGGTGACATCAGAAACGAAGCTTGCAATGAAGAAACCTTGGAAATGCTTTCCTCAAGAACCAACAAAGATATCAAAAAAAACATCACCCCTACAAAACTTTTCACGCACAATGTCAATGTGGATGCAATGAATGATTTTGAGCTGAAAAAAATCAAAGAAGAGGCAAAAATATTTCAGATGACTTCGACGGGAATTGATCAGATTGCAGCAGCGGTGAAAAAGGGCTGCCTTGCGCCTGAGGTTTTGGTCGTCAAGAAAGGTGCGGTGGTAATGTTTGTGAAAAATAATTTTGAAAAAGGTTATGTCAATGGAACACTGGGAACAGTGGTTGGTTATAATGACAAAGAATTTCCAATTGTCAAAACCCTTTCTGGCAAAAATATTGCTGCCACACCTGAAAAATGGTCAATTGATGAGGAAGATGTAGCCCTAGCTTCAATCACACAAGTGCCACTGCGACTAGCCTGGGCAATCACAGTGCACAAAAGTCAAGGCATGACGCTTGATGCAGTCCAGATGGATTTGAGTAAAGCTTTTGAATTCGGCATGGGCTATGTCGCACTTTCTCGAGTTAGGACACTAGACGGCATTAAACTTTTAGGCATCAACAAAATGGCCCTGGCAGTCAATCCAACCGTAGTTGAGTTTGATAAGATTCTGGAAGAACTGTCCGACAGTAATGTACTCGAGCTTGCTAAAATGAACAAAAAAGAAATGCAAGCGGCTCAGGAAGAATTTATGAAAGCTTGTCTGGCCTAATTTAAACCAGAAATTTTGCCAAGCATTATCATTGCAATTTAGACAATCAAATATTAAAAACGGGGTGGACGAGGCCATCTTTTTGCTGTATGATACAGGAAGTTATTGAAATGAATTCCAATGGGAAGTTGGTTTAGTTTTTGTTTACTTTAAGAACATAATTGCCACAAGAACTCAAAACTTTACAACCTTATAACTTCATAAACTTAAATATATGGCTCTATTTAGCAAACTGTTTGGATCAAATGAAAAAGAAGTAAGCAAATTCCGTCCGATTGTGGCAACCATCAATTCTTTGGAAGAAAAAATGATTGCTTTGCCGGATGAAGAGCTAAAAGGCAAGACGCAGGAATTTCGCGAGCGCCTCAAAAATGGAGAAACTCTGGATCAAATTTTGCCGGAGGCTTTTGCTGTGGTGCGGGAAACTGCCAAAAGAGTCATCAACGAACGCCATTACGACGTGCAACTTTTGGGTGGCATAGCACTTCACAAGGGCTTGATTACGGAAATGAAAACTGGTGAAGGAAAAACTTTGACTTCAACCTTGGCAGTTTATCTTAATGCGCTTGAGGGCAAAGGCGTGCACATTGTGACGGTTAATGACTATTTGGCAAAACGTGACTGCAATTGGATGGGCAGTGTTTATAATGCTTTGGGACTTTCGACAGCTTGCATCATGCACGATGTTTCCTATTTGTATGAGCCAAAAATTATTGATAGCGATGAGGTGAGTGTGGAAATGGAAAATCTTTTTGAAATTTCTCGCAGACAAGCCTATGGCTCTGACATCACTTTTGGAACCAACAATGAATTTGGTTTTGATTATTTGCGGGACAATATGGTGCAAAGCACCGAGCAAATGTCCCAACGTGAACTCAATTATGCAGTGGTGGATGAAGTTGACTCTATTTTGATTGATGAAGCCAGGACGCCACTCATTATTTCTGCGCCAGATAGTGAGTCAACTAAAATGTATCAACGTTTTGCCCAGATTATTCCTCGCTTAAAAGAAACGGATGACTATGAAAAAGATGAAAAAATGAAAGCTGTGACGCTAACGGAAAAAGGTCTCGACAAAGTTGAAAAAGAACTGGGAGTCGGAAATATATATGAGCTTGGAAAAATCAGTTATGTGCATCATCTTGAGCAATCACTCAAGGCCGAAGTTTTTTTCAAACTCGATAAGGATTATGTGGTGAAAAATGGCCAGGTGATTATTGTGGATGATTTCACGGGACGTTTGATGGAGGGCCGCCGCTATAGCGATGGCTTGCATCAAGCTATTGAGGCCAAAGAAAACGTGGAGGTGCAAAAAGAATCTCGAACTTTGGCCACCATTACTTTTCAAAATTATTTCCGTATGTATGCCAAATTGGCCGGCATGACCGGAACAGCTTCAACGAGTGCCGAAGAACTTTCCAAAGTGTACAAACTGGATGTGTTGGAAATTCCAACTAACAAGGTTATGTCTCGCAAAGATTTGCCGGATGTGGTTTATAAGACCGAAAAAGGCAAATTTGATGCGATTGTGGAAAAAATCAAAGAGCTGAACGACAAAGGTCAACCAGTGTTGGTTGGGACAATTGCCATTGAAAAATCTGAATATCTCAGTGCGCTGCTGGTGAAAAATGGCGTAAAACACGAGGTTCTCAATGCCAAGCAACATGAAAAAGAGGCCTCCATTATTGCTGGGGCTGGCAAGCAAGGTGCCGTGACTATTGCTACCAACATGGCTGGTCGCGGGACTGACATCAAGCTTGGAGAAGGCGTGCGAGAGGTTGGCGGTCTTTGTATTATTGGAACAGAACGTCATGAGGCGCGTCGCATTGACAATCAGCTGCGAGGTCGAGCTGGTCGTCAAGGTGATCCGGGACTATCACAATTCTATGTCTCTTTGGAGGATGAACTTATGCGAAGATTTGGTGGCGACAAACTCAAGGGCATGATGGATTCACTTGGCCTGCCAGAAGATCAACCAATTCAAAATCCGATTATTTCCAGAACCATTGAAAGTGCTCAATCAAAAATTGAAGGTTACAATTTTGACATGCGAAAACACGTGTTGGACTATGATGACGTGATGAACAAGCAGCGTGAAGTTGTCTACAAAAAACGCAAAGAAATTTTGGCCGCAACTGACGTGAAGCAGGAATTGCAGGGATATATCGAAGAAGAAATTGAGCGTACCATTTCAGTGCACTGCACGGGTGATGATTATGAGTGGCAAGTTGAAACCATTGAAACTGAAATTCAAGGTATTTTTCTTTTCACTGATCAAGATGGCAAAAAATTGCAGCAGATTCGAGATGACAAATCCAAAAATTCGGTTGAAAAAATAACTTTGATGCAGGAATATGTCATGGGAAAAGCCAAAGAGGCTTACATCAAAAAAGAACAGGAGATTGGCAATGAAAATCTGCGTCAAATCGAAAGAGCTATAATTCTGCAAACCGTTGACACCCTCTGGATGAATCATTTGGACGAAATCGACTATCTTCGTCAGGGAATTGGCTTGCGCGGTTATGGCCAGCGAGATCCGCTCATTGAATATAAGCGCGAAGCTTTTCATCTGTTTTCACATCTAATGGAAAACATGCGTTCAACCACTGTTAAAACAGTCTTCAGGATTTCAATAATTTCTGCCCAAAGTGAGCCACAAGCTGAAGCGCTTCCACAAAATGTGCAATATCGTGGCGCCCAAGAAAATCTTGAACAATTTGCCAGCGGTAGTGAGACTCAGACAAATCAGCAAGCAGCTCCGCAAAAACCAATTATCAACAGCAGCAAAGTTGGACGCAATGACCCTTGTCCATGTGGCTCTGGCAAAAAGTTTAAGAACTGTTGTGGGAAATAAAAAAGTTTTGTTTTTCGAATTTGTTAATAGTATTATGGGAATTTTTGCTTTTGAAAAATCCGTGGGAGGCGTGGTGTTTAGAAAACAAGATGACAAAATTTTGTTTCTTTTGTTGCGCTATCGCAGTTGGCAATGGGATTTTCCCAAGGGGCACACTGAAAAAGGCGAAAATGAGCAGCAAACCTTGCGCCGCGAAATTTTGGAAGAAACCGGCATTTCGCAAATTGAAATTTTGCCAAAATTTCGCAAAATAGTTATATATTTTTATCGAGCGAAGGGAAATGAAAAAACAGAACGAGCTGAAAAAGGTAGGGGAGTCAATATTTTTAAAAAAGCGGTGTTGTATTGTGTGCAGACAAGCATTGAGCAAGTCACGATTGATTTTGAAAACAAGGATTATGTTTGGCTTGGTTTCGAAGAAGCTTACAAGAAAATTGGTAATAAGGATTCAAAAAGAATTCTCGCTCTTGCCAATAAAGCAATTTTGAAAAATTCTTGAAAATCTTGTTTGTTTGTCATTCTGAGCATAGCGCCTGTCTGTCTGATAGGCAGATAGCGGAGTCGAAGAATCTGAGTTCATATCGTTAAAGTTTGTAAGTATGGGCCCAAATCCTTCGGCTACGCATCATTGCTGTCGCAATTCCGCTTCGCTCAGGATGACAATACATATAATGTAAGATGACATAGTTTGAAGCTGCCCTGTTGTTGCCTAATTTGAAGGGGTGTAATATAATGGAGTTTATGAATATACAAAGAAAATTAGAATTAAAGTTTGCAGGTATCGTTGCGATGGCTTTAGTTGTCGGGGTGATTTCTTATCCTCAGGTGGTTTCAAAGATTCCTCCACTATATAATGCTGCAAATAAATTGAAAATTAATCTCGGGCTCGACTTGCAAGGGGGAATTCATTTGGAATACAAAGCTGACGTTTCAAAAGTTGATTCTTCAAAAAGAGCGGATGCGTTGCAAGGCGCACAAGATGTGATTGAAAAAAGAATCAATGCTTTTGGCGTTGGAGAGCCTCTTGTGCAAACAAAAACTCCAAGCACGGGCGATGATTATCGTGTAATTGTTGAAATTCCCGGAGTCAAGGATATCGAACAGGCCAAAAATCAAATCAAAGAAACTCCACTTTTGGAATTCAAGGAAGAAGGCGTTGATCCGCAAATTCAGCAAATGTTTGATTCTACTAATGCTCAAGCCAAGCAAAAGGCGACTGATTTACTAGATCAAATTAAAAAAGGAGCAAATTTTGAAGACCTAGCAAAGGCAAGCAGTGAAGATCCAGGTTCTAAGGACAAGGGTGGTGATCTTGGTTTTGTCAAAAAGGGAACTTTTGTGCCAGAGTTTGACAAGGTTCTTTTTGAAGGAAATCTAACGCCTGGAGAAGTTTATCCGGATTTGGTTGAATCACAGTTTGGGTGGCACATAATTAAATTTGTTGAATCGCGTGGAGAAGGAGACAGTCTGGAAGTTCATGGGGAGCATATTTTATTGACAAAAAAGACCGTTGATCAATATCCCCAATTCAAGTATACCGCCACTGGTCTGACTGGAAAAAATTTGAAAAGTGCGTCCGTTGTGTTTCAAAGTCAAGGATTGGGCGAGCCTCAAATTTCACTTCGCTTTGATGAAGAGGGAACGAAACTTTTTGCGGATTTAACCAAGAAAAATCTTGGAAAAACAATCGCAATTTTGCTAGATGGCAACATTATCAGCGCACCGACAGTACAATCTGAAATTACAAACGGCGAAGCGGTTATCACAGGAAAGTTCACCCTGCAGGAAGCGAAAACTCTTGCGCAAAATCTCAATACCGGAGCATTGCCGGTTCCGCTCACGCTTATTTCCCAACAAAGTATTCAAGCTTCATTGGGCATGGAATCTCTCAAGAAAAGCTTAATTGCAGGCGCTATTGGCCTTGGCGCAGTAATTATTTTTATGCTTATTTTCTATCGTTTTCTTGGCTTAGTCGCCTCGGTGGCCCTGCTTATTTACACAGGAATTATGATTACTATTTTCAAAATGTTTGGCATAACTTTGTCACTTTCCGGGATTGCCGGATTCATTCTTTCAATTGGAATGGCAGTTGACGCTAATGTGCTGATTTTTGAAAGAACAAAAGAGGAAATTCGAAATGGAAGAACCGTGGCAAATTCATTGGATGAAGGCTTCAAGCGTGCTTGGACCTCCATCCGAGACGGAAACATTTCATCGCTGCTAACCGCTAGCATCTTGTATTTAATGGGAACTGGATTCGTGAAAGGTTTTGCTGCTACCTTGTTTATTGGAGTTGTGGTGTCAATGTTTACCGCTGTGGTTGTCACTCGTACAATGCTCAAATTTATAATCAATGATTGGATTCACGAACGAACCTGGATGGTAGGAGTGCGGAAGAAAGATAGTTCTGAATAAATAACAAATAAATAAATTGCAAATTACAAACAAATTACAAATTCAACGAATAAAATAATCAAAAAATCTTAAAATTTGAAAGTTGATTATTGAAATTTGTTTGGTATTCGTAAATTGTATTTTATTTATTGAAAAACAATGTTAAACATTATTGCCAAAACTAAATACTCCTATATTTTTTCAGGCACCCTGACGGTTTTGAGTCTGCTGAGTTTGTTGGCCTGGGGACTTAAATACGATACTGATTTTACTGGCGGAACTTTGATGGAAGTCAAATTTGCCGAGACGGTACCGCCGAGTCAAGAAATTGCAGCTGTTTTGGCTGACATGAAACTGGATAGTTTGACAATTCAGGCTTCGGCTGGTAATTCTGTTTTGATTCGCTATGCGGCAGATGATGACAAAATAAACGACTCGGTTTGGAAAGCACTTAGCGGGAAATATTCAGCTGCTTCACAATCGCAAGTTGATTTTGTGAATTCTTCCGTTTCTAAGGAGCTTAAGAAAAACTCCTTCAATGCACTCGGCTTGGCAATCGCAGCTATTATGGCTTATATTGCTTGGGCCTTTCGAAAAGTTTCTCGTCCAGTAGAGTCTTGGAAATATGGCGCAGGTGCTGTTATTGCCCTTGCACATGACGTTATCATTACGGCTGGAGTTTTTTCAATCCTGGGACATTTTTATGGCATCAAAGTTGGCATTCCATTCATTGCAGCGCTGCTTACTATTCTTGGATTTTCCGTTCATGATACAATCGTGGTTTATGATCGAACTAGGGAAAATCTTTTGCGAGGTTCTTCAAAAGAACCATTTGCGCAGGTGGTCAATCGCAGTCTCAATGAAACCTTAGTGCGCTCAATCAACACTTCCATGACAGTTATTGTGACTTTGCTGGCCATTTATCTTTTCGGTGGTGCTTCCATCAAATATTTTTCTCTTGCTCTTTTGGTTGGCGTGACTTTTGGAACCTATTCTTCCATTTTTGTAGCTTCTGCACTGCTTGTGACAAGTTATGATTTGACAATGAAATATAGAAAATAGGGAAAAATTTGAAATTTGAAGTTTTTAATTTAAAATGAATGATAAAATGTTTTAATTTTTAATTTTAGAAATTTAGTCATTTAAAATTGATTTAAAATTTAAAATTAAAAATTATTAAAATATCTTATGGGCATTCTTGATGTATTTAAAAAAGACAAAAAAAAGAAAGTTGCCAATCCGGCGGATCCTCAGAGCATGAATATGATGCAAAGGATGGCGATGAAAAAGTTGGAGAAAATGAGCCCGCAAGAACGGGAAAGTCTGATGAAAAAAGTAATGACGCCAGAGAATATCCAAAAAAATAAAAAAGATATTCTCGCCACGCTCGAGCAAATGGAAAAATCTGGTCAAATGAATAGCCATCAAGTTTTTGAAGCCAAGAAAAGACTGGGACTCTTATAGTCTCGGTTTTTTTATTAAAAATATTTTGCTAAAATTATGAAACTTTATCATGGATCAAAAAGGGACATCGTCTTAATAGAAAGAAGGCAGGCTGGAAAGGCTGATAATATTGTAGTTCCGGAGACAGAGTTACAAAATGCAATTTATTTAACGCCAGATTATGGTTTTGCTTTAGCTTGTGGGGCAAGGCCCAATGGAGTTACAACAATAGATAATGAAAATAAGACTATTAGCTTTGAAAATTCCGATCGCTTTGATTCTAATGAAAAAGTTTTTGTATATGAAATCGATTTTAACAATATCCCAAAAGAAAATATAAAGCAGATTGATGAACTGCAATTTGTTGTGAGCAATATGGAAAGTTTGCCGTTTAAAAATAAATTTATTCACAAAGCTGGGGATGTGCAGAAATATTACGAATTAACTAATTGGAAAGAAAAGCCAAGGGATACTGGTATGGGCTTTAAAATAAGATAAACGGAAGCAGTTACTCTAATAGGGAAACGCACTAAGATACACCACTATTAACCTAAAAACCAAAAAAGGCTTAAGATAGGCAAATTTGACAAAATTATTGGGATATTGTAAGCTAAAGATGTTAATTTGAGCTATGTTTGGCTTATGAAAAATGATAAAAACTTACTTTCGATGCTACTTCGATATCCGGCTTCAGTGCTGACTTTTAAGGATATTTCTTTGATTTGGCGAGACACGCG
>CAIJXA010000037.1 GCA_903824515.1 uncultured bacterium
TACGTATTTATGAAGTATTCACAAAATGCTAAGAAAAACGATATTGGCGTAGATGGAATTAAGGGAAAAGTAGAACAATTTATTAAGGACAACTCTCCTCAAGGAGGAGCTGGAATTACAGTTAAGGGCATAGTTAAAGAAATTGGCTTATATAAAGTGACGATTGATGCTAACAAGCAAGAAATGATTACCTATGTGACAACTGATGGTGGTAAATTTTTTCCACAAGTTATTGATTTAAACGCAAAAGCAGCCGATGCTGCAAGCAGCACACCTGCTGTTCCGGAGAAAACGGAAGCTGAACAAAAAGCGGATGTGCCAGTTGTTGATTTGTTTGTGATGAGTTATTGCCCATACGGACTTCAAATGGAAAGAGGCGTTCTTCCAGCTATTGAATCACTTGGAAATAAGATCAAATTTAATTTGAAATTTGTGAGTTATACGCTCCATGGATCAAAAGAAGTTATTGAAAACGTGAATCAATATTGCATTGGGAAAACTCAGCCAGCTAAATTGGACAATTATTTGAAATGTTTTTGGAAGGATAGTAAGGGTGCAAGCGATGCTTGCATGAAATCTGTCGGTATCAATGTTGCCCAGATTACAACTTGTGTAGCTGACACTAATAAGCAATTCAGTCCAACCGAAAAAGATTTTAGCATTAACAAAGACGAAAATGTGAAATTTGGAGTGCAAGGCTCTCCAACCTTCGTGGTTAATGGTACAACACTTGCCGCTGGTCGTGATAGTGCTAGCGTTTTGAAAGCTATTTGCTCAGGGTTCAAGACTGCTCCAAAAGAATGTCAGGCAAAGTTGTCAGCCACTTCTCCAGTTGCAGGATTTGATGATCAAGCTGCTGCTTCAGCTTCAGCAGGGACAGCTCCAGCTTCTTGCGCAACTAACTAAGGACGGATAGTTTAGAAAGAATATCTCAAAAAGGAGCCTCTTGGCTCCTTTTTCTATTGATTGTTCTTTCGCTATGGAGTATTATACGTTAACCTGCGGAGTAGGAAATTTATAATGTTCGCTAGCGTATTATCACATATGGCAGATAAAATAATTATCAAAGGTGCGCGAGAGCATAACCTGAAAAATATCGATTTAGAGCTCCCTAGAAACAAATTTATTGTTTTTACGGGTCTTTCTGGGAGCGGAAAATCGACTTTGGCATTTGACACTATTTTTGCTGAGGGACAAAGAAGATATTTGGAAAGCTTGTCGAGTTATGCGCGTCAATTTTTGGGGCAAATGGATAAGCCTGACGTGGACTACATCGAAGGGCTTTCACCTGCCATTTCGATTGATCAAAAATCGACTTCGCATAATCCGCGTTCAACTGCCGGTACGGTCACAGAAATTCATGACTATCTAAGGCTTTTGTTTGCAAAAATTGGAATCCCGCATTGTCCGGTTTGCGCAAGAGAAATTTCCAAACTTTCAACGGATGAAATTGTGGATCGGATTTTAAATTTGGAATCACCTCACCCTAACTCTCTCCACAAGGAGAGGGGCAGTAATGTGGTTGAAATTCTTTCGCCAGTTGTGAGAGAAAGGAAGGGGGAATATTTGGCAATGTTGGATGATATGTATAAGCGGGGATTTTCTCAGGCAATTATTGATGGACAGCGTTATCGGCTGGATGATTTCAAGGAGCTCAAATTGGAAAAATATAAAAAACACAGTATTGATATCATTGTCGACAAAATTGAAATTAGCGATGAAAACCTGAGTCGTCTTTTTGAAGCGGTTGAAAAAGCACTTAGACTTTCGGAGGGACTAGTGAAGGTGAGAACTGCTAGCGCAAAAGCACAAATTTCAAATGACAAATTCCAAACAAATTCCAAATTAAAAAATTCAACAGACAAAATTCTAAAAGCTAAAAGCAATAAGCTAAAAGCTGATTTTGTGGAGCAGATTTACAATCAGAAACTTTCTTGCCCGATTCATGACATTGCTTTTCCCGACATGGAGCCGCGACTCTTTTCTTTCAATTCGCCTTTTGGAGCCTGCCCATCTTGTGAAGGGTTGGGGCTGAAAAAAGAAATTGATCCAAAGCGGATAATGCCTGATGAGAACAAGACAATTGCCGAGGGCGGAATTATGCCCTGGAGTTACAAACCTAACAATTATCAAGGCACAATCTTAAAAGCAGTTTGCCAGTATTATCACATTGAAGACAATAAGCGGTTGCGAGATTTGCCGAAAAATAAAATCGACATTCTCTTAAATGGCACTGAGGATGAGGATCTTATTAAGGTGAAATATCATTTTCGCTCTGGCACAGGCACTTATAATATTCGCTGGAAGGGTGTGGTTGCTTGGCTGCAGGAAAGATATAAGACAACAACTTCCGATGCAGTAAGAACTGATATTGAAAAGTATATGTCGCAAAAAGCTTGTTTTACTTGTAAGGGCTCACGCTTTAAAAGTGAAGTTTTGCTGGTGACAGTTGGTGGAAAAAATATCTATGAAGCTTCAATGGTGAGTATTAAAGAAAGTGTGGCTTTTTTTGAAAATCTGAAACTTTCACATCGCGACGAATTGATTGCGGGAAGAATTTTGAAAGAAATTATTGTGCGTTTAGTCTTTTTAAATAATGTTGGCTTGGATTATCTCACTTTGGCGCGAGCAGCCTATTCTCTTTCAGGGGGTGAATCGCAGCGGATTCGCTTGGCTTCGCAAGTCGGTTCTCAATTGGTGGGAGTGCTATATATTCTTGATGAGCCTTCTATTGGCCTGCATGCACGTGACAATGCCAAGCTGATTGAAACGCTGCGTCATTTGCAGCAAATTGGTAACACCTTGATTGTGATTGAACATGATGAGGAAATGATGCGCAGCGCCGATTGGTTGGTGGACATTGGACCCAGGGCAGGCAAGCATGGTGGAGAGATTGTAGCCCAAGGAACGCCAGAAGAAGTGATTAATAATCCGAAATCTTTGACTGGGCAATATTTGCGTGGGCAACTTGAAATCGAAATTCCAAAAATGCGTCGCTCTGTCGCCAAGAAAAAAAGAATCGTGGTGCGCGGGGCTAATGAGCATAATCTTAAAAGTGTGACGGTGGAATTTCCGCTGAAAGCTTTCACTTGTGTTACGGGTGTTTCTGGCTCTGGAAAATCAACTTTGGTTGAGGATACCTTGTATAAAGCCCTGGCCAATAAATTGCATCGCGCTTTGGATGTTCCAGGAAAACATCAGGAAATTATGGGCATTGAAAACATTGATAAGGTTATTATGATTGATCAATCGCCGATTGGTCGAACGCCACGTTCAAATCCAGCAACTTACACTGGACTCTTCACTCACATTCGCGAACTCTTTGCGCAAACCAAAGATGCTAAATTGCGAGGCTATGGACCGGGAAGATTTTCGTTTAATGTTCATGGTGGACGCTGCGACAATTGCTCTGGTGAAGGATATTTGAAAATTGAAATGCAGTTTATGCCCGATGTTTACTTGCCATGCGATGTTTGCAAAGGTAAACGATACAATAGTGAAACACTGCAGGTTAAATATAAAGATAAAAATATTTCCGAGGTTTTGGCAATGACCGTTTCAGAGGGCGCACAGTTTTTTGAAGCGTTTCCAAAAATTGCCAGTGCGCTGATTGTCTTGGAAGAAGTTGGTTTGGGTTACATTGAACTTGGACAAAGTGCCACCACGCTTTCCGGAGGCGAAGCTCAGCGCATTAAACTCGCTTCAGAACTTTCTCGTCGTTCGACGGGAGATACTTTATATATTTTGGACGAACCGACCACTGGTTTGCACTTTGATGATATCAAAAAATTGCTGCACGTTTTAAATAGACTGGTGGATGGTGGCAACACCGTGGTGGTGATTGAACATAACATGGACGTGATCAAAACCGCTGACTGGATCATTGACATGGGCCCCGAAGGCGGCGAAGGTGGCGGCCGCATCATCGTCACTGGTCCGCCAGAGGAAATTGTGAAATATCATCAGGAGAGTTATACGGCGAAATATTTAAAACAGGTTCTTAGGCGTTAGCTTATTAGGTTGGCCACTACGAATTACGAATTTTACGAATGTACGAAAAATGTGTGTCATCCTGAACTTGTTTCAGGATCTTGCACGCAGGAAACTAACTTAGGCAAAGAAAGTAGATTCTGAAACCTGCCTACCGGACAGGCAGGCAAGCAAGTTCAGAATGACACAGGAAAATAAGTTTGTAGTGATAGAGGGAATTTTTCCCCATAAATAAAAAAAGCCGGACACGCATCGTAGGATGATGCGCGCCGACTTGAGTTGGTTACTATTGTTGCTGCCTTGGCTTAAATTCATGTTCGATGAAAATTCCTTGATCAGTGTAAGCTTCGGTCTTGTGTGTATGAACGAACAATTTCCACTCGATTATTCTCAGCTCTTCCCAGAATAATTGCTCGAACAATCCTACTACTCCCAATATCACAAGTGCCTCCTTATATTGATATTTTTCCTCAGAATAGGAGCTATCGGAATTATTTTGGCACAGAATACAAACATATGATCTATTGCCAATTGTGTTGATGACTAATTTTTTACGGTGATCTTGCTGTATACCGCAAGTAAAAATAGCATCAAGTAGTTCTTGTCTTTTTTCGGCTTTACCCAAAAGAACTTCTTGCCCAGTTTCTTCTTCTATGATGGTTAACTTACCATTTTCTTTTATTAAAATATAAGTTTTTTTCACGGTTATCTCCGGTTTTGCCAAATTTGGCAGGTTATTGATATGATTGAATTGAAATAAAAAATCTAAAAAAATTGTCTTTTAGGTCAAAAAAATTGTTAACGAGTACGATATTATATTATAGTCCTAATTTATGAATTTGTCAAGACTAAAGCAAAAAGTGGCTGGGTTGCCCCAAGAAGCGGGGGTATATTTTTTTTACGGCAAAGCTGAATCCGCCTTGGGCGGACGGGTTAAACGTGGGCCGTTGCTGTATATTGGGAAGGCGACGAATTTAAGGAGCAGGGTTGCTTCATACTTCAGGACCGATTCGAAACTACGAAACCAATACGAATCTACGAACAAGGATGTTGACAATGCGAATCTACAAATAGAGCAACTAGAACGGTTACAACATTTACAACAACTAGAACGTAGTGTTGTGCCTGGGCGGAGTGAGTGGATTGGGTCGATGATGCCTTTGGTGGAGGAGATTGAATTTGAGCAAACGGATTCAGTGTTGGAAGCTTTGATTTTGGAAAGCAACCTCATCAAAAAACATCAGCCGAAATACAACACGCTGGAAAAGGACGACAAAAGTTTTGCGTATTTTGTGATCACCAGGGAAGAGTTTCCAAAAATCCTGATTGTGAGGAAAACGGATATACCCGATGCGAAACTACGAAACGAAAACGAATCTACGAACGGAAATACTTTAATTGAAAACTACGAAACAAAAACGAATCTACGAACCGATGCGAAAATACAAAAGGAAGAGCAAACCAACGCAAAAAGAAAAAAAGAAAATTCTTCAAAATTGTTTGGAAATTGGAAATTGGAAATTGGAAATTTTTATGCTTATGGTCCTTACACCTCCAAGCAGCAAATGCAGATTGCGCTGAAAATCATGCGGCGAATTTTTCCTTTTCATGCGGGCAAGCAAAAAACTGAGAAAGGTTGTTTGGATTTTCAATTGGGATTGTGTCCGGGGCCGTATGCTGGTGCGATTTCCAAAGACGACTATAAGAAAAACATTGATGGCATTAAAATGATTTTGGCTGGCAAGAAAAAAAGATTGCTTTCCGGTTTGGAAAAAGAAATGAAAGCTCTGGCGAAAAATAATGAATTTGAAAAAGCGGCGCAGGTTCGGAACAAGATTTTTGCCCTGCAGCACATTCGCGATGTGGCACTGATTACGAGGGACATGGAACATGGGATATGGAACACGCAGGATAAGATACAAGAGACAAAATACAATAACCAAGGGAATTTTTCATATGGTGAAGCTGAGAAGCTAATGCCTAAAAAGCTAACCCCTGTCCGAATCGAGGCGTATGACATTTCGAACATTTCCGGCACGGATGCAGTGGGTTCCATGGTGGTTTTTTCCGCCAAAGGAGAAAATTGGCAACCGAATAAGTCTGAGTATCGCAAGTTTAAAATAAAAACAGTTGAAGGCAGCAATGATGTGGCGATGATGAAAGAAGTGTTGCTACGGCGTTTTAGCCATTCCCTCGCCGGTCTGGAATACCAGACATCCTCTCCCGATGGGCGAGGGGCAGTGATGAAGAAAACTCTTAAAGGCGACTGGGCGATGCCAGATTTGATTTTGCTGGATGGTGGGCAAGGACATGCTAATGCAATAGGTGAGCTGGTTGTGCAGCTTGGTCTGGATGTTCTAATCGTCGGTGTTGCCAAAGGCAAGACTCGCAAAAATATCAATTTCCAATTTCCAATTTCCAATAAAGTTCCAATGACTCAATTTCCAAAACAATTGCAAAATTTTTTGAATGATAAGAATTTGGTCAAAAGCATTATGGATGAGGCACATCGTTTTGCAATCACGTTTCACCGAAAACTGCGAGGCAAAAACGCCTTGCGATAAGATTTTTCAAAAGTAACTTAGCGAAAAAGAAACTTTAACAAAACTGACATTCACTTTGATACTCGAAAGTATCAAAGTGAATGTCACTAAGTGAAGAGGCGAGGAATACAAAGAGGGGAATACAGAATACAGAATACAAAATATAAATGTTAGAATCTCTCTATTTATTTGTGGATTTGCCTGCCTCGACGGTAGGCGGGTGGCTGATGCGTATATTCGTAAAAGTTCGTAATTCGTAGTGTCTCTCGTAAAGCTATTTCAAAAGCAGGTCTTTCGCTTGTTGATTTGTTGGATCAAGGTCGAGGATTTTTTGGGCATAAATTTTGGCGGTGGCAAAGTCTCCGGAGTTGCTTGAAATTGCGGCGATGGCATAAAGTATACTAATTTGGTGGGGATTGAATTTTTCGGCATTTTGCAGCACGGCAATGGCTTGCTTGAAATCTTTTTGGTCAGCATATATTTTAGCGAGATTGGTGTAGTTCGGGGCAAAGTTTGGATTGAGCTTGATGGCTTGGTTGTAAGCGTCGATGGCGGTATCAATTTTTCCTAGCTGACCAAGTGTATTGGCCATGTCATACCAAGGTTGGAAAAGGGTGTTTCCTGAGATATTAATGGCTTTCTGATAAGTCTGGATGGCTTTGCCTGGCAGGTGGGCGTCGTCATAAGCCATGCCGAGATTGGTGTAGACTCTGCCAGAAACTCCGTTGAGAGAAATATTTTTTTCGTAAAATTTGATTGGATTTTGCCAATCTTGATTGCGAATAATGGTGCGCAAACTAAAAGCGGAGATTATTGCAAGTAAAATTATGGCAAAATATGCTGACGGAACCAGTTTAGTAGACTTTTCATCGTTTAAATATTTCGATAGACTAAACGCAATCGCTAAGAACAGCCAAGGAAAAGCCGGATAGAGCCAGTGTTCATAGAGTAGTCCTTGGATTGGATAGATATACATCGATGGAAGCAAGGTTGCAAAAAAACTGAGCAAGCAAAAAGCGATCAGTTTGTTTTTTTTGAAAGATTGCCAGATGAGAAAAATTGAAAGAACAAGACTAATAATCCCGAGTAGCACCATGGGAGCAAAAAAAGAGTCAGGAATGGGCAGCACTTTTTCCATATATAACTTGTCTGGCCAAAGAATTAATTTGGCATAAGTTCCGAGTCCAGCTAAAAAGACTAGCATTTTCTGCCAAAGCGTGGCGCTGCGGAGAATTGTTTGTGCGCCAAGGTCAAAAGTGTTCGCAAAATGCAGAAGCGTCAGACGCAGTAAGGCGTAAATTGCTGCAATTGTGAAGTAGGGAGCGAGCAAAAGAATTTTTTGTTTCCAATTTTGCGTATAAATATTTAGTGGGATTAAGAGGATGTAAGCAGTCAGAATGAAGGGCAGTATGATAGCACGTTCTTTGGTGAGGATTGCAAGGATAAATAGCAATAATGACCAAAATAAGTGGAAATTTTTTCCTGAACTTGGATAATGCAAAAAAAGAAAAAAAGAACCTAACATCAAGGCTGTGTGCATGGGATCGGCGCGGCCAGCGACATAGGTGACAGCCTCGGTTTGCAAAGGATGCACCAAAAAAAACAAAGAAGCTAAAAATCCAGTAAGCAGCTTTTTGGAAAGTTTCAGGCCAATCAAAAAAACCAACAGGCTGGCCACCAGATGCCAAAAGAAATTTTGAAAGTGGTAAAAAAATGGTTCGATTCCACCGATTCCATAGTCAACTGAAAAAGAAATAAGCAGCAGTGGCCGCCAATAGTTATCGTGGATGCCAGCACCAGCGGTGAGATTTTCAGAAAAATAGTTCGGGAGATATTGCCAGCTGCGGATATATTGATTGTTGACAACGCTATCGTAATCATCCCAAAACATGTCATTAATGAAAGAATTGACATAGACGACAAGTCCAATTGCAAGCAAAAAAACAAGCACCTTTCTTGTAGTGAGAGAATTTAAAAAGATTGAATATTTTTTTTGAAGAAAAGTCATAGGAGCGTAAAATCATTTAATCATGTAAGCATTTTAGCACGGAAGGTTGCCTTGATTCAACAGGATTGGCGCTACCTGAAAGTCTAGATGTGTAAAATGGCAGGTCATTCAAATCGATTTGCATAATTTGCAGGTGGGGAGTTATAATAATATATATGAAAATGAATTTTAGAAAAATTTTAACCGGGGTTGTACTTTCAGCAATTGTTTTTGTTGTTGGGGGTTTTTGTGGTGAGACGATGGTGCAAACTTCTTCACAAAAAATGACTGAGATGGTTGAAGTTACCGATGCTCATTGCGGATCAATTGAGTGGAGTGCTGTCAAGAATAGGGCGCCGGTTAGCAATAACGTGATGCCGTGTTGTATGGAAAAACATGATAATTCCGCAGTTTTCACCCCAGTTGCGTCAAATGAGCGAATCAAATTTCAACAAGTCCCAATTGTTAGACAAGCAGTTTTTGTGGCTCAATTGATAAGTCAAAAAGCTTATGCTTCTTCTCCGTCTCCGCCTGAGCCGGGCATACTTTCTTCTAATATTCGTTTAGAATGAAAACTTTTTTGAAAACCTTATTTAAAAGATGAGGTTGTTTGTGATGAACAGAGTTAACTTTTCTTATACTATGAGTACATATTTTCTTCGTTCGCTCAGTAATAAAAAATAAACCTTTTTATTACTCTCGCTTCGCTTGAAAATAGAAAAGTTACAAAAGAAATCCTGCGCATGCTTCCTCCCAAGGCGGACACGTGATGCTGAGGCAAAGACTTCACTCTTCGATGAAATTTTCACTCCGATGCACCTGCTGACTTCACTGCGTTTCAAAATTTTTTAACCGCTCATTAATCGTCTTTTGCCTACGCATTGCGCAATGTGTAGAGGGGTGCGAAAATATAAATCCTAGATCTAGAATTTCCTTTTCTAGATTTGCAGGAGTGTAATAAATAATAAAAATATATCGTTATGGATAATAAAATAATAGTTCCTATAAAGGGAATGCATTGTCGAAGCTGTGAGCTGTTGGTAGAGGACGGGCTGTCGGAGGTTTCTTTGGTCAAGCGCAGTGTAGTAAATTTCAAAAAAGGGGAGGCAGAAATTCATTTTGAGCAGCAGCAACCCGATATGCATGAGATTGAAAAGGCGATTCGCGCCGCTGGCTATGGCCTTGGCAGTGACAAACCAAAAACTTGGCTGAGTAAAAATCCCGAGGATTATAAGGATTTGGCTGTGGCTGGAATTTTTTTGGTTGGTTTGTTTATTGTCGCTAAAAATTTCGGACTGACGAATCTTAATTTCAGTGGCGTTTCAAATCCATCTAGTTTGGGCGTCGTTTTTTTGGTCGGAATTACGGCTGGACTCTCTACTTGCATGGCGTTAGTGGGTGGGCTGATTTTGGGAATTGCTGCCAGACACAATGAAAAGCATCCTGAGGCAAGCGCAATGCAAAAATTCAGGCCGCATTTGTTTTTCAGCCTTGGCAGAATTGGAGGCTACGCTATTTTTGGTGCAGTTCTTGGTGCGCTTGGATCAGTGTTGCAACTCTCGGGCACTGTTTTGGGAATTTTGACTATCATGGTTGGAATCGTAATGCTCGCACTAGGAATTAAGCTGCTCGGAATTTTTCCGTTGCTGGAAAATACTGGGATATTTTTACCAACAAGTGTGAGTAGACTTTTTGGAATTAAGAAAAATGCAAAAGAGTACAGTCATCAGGGTGCCATGATTACCGGAGTACTTACTTTCTTTTTGCCATGTGGGTTTACTCAGGCAATGCAGCTTTTCGCAATCAGTACCGGTAGTCCTGCTGAAGGGGCTTTAGTTATGGCCACGTTCGCACTTGGAACAGCTCCCGGGCTATTGGGAGTTGGCGCCATAACATCCTTAGTCAGAGGGATTTTTGCAAAACGTTTTTTCAAATTTGCAGGAATTGTAGTGATATTTTTGGCCATTTTTAATATTACTAATGGATACAATTTAGCTGGTTGGCAAGGGCTTGCAGTAACCAGTAATCAGAAACCAGTAACTACTAATAAAATTGTTGATCCGAATGTGAAAATGGAAAATGGGGTGCAGGTGGTAAACATGGTGGAGGCTTCAAGTGGGTATTCACCGAACAAGTTCACTATCAAAAAGGATGTGCCAGTGCGCTGGGTGATTGACGCTCAGGCTCCGAATTCTTGCGCTAGTAGTATTTTGGTTTCAAGTTTAAATATTCGAAAAACTCTAACAGCTGGACAAAATGTGATTGAGTTTACGCCAAAAGAGGTCGGCAATATTTTATTTTCATGTGGTATGGGCATGTATACTGGTGTTTTTAATGTAGTGGACGGGCAAGGCAACGGTGGTGGCGCAATTGACGAAAAAACTCCGAGCACTAATATTCCTAAGGGAGTCTGCACGATGCAGGGGTGCGGGAATTAAATTTCATGTGTTGCGAAATTTTAAAAACCTTGAAGAATGAAATTTTTCTCAAAATATCCTCGCCGCTCCTTCTTTTTTAACTAAAATTTTCCCTCAATCAACGGCAACCAATGGAAAATTTTAGAAAAAAGAAAGGCTTGCTCGAGCAATATATTTTTCAAAAATGTATTCTTCAAAGGTTTTAAGTAATTCTGTGTCGGTTCAGAGTCCCTGACCTGAATCGGAATGGTTCTGTGGATCGTATTTGCGCTTTCTGTAGATAAGAACAAAGTAGTTCAAGTCGGAGACATTGAACTGACAAGAATTAATGTGGCAGTGGTAGTTTTAAATTCTAAAATTTAGTTATTATGAAAAGAATAAATTTATCCCTTTCTGGCATGCATTGCACTTCGTGCGCAATGTTGGTCGAGAGAACGCTTGGAAAAACACCTGGCGTCCAAAAAGCTAGTGTGAATTTTGCAGCTGAAAAAGTGTTGGTTGATTTTGATGAGCAGACAACTGATGTGCAAAAAATCATCGCAGCCATTGGGCGGGGTGGTTATGGTGCACAAGAAGTTGATGCTAAGGATAGCGAATTTGAAAGCAAGAAAATAGCCAAGGAAATTGCTGATTATTTTAACAAGTTTATTTTTGGTGCGATATTGAGCGCTCCAATGCTGTATTTCATGTTGCTGGATTTTTTCAAGTGGTTGCCGGGCGCAAAAAGTCTGGCACCATACGTGGGAATTTTCTCATTGCTACTCACGATTCCAGTGCAGTTTATTGCTGGCAAAGATTTTTACAAAGGCATGTGGGCGGCATTGAAAATGAAAACTTTCAACATGGATAGTTTGATTGCAATTGGAACTTCGACCGCGTTTTTCTATAGTTTGTATAATTTTGCTTCCTATGCGATTGCCAATAAATCTTTGATTGGCGTCGGCGGTGAAAAAATCCCAGAGCTCTATTTTGAAACCGCGGCCTATTTGGTCACCTTTGTTATTCTTGGAAAGTGGCTGGAAATTCGCACTAAGGGAAAAACTTCGGATGCTATCAAAAAATTAATGGGCTTGCAAGCCAAGACTGCACGGGTCTTTCGCGAAGGTCAGACTTTGGACATTGCGATTGAAGAAGTTTTGCATGGCGATATTGTGCTGGTGCGTCCAGGTGAAAAAATTCCAGTGGATGGAAAAATTGTCAAAGGTTTTTCAGCTGTGGACGAGTCGATGCTTACTGGAGAAAGTCTACCTCAGGAAAAAAACGTTGGTGACAAAGTGGTGGGCGGAACAATTAACAAAAATGGCAGCTTTGAATTTGTGGCTGAAAAAATTGGCAGTGAGACAATATTGGCGCAGATTGTTCGTTTAATTGAAGAAGCGCAAGGTTCCAAGGCGCCGATTCAAAATTTTGCCGACAAGATTTCAGCTTGGTTTGTGCCAGCAGTGATTGCAATTGCAATTTCAACTTTCTTGGCGTGGTATTTTCTTTTCAGCGCGACGCTGGCTTTTTCTTTGATGGCTTTTGTGTCTGTGATTGTGATTGCCTGTCCTTGTGCGTTGGGATTGGCCACACCGACATCGCTCATGGTGGGAACTGGCAAGGGCGCGCAGTATGGGATTTTAGTGAAAGGCGGACAAGCCTTGGAAGCAGCTAGCGACATCTCGGCGATTGTTTTTGATAAAACAGGAACACTGACCAAGGGAAAACCGCAAGTGACTGAGATTGTGGTTTTTGAAAAGGAAAAAAATGAAAATGAAATTTTAGCTATTGCGGCTAGTTTGGAAAAACTTTCGCAGCATCCCTTGGCGGAAGCAATTTATGCGTATGCTCAAGAAAAAAATATAAGTTTGAAAAATGTTGTTGATTTTGATTCAATTCCTGGGCATGGCGTCAGAGGTAGTATTGATGGGGCTGTTTATCATTTTGGAAATCGTAAGTTGGCCAGCGATTTGGGAATAAGTTTTGCCAAAATAAACGCTGATTTGGAAAAATTGGAAAATGAGGGCAAAACCGCGATGATTTTGACCCGCCTCGGGTCGAAGAGCGGTCATCTCCGCGAGTCGAGGCAGGCTGATGAGTCAGATATTTTGGCGGTTATTGCCGTTGCGGACACCGTGAAAGAAACCTCTCATCGGGCTGTGGAAAAACTTCAGAAGATGGGAATCGAAGTCTGGATGATCACTGGTGACAATTTGCGAACTGCCAAGGCGATTGCAAAATTGGTTGGCATTGATGAAAAAAATGTCCTTGCCGAAGTCTTGCCTCAAGACAAAGCGAACAAGATTAAGGAAATTCAAGCTCAGATAAGAAATAGATATTTTGATTTATTTGGAATTTTTCATTTAAAATTTGGAAGTTCTACCCGAAGGGTAGCTATGGTTGGCGATGGCATCAATGATGCGCCAGCCTTGGCGCAAGCCAATGTGGGCATTGCGATGGGCTCTGGCACTGATGTGGCCATGGAAACTGGAGATATTGTGCTTATGAAAGGCGATTTGAATGACGTGGTGACTTCATTGGAACTCTCGAAAGAAACGATGGCCAAGATTCGGCAGAATATGTTTTTTGCTTTGTTCTATAATGTCATTGGAATTCCGATTGCAGCTCGGGTTTTCTTTGCGTTTGGACTTATTCTAAAACCGGAATTAGCAGGTTTAGCCATGGCGATGAGTTCAATTTCGGTGGTTACTAATTCGCTCCTTCTGCGTTTTTTCAAGCCTGGCAAGAAAAATTATTTTTCCCTTGTTGCCCCAATGATCATGGTTATTGTTTTCACTTTCGGTTTTTTTGAATTCGCAAAATTCAGTAGTGGCATGGAAAAAATAGTTTTGACTCCAGCGCAAATCCAAAGCGAATTGAAAAAGGAAAATCTTTTGGAAAATTCCAGAATAATTGAAGTTGAGGGAAATCAAAAAACTTTCTATTTTGTGGATCAAGAAAACATCCCAAAAGTCTTGAAGGAAAAATTCTCAAAAGAAAGTTTTGTTCCTAAAAAAATAGACGGTGTGCAGTATCAGCAAATTTATGTTGGATCCAAAGAAGCGCAGATGATGATTGAAGAAAAACTTATTCAAAAGCAAGGAGATCGTTTGGAAAATTTCTTTGGTAATAGGATTGTTGTGTCTGGCATTTTGCCTCAAGCAAACACCATTTTGGACAGTATCCATTTTGTTCCAAAGGGATTAGAGATTAAGCAATGAAATACAGTATAATTGAAATATTTTTGCAAAAATGACGTATAATTCAAAGGTCTTTGCAAGGATACAGTTATCCGAAGCAGTCCAGAGCATTGTATGGATTAACTTTTCTTTTAATAGAAAAGTTACAAAAGAAATCCCGCACGTGCTTGTTGCTGGGGCAAAAACTTCACTCTTCGCTAAAATTCCCGCTGCGCTTCTTCTACTGAAGAAGCTCGCTGAAAATTTCTTAACGCTTATCGCTCGTTTTTTGCCTACGCACTACGCAATGTGCGGACTGAGGAAAATTCAAATAATGTTTTAATTATTAATTAATTCAAAAAACATATGATGTATGGATATGGAATGGGTCATGGGTTTGGGCTTTTTGGCGAATTGTTTTCGCTGATTTTTTGGGTTTTGATTGTTTGGCTGGTGGTTTCTTTGATTCGTCATAAGCACGGCGGGAGAGCGGCTTGTTGCGGTTCAGTAGCTTTGGAAAATTCCTGCTGTGGAAAAAAAGTTGACAACGCCACTGAAATTTTGCGTGAGCGTTTTGCTAAAGGTGAAATTTCCAAGGAGGAATTTGAAGAAAAACTCAAAGTGTTGGAAGGCGAGCAGATAATTGGATAAGAGAATTTCTTGTTTGTGTTTAAAAAAGTGAACATGTAAATGTTCACTTTTTTATGTTTTATTTTCCAATATGATAATTCCCGCATATGCGGGAATTATCATATTATTTGAATGGGAATTAAGTAGAGATTTACTGGATATAATGAATCCGTTTATTTTTTTCTTATTTTTTATACGTATGTTATTTCTGGCATATGCTGGATTTAGCATATTTGGGTTAGCATGGAAAAGTCGTTTGTTTTTTGTGGGTGGGAGGTTTTAATTAAAGAAGGGTTATTTCCGCTTAGTTTGCTGAGCGAGATATTAAAATGTTTCTTTCTTTTGATATCTTGCGGCTTGCCATTGGGTGAATCATTTAAAAAACCAAAATACTAGCGTTTGGATATTTTGTGGCTTTTTTTATCTTCGTTTATTGTTTTTTGAAAATATGGTAATTTTGGCATATGCGGGATTTAGCATATTGTCGGATTTTAGAAGATGTAATATAATTTAGAAAAGAAAATAAAAAGAGGGATAAATGAGAAAGTAAAAGAAGTAAAAAAGATAAGTAATGCTAAATTAATGAAGATAACAATGTCTTGTCGCCACGAATTAAATTAACTGGATGTAAAATAAAAAATAAAAAAAGTATGGCTGAAAGAAAGAAAAAGAAAATTCATAAAAAAGAAGTTTCAAATAAAATACCAATAAAAGAACGGTTGGAGAATTTTTTCTATTCTGACACCCCAACCGCTACTGCAACCAAATTTTTGTTGATGTTTCTTGGGATTGCAGCTGTCGCTTGTGGTGGGGCTATTGTGCCTGGAATTTTGAA
>CAIJXA010000038.1 GCA_903824515.1 uncultured bacterium
CTGGAAATTGTTCCAACAAATAGCGGTAGTGCAAATGTTGGCGGCGCAAGAATTGTCAGGGCAAATTTTTGTCCCAGGAATCCAAGTCAGGTTATTCCAGCAAGTTGCAGTTTTGCAAGTTTTGGCGGCGCAAGAGTTGTCGGCGCAAACTTTGGTGCCAGGCGTATTTGCATTGATCCCATTATTACAAGCTGTGGTAGCGCAAGTATTGGCAGCGCAACCGTTATCAGCACATATCTTAGTGCCTTGCACAGCAGCGATTCCATTATTGCAAGTATTACTCTTACAAGTGTTAACCACACAGCCATTGTCAAGAGGATTGACCGTTACTGTGAAAGACGAACTTCCGCCCCACATTTGCCCAACCAAACCAAACTTATCAGCAAGCGTGGTAACCCCCCAAAGATTTATAGTCATTTGAGTTGGAACCACAACAGAAGGAGCAACTAATGTTCCTGAGCCATTAATAGCTGAATTAGCAATCCCACTGGAAGAAGCACTGAGAATGGTCAGCGTGCTTCCAACTTTACCACCATCATCAAACCAAGCAGTTATTTCCATTGGGTGAGAATTATTGCAAGCCGTAAGATACGCAAAAGCAGAAAGTTTTATATTTTCTCCTGATGTGTAGATAAGTTTATCTGAATTTACCGTGTAGCTGGAATATGTATTAACGAAAGGACGCGTCCAATAATAATCAACTCTGTCGTCGCTTGTAGGAAAAGATGGCAATTCAAGAGAGGCATTACTTGTTCCGCCATAGGCTGGATTAGCATCTCCGCAAAACACTAAACAATGTTGTTCAGCTGCCAAGCCCTTAAAGTTTGCAATGGCATCTTGAACTTCTGCAGAACTCCAAGTTATTCTTCCTTGATATGCCGATTTATTCAAGAGCTGCGTTTTTCCAAGATAATAATCTGCGTCAGTTCCTGATGTTGGGAAAGATGCCAACTCGCCAGTCTTTCCACAATTTTTCGCACAGTGCGAAGCAGGCGTAATGCCATTAGCAATAAAGAAATCTTTCACATCCTGCCAAGTCCAGTATGACACGCTTGCAGTTTTAAACCCGGCCTTATTTAGCAAATCAGCTTTGCGAATATAATAAACCAAATCCATATCTGAAGCAGGAAGGCGAGGAAGTTCAAGCGTGGAGTCAGTTCCACAAAACAAGTTGCAGTGTTGCTTAACTGTTGAACTGTAAACAGCATCTTTTACATCTGTCCAGCTCCAATCTGTTTTTCCTTGATAAGCCGCACTATTTAGTTTCATAGCCTTATCTGCATAATAAACACTGGACGCATCCAGCATTCCATTTTGCTGAAGTGGAAGATTATTGATAAGATTATTCCCCCATGTTGCTGCTCTTGCCTGGTGAGCTGAAAACATTAAGCCAGTGGCAAGCAACGCAAACAAAAATATTCCAATTTTATTTTTTTGCTTCGAACTAATTTTCCAGAAAGCAAATCCTAAAAATATTATTAGAAAAGCTGTGACTAACAATAACAGGATATTTTTCAGGTCAGAATTTTTTGACAAGTTCAATGCAACATTTGGTTTTGTAATTTTAGCTGTCTCGAGTCCTGGAAATTCCTCTTGATCAAGAAGATTACCATCCTTATCAGTAAGCTTAAGATTAGCAATAGGCTGACTACAGCTTGAAATTATAGAAGCGGTAAGTGTAATAGATTTTTCCCCCTGGCTAATCTCTTTGGTTACTGGAACAATACAGGCTTGACCCTTGAAATCAACTATGGAAAGAGCGGCATTTACAGTAGTTGCTGTGCCCTGACCAGACCTAGAATCCAAAAAACTATCCGCCGATGAAGTCCAAAGCAATGAAACATTAGCAGTTTCACCTTTAACATAAACGGCTTTGTCAAGGGAAATATTTTGGATAGTAGCACTCGCACCTCTGACAACATAGTGAACTATACTCTTTTCGGAAACCTGCATTTTATCCTGATTCATCAAATAGATGACTTCATCATAGGCTTGTGGAATTGTCGCATTTGGAATTAGAAATGATATTTCTTTTTTTTCCTTAGGTGCAAAATTAATCAAATCCTGAGCTGGGTAATCAACATTAACAACTGGGCCATAAGTACTTCGCAAAAAAGTGTTAAAGAATGGCGTGACAGTAAGGTTTTTTTCTGCAAGATTTTCGGCATTGCAAATTAGCATTAATTTCTCATTTTTTACAATATCCACTCCTTCATTAATTGTGTAATCCTTTCCTTCAACATTTAATTTACAAGAAGTGAGCGAAACGTATTCATTTGATCCGGCAAGCGTGATTTTGCCAGGATTTGCAAGCCCAAGCATCAAGCCGCCCGAGGTTTTCGCTGTAATCCAAAGCTCATACGTTCCAGATAAAAAAGTTGGAAAATTATAAACAAGTTCACGATGAGCTGACATTTTGCCAGCAATATCCACTGACTCATCGGCAACAAAAGAATCCACAATATTTTGATACTTGTTTGTTGTCTGAATTAATTGAATTCCGTACTTAATATCAGGTTGAGGATTTAAGCTTGCATTTTCAATATCAAAACCAATCTTAGCTGCCTTAAGATCTTGCGAAATAATAGCGGCATTAGAAATATTAATGTTAGCGATGTTTTGTGAAATTTCTTGATTTGGGGATGCAGTTGAAGTTGAAGCTGAATCAACTTGAGCCAGACTAATAATCGGCAGCAGGCCGAATGCTGCAAATAAAAATACAAGAAATTTGGAAGACATATGGATTTTTACTTTAATTTTAATTAAGCTTAATATTTTTTTATTATACTACATTTATTTAAAAAGTAACAGTAATCCTAACAGTAATCCTCTTAGCTCACAAAAAAGGTTACCGAAGCCTTAGTGGATAGCTCATAATTGGGTTACCGTAGTCATATATGAATATGATTACAAAAAAAGATATCTTTGCCCGCTATTTGAGCGAATATCTAAAAACAACTAGGCAAGGAAAAGGAGAAATCCTTGATCATGTATACGATGTGGTTAAACTCCACAGGAAGGCAGCTATCCGTAAATTCAGGGTGCTGCAGATGCGAGATTCTTCGATTGAAGAAAGACGTGGCAGAAAAGTATTCTACACTCCAGACTCAACGGCAGCCCTCAAGACAATTTGGGAAACTGGCAGTGAAATTTGTGGAGAATTAATTCATCCAACGATTGAAGATTATGTTCCAATTCTTAAGAGGGATAAGCTCTGGAATCATTCAGGAGAAGCTACAGAAAAACTTTTGCAAATGAGTGAGGCTACTGTAAAAAGAAAAGTTGGAAATTTTATGAAGGCTAGAAAATTTAGAAAAGGAATTTCAACTACCAAGCCTTCTCAGTTAAAAGAAATCATTCCAATTTTCACTGGTCCCTGGAAAGATAAACCGCCAGGCTTTGGATAAATTGATACTCTGGTACATTGTGGAGGCAGTTTGTTAGGCAATATGGCGTTTTCAGTGAATTACACTGATGTTGCCACCCTCTGGGTTTCTTTTCACGCCCAGCTCAACAAGGGGCAACGTGCAACAAGAGATAGTTTAAAAAGAATCAAGGAGAAAGTTCCTTTTAAGATATGCGGGATGCATCCTGATACAGGCAGTGAGTTTATCAACTGGTTTTTAAAAGATTGGTGCGATGAAAATGAAATTGAACTAACTAGAAGCAGACCGAATCACAAAAATGACAATGCGTATGTTGAACAGAAAAATGGTCATGTGCTTCGAAGATTTTTTGGTTATTCAAGAATTGAATCACCTGAAGCAATTGAAAAAATGAATGGGGTGTTTGATGTTTTGGAATTGTATCTGAATCATTTTGTACCATCTCGTAAGCTTGTTAAGAAAGTCAGGATTGGTTCCAAATACAAGGGGAAATATGATAAGGCAACAACTGCCTACAAACGAGTGCTAGCACATCCTGGGGTTGATCAGGCAGTAAAAGATGAACTAATTAAACAACATGAGCTGCTCAATCCTTTGCCACTTAAGAATGAAGCTGATAAACTAATTGGAGAAGTTTTTAAGATCCAAAGATACTACACTGATACCAATTTTGAAGAAAAAACCAATTAGTATTTCGGTAACCTTTTATTATGAGCTATAGCGGAAAGAAAAAACTGCGTTGTCATTTTTTTTCTTTTAAATTATACTTAAGGAAGTTATGAAAAAAATATCCATTCTTTTGTTGCTTTTCGTTTCGCTTTTGGGCGTCTTTTTGATTTGCGCTCGCTCGTTTTCCCTGCTCAACCAAGACAACGCACTGCTTCTACCAGCAGTTCCGCCCAATTTGAATGCTCAGATTTCTCCAAGTGAAGTTTTTGTTTCGCCAGCCGTTCCAATTTTAATGTATCACCACATTCAAGACTATCCATATGGCAAAGATCTTTCCAGCGTGAGCATTTTTGTTTCGCCCGCCAATTTCGAAGCTCAACTCAACTGGCTAGCTCTGAACAATTTTCAAACGGTTAACCTGAGCTACTTTCAAAATCCCACCAGGATTTCCGGCAAACCAATTGTCCTTACTTTTGATGATGGTTATCAAGATGCTTATGACCAAGTTTTCCCAATGCTGAGAAAATACGGCTTTGCTGCAACTTTTTATCCAATTGTGAATAATATCGATAAGTCTGGATTTTTGACTAAAAAAGAAATTCTGGAAATGCAAGCCAGTGGCATGACTTTTGGATCTCACAGCCTTTCCCATCCAAACCTGACTGAAATCTCTGAGTCACAAGCCCAGCAAGAAATTTATGCCAGCAAAATAATTCTGCAGCAAATCACTGGCAAAGAAGTTTTGGACTTTTGTTATCCTGGAGGAAAACTAAATCAAAATGCTATCAATATTGTTGCAAATTCTGGTTATCGCACTGCCGTCACCACTTCAAACAAAATCAATCTTGGAAAAACAGATTCCTTCCAACTGAATCGCTTAGACATTCAAAATGACACTCGCTTTGAAAATTTGCCAGCCCTGGACAACTTATAAAAAATTATCAACACCCTGGCCTCTTCAAACTCACACCGATAAAATCCGTGAGCTACTAAACCCTTTACTGCCTCGATTGAATCGGTCCCAATATGTATCTGGACTCTCACTTCGCTAGATAATAAATCGTAAAGTATTATCCATTTTTTTCTGCAAACAAAAAATCCACCGAATTTCAATTGGTGGATTTTTTAAATTTGATTTATTACCACGGAAAAATCAATACTACTTGGTTGCTCCGGAACTTGCCTCTTGAGCTGCACTATCTGTGACCACTTCTCCAAATGCTGTCCTTAATGCCCCAGCTGCAGCCTTCATGGCAGTTTGATAGGTTAACGTTGCGGACTGAATTGCACCATCCCTCGTTTGAGCTAATTGCTTTAACTGAGCTGCGATATCATCGGCTTGCCCAACACCAGCTTGACGAGCAGCTCTTGCAGACACCATAGCAGCTTGAAAGGTCTCCTTTACACTTGCTGGTGCAATGCCAGTTGAGCATTGACTTGATGCTTGCGTTATTGCAGTTTGAATTGCTGTTTGAAAAGTTGCGAGCACGCCAGCTGAAGTCGATTGATGTTGCGACACAAGTTGATCAAAACTCTGACGATAAGTTGCTCGAGCTGCGTCAATTGCTGCTTCTCTGACAACCACAGCTGCCTCTATTGTTGTTTGAAATGTTGTCACTGCTTGCTTTTTTTGCTCATCAGTGCCAGCCTTGCTAGTTAATTTTGCATAAATAGCTTGACGATTTTTCAGCCCGTTATCTCGATTTTGCTGCAATTTGGCATCAGCATTTTGACGATTAAATTTGGCTTTTTCTCCTTCAGCTTCAATTTTGGTTTTCAAATCGCCTGTTTTAGTTTCAAGGTCTATTCCAAACTTCTTCGATGAAGAATCAAATTTGGTGCAAAAATTTTGATTCCCTATGCCGGCTGTAGCTGCCGCCAAGCCTTGACCATTTCCCTGCTCTTTGCCTTGTTGCCTCAAGACTCCAAGTCGAGCACCATCAGCACTAGCCCTGGCTCTTTCTCTGGGTGAAATGCGCGACAAAGAAGGCTGACTTTCAGGGCTTGTTACATCCGTTGTTGATGTTTCAGCTGCAAAGGCCATGGGCGCCAAGACTACCAAAGCCATAATAATTATCAAAGTTGCGCGACCAAAAATTAGGTTGTTTTTTTTCATTGGATTGGATTGTTAATTGAATCAGTTGATGAATTAATTTCTTGACCATAGGTGGAAATATTTTTCAAATCACTGACGCCATCTTGAGCCGATAACGCTGCAGACTGATTGGCATCACTAGCTAGGCCGCTCAAATCAACCCCCGACACAGAGCCGACTTTTGTGTCAATTGGAGTCACGACCATTTTTCCATCAGCTGGAACCTTCGCAACTGGAACCTCGGCAACATTATCTTTTTTATTGTTTTCAACATTAGCACTTGTTGATACAGGCGCAGAAACTGCGGCTGATTGCTTGACTGGAACTGCAGTCGGAGCATAAACCACAAAAAAAGTGGCAACCGCAATAACTATTATTACCACCACTCCCGCAGCAAGATAAACTTTTGGAAATTTCATATTTTATTAATTTTAATGTTTAGTATTTATTAAATTTTTTCCGCTTGTATAATCGACTCAAATATCCAAGGCAAAAAGATCACTAGCAATGACTCTCTAATCTTAAACTATTACGTAAAAATATCAAAATTCTTTCGCTATGAAAATACCTAATTTTTCAACAAAAATGGGATCCGGTTTTAAACCTAACCCCATTATCCTATCGCTGACAAGTTTTATCTCCCGAGTATGGCACTCCACAGGTTGCAATTTTGGGGCGGTGAAAATTCAAAAACGCCACTCTGGACATTGCCACTGAAAAAACTAATCGAAAACCTGAAATAGACAACTATTTTAAGCGTTTTCATCTCGATCCTAATATGTTTATCAGGATTATTCTTAACAAAATTACAAAAAACACCAAAAATACCTTCACTTAATTTTTCAATAATCCCTATTTCAATTTTTTTTTCAGAAAAAAGACACGCCGTTACAACTGCAATACGTCCCCCGCCTTGCTCCTCCTGAATCAAAGCTGGAACCACTAGCGATGTAACCTCCGAGGCGCAGACCCCCAGTTCATCAATTGAACCAACTTGCCTTGCAAGACTGCGAAAAAGTTCTTGAGCCGTGATTGGGGCCAATTTAACACCTTTAATCTCAAAAAGTACGGACATTTTCAATTTCTCCTATTTTTAGTTATCTCTTTATTTATTGAAAGAACAATCCTAAGCTTAAAAAACTAAGCTACCATAACTATTAGTCTTGATCGTTGCAAAATATTGCAACGATCAATCTCATTAAGCAAAAACTAGTTTTTTCATCACTAAAAAGGGTTACCTCACTTCCACAGATTATTAATGGCCAGTGAAATTTCTTCAAAATTTGAAACTATTTTAAACGGCTTCCCTTTTTTGAGCCTTTCGCTTTCATGAAAACCAAAATCAACTGCAATCGTCTTGACGCCAACCTTGTGCCCCTCCAAGATATCCCCCAAAGTGTCTGTCACAAAAACACAATCCTCAACCTTCAAGGCATGTTTGGCAAACAAATATTTGAATTTTTCAACTTTTGACCTATGCGTTTCTGCGCCCAAAATCTCTTTAAAAATATGAACGAAATCATTGTTCTGGAAGTACATATTCAAAACATCTTCCTGATTGGAAGAAATAATGCACAAGAAATAATTCTTAGACAAATTTTCCAAATGCTGTTTGATATCCTTTTCTAATTTCAAATATTTGAAAGCTTCCTTTTGCAACCTGAGAAAATTTTTCTCAATCTCATTGTCAACCGCAACTGCTTCAAAAATATTCCCATTGAAAAAATCTCGATATTCTTCCTTGCTGGAATCTTTTCCTGTAGCTTCATTTTTCACTTTGTGAGCCAAGTCAAAAGTGTCATGAATCACCCCGTCAAAATCAAAAATAATTGTTTTCATTTTTGTGTCAAAAAATATTAATATGCTTTTTCGAACAGTTACCTCGCAGCTATACTCATTATACCTCAAAGAAAAAACTAAACAAAAAAAGCAAGCCAAGCAGCCTTATCCAGCACAAGTTAATACAATAATAGCTCAGGATTTCTTTTAGAAAAACTGAGCTATTAACAAGACTTTCAATTGATAAAATCGGGATTACTACGATTTTCATCATTGGCAAAAGCATCCTGCGCCAACGCTATCATAGTATCTGCCACAATCCCTGAAATCAGTTTGCAGACCAAGGGCTTTGGACCAGCGGCAGCTACAACCAAACCATCTCTTTTTACGCCACCCCACCAAGGCGTGTCACATGGAAAAAGCAAATGCGCAATAGGTCCATATTGACCTGAATTTCGGTCTTCCCAAATTTGCAATGCAATGTATTCAGCAATCTTTTGAAAGTTTCTTTTCCACTTTTCATTATTGTAGCTTTTTTCAAGCAAATAAATTGGTTTCAATGTGTGATTTAGATAACCATGCGCTTCGACTCCAGGAACCAACACGACGATGTGCAAGTCCTGCTGCTTTTTCCATTCCTTCAAAGGTGAAGTTTCGCCCATAACCGCATTAACAGCAGTTAAAATTGCCCGCTCAGCAATTTCCATTGTTAGATACTTTGGAGTTATTAGTGTCATTTGGCATTCCTATTTTATTTTTAATTAACAAAAAGTTCAAGCTATCGAATAAAATTATCAGGACTTATTCGAAAATACATAATACTACAATAAATGCACGATGTCAATAGTAAACACTTAAATTCTAATCTGAATTGCAATTTGCCTTTAAACAAAAGGACACCCCGTTGTGAGGTATAATAGTTACGCTACATAACTAATTAATATCACAAATAAGATGTCCCACACACAGCTTAACTTAAAACAACGTTTTC
>CAIJXA010000039.1 GCA_903824515.1 uncultured bacterium
CCTATCCTTGTCAAAAAGCTCCGCCATTTGTTTTTGCGAAAGCCAAACAGTTTCACCTTCCAGGTTTACTTCAATCTCCGTTCTGCCATCCTCGGTTTTATAGAGAATTATTTTGTTGTTTGTGTTGTCTTCTTTCATTTTGTTTTTGTGGTCACAAATTATGACATCTATTTTTGTGTTCCGCTTTATGACTTTATTCACCCCGTTGAATTGCTTTGCACCTCGCAATAACGAGGATTCAACTGGGTAAACTTTCTATCTTTCTTCTTCTTTACTGTCATTCTATCACTGATGTTTTATCACTGCAAGACTAGGCTGTGGATAAAGCCTTTTCGGGGCTTGCGAAAAGCAAAAATTTGCATAAAAAAACCTCCGCGTTTCCAAACACGGAGGGGTTAAATTGTAAGATCAATTCCCAAATTCAAAATTTCATTTTTCAGCACTTCGTAGTCACTGCGCAATTTTGCAGGCAAGGTTTCCTTTTGGGCATAGGAGAACAAACCACGAAGTTTTCCCCAAGCCTCAGGCAGCAAATCATGATTGTTTTCAAAGCACCACTGCGCATGATGAATCGCTTTGCGAAACCTGCGTTTAAATTCACGCTCATTGTGAATCTCTCCATCATGAATCACCAGTCCCAAGGAGCTAACTGCATTTCCTGAAAACTTTTTTACTCTAAATTCATGAAACTGAAAATTTGGCCAAACTGAATTATTTTTATTGGTTGAGCAAATTTCTCGAAACAATTCTCGCTTCATTTTCCCACTGAAATCATTCTCTGGGATTGAAAAGAAAAGATTGTCGGCATACCTTGTATAACAAACATCTCCAACATCTCTCGCAAACTGCGCCGCATATCTGTCGATAGTATCCACACATATTAGTTCAAAAATGAGTGGGCTCATCGGTGAACCCTGCGTAAGACACCCTTCATACGTTGCAACATCTGCGAGAAAATTTGAAATATACCAGGAAAAGCGAAACCCTTTAAACAAGGCGCAAACATGCTTCCACTTTACACTTGGAAAAGCATTTTGAATGTCCACCATGAGCAAACATCCGCTATCAAGATGAGTCCGCAAGGCTTGCTCAGTGCTTCCTCCAGCAAAACCGAAGGAGTACGGACTCCTGGGATATTGCTTTAGAATTTTAGTGTTAATTTGTTTTTGCAGAAATTTGAGCGCCGGTGTCGGAGCCACAATTTTACGTTTACCGCCCCCTGTTTTATTCTTAAAATAAACGTTATGCAATTTTTTGCCACGACGAATTGCGAAATAGACTTCGAGCACTTTGTCTGGTTTGATTTCAAGAAGATTAGCAAGCCAAAGCATGGCATGATATTCTGTCTTGCGAATATAAACACATCTTCTCTCTCCCGCAACTTCAAAAACTAACTGCTGCCAGTTTTCTCTACGCTCGCCAACAAGGGCCAGCATAAATTCAAAATCATCATAATAATCAAAATAATTATTATTAATCATTGAAAAGTCCTCCCCTGTTTTAGTGAAAATGAAAAATGAAATTTGTTAAAGTTCAAAAAGATGACCCCTCACCTGCTGTATTAGCTAGTAAGGGGCAACTAACATGCGCGCTCCCGCCTTCATTATCCAACCAAAGTCCGCTGGAAAATCTGGGCATTTCTTCTCCGTCAGAGTTCTGACGGTCATCTGTGACGTTAAAGCACAATTTTGCCACAAATACACTCAAGCGTCCACGTTACTATTAGAGTAGCAAGAGCACAGTAAAAGTCAATGCCTCTATATAAATTTCAGTAACCAAAAAACGCCCCACCAAAAGTGGGGCGTTTCTTGTTCCATACTCCCAGTGAAATCCTGCCAGGGCAGGTGTTTTGCTCTGGCAAAACAATTTCACGGGATAAACCTGTTAAATTTTTCGTATTTTCCTAAAAGCTAACGAAGCTAAAAGCTATCAGCTAGCAAGGAAACTATTTTCGGTATCCTGTTCCCGCAGGAATGAGGCGTCCGATAATCACATTTTCTTTCAGACCTCGCAGACGATCATCTTTGCCGGTCACGGCAGCGTTGATCAACACGCGAGCAGTTTCCTGGAAGGAAGCAGCTGAAAGGAAAGATTCGGTTGAAAGCGCAACTTTCGTGATTCCCATAACGAGCGGCTCACCAGTGGCTTGCTCGCCTTTGTTGACAAGCGCTTCATCATTTGACTCGTTGAACTGATCGCGCTCAACAATATCGCCAGGCAATAAATCAGTGTCGCCAGCTTCCAAAACTTTAAAGCGAGAAAGCATTTGACGAATAATAACTTCCACGTGCTTGTCATTGATTCCCTCACCTTGCGCCGCATAAATTTCCTGGATTTCTCCGATAATATAGCGCTGCAAAGCTTCCCGTCCCATAGTTTCGAAGAGTTTCTTCAAATCAATATGACCCTCATTAAATCTAGCTCCTTTACCAACAAGTTGTCCTTTGGAAACAACTAAGGTTGATTCGATAGGCACAGCGTATTCTTTGATTTCACCTTCCAAAGTTTCAATTTTCAAAGTTACGGTTTTCTTATTTTCCGTGACAATGTCCACCAATTTTCCATCCACATCAGCAATGATTGATTCACCCTTTGGCGGCCTGCATTCAAAAATTTCTTCCACACGAGGCAAACCTTGAGTAATGTCAGTTCCAGCGACACCTCCAGTATGAAAGGTACGCATGGTCAGCTGGGTTCCAGGTTCACCGATAGCTTGAGCCGCCACCACTCCGACTGCTTGACCAATAGCCACCAATTCGCTGCGACCAAGATCGATGCCATAGCAAGTTTTGCAAATTCCGCGTTTGCTTTTGCAAGCCACCACGCTGCGGATTTTGACTTTTTCAACTTGGGCTTTTTCAACGGCAGTGCCTTCCTCTTTGGTCGCCAACGTTCCCGCTTTGACCAAAACAGCTTTGGTTTTTGGATCAAGCACATCTTCCACCATCACGCGACCTTCAACTCGCACAGCAAAACTTTGACCAATGCGATCTGAATCTTCGCGATAAAGGAAAGTTCCTTCGGTGTCGCCACAATCTTCTTCGCGCACGATAATGTCTTGAGAAACATCTACCAAGCGACGAGTCAAATATCCAGCCGTCGCAGTTCGCAGCGCGGTGTCAGCCATACCTTTTCGAGCTCCATGAGTTGAAATGAAATATTCCAACACATTGAAACCTTCTTTGAAGGAGCTTTTTACTGGCAATTCAATCGTTTCTCCAGTCGGTCCAGCCACCAAGCCTTTCATACCCATCATCTGCACCACCACTGATTCAGATCCACGAGCTTTCGAATGCACCATAGTGTAAACAGAACCTTCCTTATCCATGGAAGCCTTCACCGCATCCGCAATGGTGTTTTTGGTTCGGTTCCAAATTTCAATCACGCGATATTTTCTTTCTTCTTCAGTCAAAAGTCCCATGCCATATTGGCCATTGATCACCAAAACTTCTTCTTCAGCTTTGGTCATCGCAGCAGCTTTTTCAGGTGGCATTTTCAAGTCGTCCATACCCCAACTAATTCCGGACTTACTTGCCATTTTGAAACCAAGCGCTTTGATACGATCTATGAAAGCAGCCGTTTCCTCTTGTCCTCTGGTTCGCAAAATTTTGGCCACAAGTTCTTCAACTTCTTTCTTGGTAAGCTCTTCATTCACAAAGCGCAAGTCCTCAGGCAAAATATCATTAAGCATAATTCGACCAACCGAAGTTTCCACAATCCCATTAATATCAACTTTGATTTTAGCATTAACTGCCACATGATCAAGCTGATAAGCAAGTAGGGCCTCTTCATCAGAAGCAAAGATTTTACCTTCGCCTTTAACGCCAGCCTTGATATGAGTGATGAAATAAATTCCCAACACAATATCTTTGGATGGAACGGCAATCGGAGCTCCAGAAGCAGGTTTAAGCAAGTTTTTGGAAGAAAGCATAATATTAGCGCTTTCGCTTCGAGCCTGATCAGTCAGTGGCACATGCACTGCCATCTGATCTCCATCAAAGTCAGCATTGAAAGCGGCGCACACCATCGGATGAACCTGAATCGCTTTTCCTTCGATTAATACTGGTTGGAAAGCCTGAATAGACAAACGATGAAGAGTTGGTGCACGATTAAGGAGCACATAGTGATGCTCGATAATTTCATCCAAAATTTCATAAGCTTCTTCAGCTTCAGCGTCAACCATTCGGCCAGCGGTTCGCACATTGTGAGCATATTCTTTTTCAATAAGCTTATTGATGATAAATGGTTTGAAAAGTTCCAAAGCCATTTTTTTTGGCAGACCAGCTTGATGAAGTTTCAGTTGCGGTCCAACCACAATCACACTTCGTCCAGAATAGTCAACACGTTTTCCCAATAAATTCTGGCGAAAACGTCCTTGCTTTCCTTTGAGCGCATCAGCCAGTGAGCGAAGAGGTCGACGCTGTCCAGTTGAAGCCGCTACAGATGATTGACCTTTACGAGCGCTATTGTCAAAAAGAGCATCCACAGCTTCTTGCAGCATACGTTTTTCATTTCGAGTAATCACTTCCGGAGCACCAAGATCAATCAATTTTCGCAAACGATTGTTTCGGTTGATAATACGACGATACAAATCATTCAAATCTGAAGTTGCAAAACGTCCTCCATCAAGAGCAACCATTGGACGAAGATCCGGTGGAATGACCGGAATAGCAGTTGGCAACATCCATTCGAGTTGCAATTTGGCCTTTTTGAATCCTTGAAAAAGCTTCATTCTCTTGAATAACTTCTTTTTGTCAGCTGTGTCTTCGCTGTCGAGTTCTTTCTTGATTTTCTTGATCATTTTTTCAATGTCCATGTTTTCAAGAATATTGCGAACTGCCTCAGCTCCAATTCCAGCTGAAAAAACTTGACCATAACGAGTTGAGAGATTGAAATATTCCAATTCAGAAAGAATCTGCATTGGTTTAAGATTTTTCAAATCATCCTTAACTCCCTTATACTGATCTTTAAGTTCATCAAGCATTTTTTCCACGCTGCGATCGTTTTCAGTGCTGCCAGATTTGATTTCTTTCTGCTTGGCTTTGTATTCCTGATCGAGTTGTTCAAGCACACGACTGCGAACTTCTTCGTTCACATCTTTGACAATGTAAGCAGAAAAATAAATCACCTTTTCCATATCCTGCACGCCAATTCCAAGAGCTAGACCAATTTTTGATGGCACGCCGCGCAAAAACCAAATGTGCGAAACTGGCACAGCAAGTTTGATGTGACCCATTCTTTCTCTTCGCACAATTGAACGAGTCACTTCGACTCCACACTTGTCGCAAACGATTCCCTTATATCTGATGCGTTTGTATTTTCCACAATAACATTCCCAGTCCTTTGAAGGTCCGAAAATCTTTTCACAAAACAAACCGTCTTTTTCATAACGCTGGGTTCGATAGTTAATGGTTTCTGGCTTGGTGACTTCACCGTGAGACCAATTCATAATGGAATCCGGACTAGCTAGACGCAACCGGACACTATTGAAATCGCTCACTTTAGTAATATTTTCCATATAAAGTTTTCTTCCTTATCTTCTTCTCCTTCCTAAGGAGAAGGTGCCCGTAGGGCGGATGAGGTTGGTTTTAGATTTTTATTACAAAGATTAAATGATTTATTGATTATAATCTGTCACTCTTGAGTGACGGGTTATAATTGGTCAATATCTTCCTCGGTTTTATCATAACCTCCAAGCTCATCATCCAAACCATCGTCTTCTTTCATTTTTGAATCAACGAGTTCGACATCCAAACAAAGTCCTTTAAGTTCATTCACGAGCACGTGGAACGAAGCAGGAATGTTTGGGCTCTTGATTTTTTCTCCTTTGATAATAGATTCATAAGCCTTTGAGCGTCCCAGCACATCATCAGATTTAATCGTGAGCATTTCTTGCAAGGTATAAGCTGCGCCATATCCTTCCAAGGCCCACACTTCCATCTCTCCAAAACGCTGTCCACCAAATTGAGCTTTTCCTCCCAACGGTTGCTGCGTAATCAGTGAGTATGGTCCGATTGATCGCATGTGCAACTTGTCTTCGACCAAATGATTGAGTTTCATCACATACATCACACCAACGGTTGTTTCATTGTCAAAACTTTCACCAGTCTTTCCATCAATCAATCTAATCTTGCCACTTTCTGGCAAACCAGCTTTGCGAAGTTCTATTTTAATGTCTTCTTCAGTCATACCATCTAGCGCAGGCGTCGCAGCTTTATAACCAAGCTTAAGGGCCGCCCATCCAAGATGAGTTTCCAAAATCTGACCAATGTTCATACGAGAGGCAACTCCAAGCGGATTCAAAATCACATCCACTGGCGTGCCATCTGGAAGATATGGCATATCCTCAACCGGAGCAATCCTTGAAATCACACCTTTGTTTCCATGACGCCCGGCCAATTTGTCTCCCACGGAAACTTTTCGAAGCTGCGCAATTGAAACTTGAATTTGTTTGATGACACCAGTTGAAAGTTTGTCACCCTGTTCCCGCGAGAGAATTTTAATGTCAACAACCTTTCCATGTTCACCATGCGGCAAATAAAGCGAAGAATCTTTCACGTCTTTTGATTTCTCACCAAAGATAGCTCTCAGCAATCTCTCTTCCGGAGTCAAATCTCCCTCTCCTTTCGGAGTGATTTTTCCAACTAAGATATCACCGGAAGAAATTTCAGCCCCGATACGAATAATTCCGGTTTCATCCAAATTTTTCAATCTCTCCTCTCCGATATTTGGAATGTCTCGAGTTACAACCTCAGCGCCAAGTTTAGTGTCGCGAATATCAATTGCAAAATCTTCGATATGAATTGAGCTGTACCAATCTTCTCGCAATAATCTTTCTGATAAAATAATAGCGTCTTCAAAGTTATATCCATCCCACGGAATAAAGGCCACCAATGGATTTTGTCCAAGGGCTAGTTCGCCATATTCAGTTGCTGCTCCATCAGCCAGCAGCTGTCCTTTTTTAACAACTTCACCTTTTTCCACACGAGGAATTTGACTCATGCTAGTAAAGGCATTTGATTTCACGAAGCTTTGCAGGCGATATTCTCGTTTGAAACTTTCCTTCTTAGATCCAACAGGCGCAATTTCTTTAACTACAATATGAGCAGCATCAACTTCGATAACCTCTCCGTCGCCAGCTGCCAGCACGACTTGTCCTGAATCAGCAGCCGCTTTGTCTTCAATTCCAGTTCCGACAAATGGAGCCTGCGGTACGATGCATGGTACTGCTTGACGTTGCATATTTGAACCCATCAAGGCTCGGTTAGCATCATCATGTTCCAAAAATGGAATCAGCGAGGTTGCAATCGAAATGCATTGTTTGGCTGAAACATCAATAAGATCAACTTTTTCAGCTTCAATCATTTCGGGATGTCCCTTTACGCGAGCTTCCACCATTTTATCCACAATATTTCGATTTTCATCGGTTGCCACACGAGCATGTGTGATGATTTGCCTGTCTTCCACAGTTGCATTGACGTATTCAATTTCATTAGAAATATGCGGCTTGATTTGAATAACCTTTTTTCCTGATTTAATGATCTTGCCAGCAAGCTGCTCATTAATTTTGTCCCAAACTTTTCCGACACCTTCAATGTCTTCATTCAAAATTCTATTGACAAGACCTTCAAGCGTTGCAGCCACTTCTTTTTCAATTTTAATATAGGGAGTTTCCAAAAATCCAAAGTCATTAATGCGAGCATAAGAAGCCATATGTCCAACCAATCCGATATTTGGACCTTCCGGAGTTTCAATTGGGCAAATTCGGCCATAATGAGAATGATGCACATCTCGAACTTCAAATCCAGCTCGCTCTCTTGTCAATCCGCCTGGCCCCATCGCAGAAAGACGACGCTTGTGTTCAAGCTCAGCCAAAGGATTAACTTGGTCCATGAATTGTGAAAGCTGCGAACTCGAGAAAAATTCTTTGATAGCAGCCGCTACCGGCCTGGAATTGATCAATTGACCTGGCACTACAGTTTCAACGTCGCAAGTACTCATGCGATCCTTGATATTTCGAGCCATGCGTGACATACCAATACGAAGCTTGTTTTGAACCAACTCTCCAACGCCTCTGACTCTTCTATTTCCAAGGTGGTCAATATCGTCAGCCATTGCTTGAGGATCATTATTAAGGCGGATAATTTCTTTAATGATCAAAAGTAAGTCTTCCATCAAAAGCACTCTATTTTCCTCATTATCTTCACGCTCAACCATTAAACGTTGATTCAAACGATAACGACCAACGCTACCGAAATCATATTTTTCGAAATTAAAAAACATCCCATTCACAAGCTGCTTGGCGTTTTCTTCGGTAGCTAAATCGCCTGGTCTAATTCTTTTATATATTTCTTTATAACCCTCACCTTGATTTTTGGTGATGTCTTTAACCAGGGTTTCATTGATGAAATGCACTTCTCCATTGTCAAATCCATCAAAAGCCTTCAAAATTTCTTCATCTTTTTGCATGCCAAAAGCTCGCAACAATGAAGTCACGGGAATTTTTCGTTTACGGTCAATGCGAACATTCAAAACGCCATCAAGTCCTGTGTCAATTTCAATCCAAGCTCCACGATTAGGAATAAGCTTAGCACCAAAAAGCTTTTTGCCTTTCTGGTATTCCATTGTAAAGAAAACACCTGAGGATCGGATTAGCTGAGAAACAACTACGCGCTCAACACCATTAATCACGAAAGTTCCGCGTTCAGTCATTACTGGAAAATCTCCTAGATAAATTTCTTGTTCTTTGATTTCCCCGGTTTTCTTAATCACTAAGCGTGCCTTAGCTCGAAGCGGCGCTTCATAGGAAATGTTTTTGTTTTTAGCAACAAGCTCCGAAGTTTTCGGCTCGTCCAAATAATAATCAGTTAGGGAAAGTTCAAGATCCTTGCCAGTGAAATCGTTAATTGGGTTGATTTCATCAAACAGTTCGCGCAAACCTTTCTTCAAAAACCATTGATAGGCGTCAATTTGACCTTCGATCAAATTTGGCAGTGAGACAATCATCTGCTTTCTGAAAAACTTTCTTCGACTCAAGGATGAGGATGCTCCATAAGCGTCCTTCACTTTTAGGGCTTTCTTTTCATTGACCATAAAAACAGCGCTCATCAGTTCTCTTTTATTTTTGAAATTAAATCAAAAAAGAAAGAGCCAAAATGAGTTTAAAATTAAGGCTATTAAATTTAGCGAATTGTGTTTGTCATTCTCAGCTTACTTTTGAGAATTACCCTTCAAACAAAGCTTTTGTTGGCTTTAATTTGACAAAAAAGTTGTGCACTATTCTCACCCTTGAGCAGTGCAAAAATTTGGAAGTTCTATCCTAAATCTTGAATATATAAATAATTTATCACGGATTGAAAAAAGTGTCAACAGCGAGGAAAATTGTTACATTGATACATTGTTAAATTGTTGAGAAATTATCAGGTTGAACTTGCCTGCCTGTCCGGTAGGCAGGTTTCAGGATTTTCGTTGCAATAGGCTTAGCGTACTTAAAATCAGAATTTAGATTTAGGACTAATTAAAAATATGTAAGGATAAAAATGGCGATTTGGAGTACAATAGAAGGCATAATTGTAAATCATCTATTATGCTGAATAAAAAAAGTGTCCAAAATGTAAAAAAGTATGTGCAGTAAAGAATGGAAAGTTTAGAGGTAAACAAGGATACAAGCGTAGCTTGTGTGGCAAACAATTCGTTAGCAAGTGCAGGCCAAAGGTATTACAGGAGCAAATGTGGAGTGCATATGTTTGGGGTAAGCAAACCCTAACACAGCTAGCAAAAGTTAATTCGGTATAAGGCCTAGAAATTATCCTACAAATATCGTTAGCAAAAAGGCCGGAAATCAAATCCCGACCTTTTCAAAAACATTTTTATATTTCCTAAAATCTATAAGCTAACGAAACTAAAAGCTGTTTCGTTATTTCTTTTTCTTTTTTCCTCCTCCCGAAGCCATGATTCCAGCAATGGTTCCGAGCGTCATGCCAATCCCAGCTGAAATTGCGGAGGCTTTCTCTGGATTTTTCTTGATGAAACCTTCCACTTTCTTAGCAGTTGCGTCCATTTGTTTTTTTATTTTCTCAAATTCTTTTTTGGCAATTCTTTCAAATTCTGCGCCTTTTGCTTGAGCCTTTTTCACGGTTTTTGCCGCAACCTTTTTGATTTGCTTGGTTCCCATTTTTTTGTTTTCTCATCCCAGCTTTTTAAAAAAGCCCGAAAGAGTTTTTTATATTAAAATTAATTAATCCTCATAACTTCTTATTTTTGGCTCACAACATATCCGACAGCCAAAGCAATTGCACCGATAAACACATAACCGAATCCGGGAGCATTTTTTCCAAAAGTTGCTTCTGCAAATGTTGAAAGTCCGGTCAACAGATATGTGATGCCGAGGACCATCACAACAGAACCAATCGCTCTTCTTTTCATTTGTTTAGTCCACGTATGTACTTGCATTGTGACATTTTCACTTAAACGTTCGAAAACATTTTCCACAAACCCTTGCACTAAGTTTTTCCAATCGCTGTGACCTGCGGCTTTGTTTTGTTTTGTTTTTGTTGGCATAAAAAACTTTATCCACTTAATTCTCCCCCGTAAGAAATTTATTAGAGATGAGAATAGAAGTTTATTAATTAAAAGAAAAAGGATGGGGTCTACACCCATCCTTAATATAACACAAGTATAGCATCAATTCCAGCAAAAGTCAACATGAAGCTCTTAAATTCTAATCTGAATTGCAATTTGCCTTTAAACAAAAGGACACCCCGTTGTGAGGTATAATAGTTACGCTACATAACTAATTAATATCACAAATAAGATGTCCCACACACAGCTTAACTTAAAACAACGTTTTCA
>CAIJXA010000040.1 GCA_903824515.1 uncultured bacterium
TCAATTAAGGAAAAGAAAAATGTTCTGTTTTGATATTCCGCTAAAAGCGGAATTGCGGAAACGCTCCCACCCCAACCGCGCCTACGGCGCGGAGAGAGCAAAAGGGCAAAAATTCCTTCCCCCCAACCCCCTTCCTTTTTGCCCTTTTGCTTTTCGGGCTTCGCCCGATTTTTTTCGGCAGGGTTTGAGGCTGTGCCAATTTCATTGGCGCGCCACCTATCTATTTATATTGTTTTATCGGTGTCTGGAAGCTCTTCAAATTTTGCTTTCATCGTGGGATTACCACGCGTCAATTTCTTTATTGTCAAATCATCAGCTTTATTATTAGCCAGACGCAGATTATCCTCAGATCGCAAAAGATTCTCTTTTGTTTTTTGAAGCTGCTCAATTGATTTATCAATACTATCAATCGCAGTTTTAAACTTTTCAGATGCCAATCTGAAATTTCTGCCAAATGATTCACGAAAATCATTCAATTGGCCTTCAAAATTAGTAACATCAATATTCTGCGCTCGCATTAATGCAAGTTCTGCTTTGTATTTTAGAGAGTTCATAGCTGCGTTGCGAAGCAGTGTAATAATTGGAATAAAAAATTGTGGACGGACAACATACATCTTGGTATATTTATGAGCAACATCAACAATTCCAGTGTTGTATAGTTCATTTTCCGCTTCCAAAAGCGAAACAAGAACAGCGAATTCGCATTTCTTTTCAGTGCGATCTTTGTCCAATTCTCGCAAAAAATCTTCATTTCGTTTTTTTGTTGCAGTTTCGTCGCCCTCATTTTTCATTTCAAACATGATTGAAATGATTTCATTACCAGCTTCGTCAGTCTCCCGATAGATATAATCTCCCTTGCTTCCAGTCTTTGAATCGTTGTCCTTTTCGAAATAGGCGCGTTGAAAAGCGGTTGCACGAAGTTTGTTAAATTCCGTTTCGCAATGCTGTTCAAGTGTTTCCCCAACCATTTTGGTTGAAAGCTTGAGTTTCATATCTTTGCGAAGAGCGATTTCATCATCTTTCATCTTAATAATATCGTCTTTGGTCTTAAGATCTGCGGAATACTTTTCAAGCAATGATTTTTCCAGCAGTTGTTTTTCCGTTTCTTTACTTTTTAGATTATTAGCCAAATCATCGCGTTCTTTTTCAATCTTTTTGACTGCTTCGGTGACAGTGAGTTTTTTCTCTACTTCTGCTTTATCAATTTTTGATTTCATTTCGGCAATCTCTGATTCCTTTTTTGCTAATTGTTCTGCGAGACTGCGATCCTTTTCGGCTTTTAACTCTGATAATTCTTTGTCTTTTTTTGCCAGTTCCTCTTGTAATGTATTTTTAAGCTTAGATTCTGCTAGCTTGACAGCGCTTTCTTTTTCTTTTTCTGCAATATTTAATCGCTCTTGCAATTCTTCTTCAAATTTATGATCGCGAACCTGTTTAAGAATATCAGCAAAACCAGCCTCATCGACTTTGAAAACTTTTTTACAATTTGGACATATAATATCTTGCATATTGATTTTTAATTTTGTTATAACTTTCCACCAGAAATATCAAAGAATCGTTCAAAGAAGCTTGTAAGCTTACCTAAAACGCTATCTCGTTTTTGTGTTCGTTCACCAGTTGGCGAAAATCGAGATACTGGCGGCAAAACATTTGTTATGGCCGTACCAGTTGTTGCTATATTTCCGTCCCGAAAAGCATTGTTTATAAATTTATAAGTCGCTTCTCTGTCAAGATTTTCATTTTTAATAATTTTTTCCAATTCCTCAATTTTCTTTTCTTCTACAAATTTTTGCCAATCTTCATCAACGATTGAATGGACATCAAGGGAGGTAATAAATTGATTGATGAGATCTTTTTTGTTGCGAAGTTCAATACTAGAATCAATTGCTTTATTAATATCAACCAAGAGTTCTTTATTTTTTACATGATCATCGTGATATCTTTTAATAAGTCCTAAAACAAAATCAATATTAATTTCAACTTGTTTAATAAGTTCCATTTCAAAGACAACATCGTCATTAACATTTTCTTTTTCTCCCTCTGTACTTTTGCGAAATTCATTATACAAATCAATATACATACTGTGATAATCTTGTATATCACGCTCGGTCAAAATTTCATTTCCTGCAAATTCATCAAAAGTAGTAAGAATATTTCGAACACGTAAAACTGCTCCATATAATTTGATAAAATCTTTTTGATTTTGTTCCCCCACGATCCTTTTTCCTACTGGAAATTTCTCCAAAAGCTCGTCTATTAAACTTTTATATCCCCGCACCTCTTTATCTCCGTCTTTATACCCATTGTAATAGTCCTCGTAAGCCTTAAGAAGAACGATCCCGCTAGCTTCTTTATCTCCAAAAAGTGCAATAGATTCGTTTGTTGCTTTTTCTAAGTTGCGAAAACAAACAATATTTCCAAAAGTTTTAACACTATTCAAAATACGATTAGTTCTAGAAAATGCTTGAAGCAAACCATGCAAACGCAAATTTTTATCGACCCATAAAGTATTGAGAGTAGTTGCATCAAATCCAGTCAAAAACATATTTACCACAATCAGAATATCAATTTCTCTTTTTTTAACTCGCTCACTAACATCTTTGTAATAATTTTGAAACTTATCTGACGAAGTATCATAAGAAGTGCCAAACATTTTATTATAATCAACAATGGCATTTTCAAGAAAATCTCGAGAGCTGACATCAAGTCCGCTTGTGTCTTCAGAATTTTCATCAATCATTCCGTCCGCGTCTTCATCATTTACCCCAAAACTAAAAATTGTCGCTATTTTAAGTCGCTTATCACTGGGTTCATCGGCTAATTGTTTTTTAAATTCAAGGTAATATTTTTTTGCCACATCAATGGACGAAACTGCAAAAATTGAATTGAAGCCTGCTAATCTACGATCTTGAATTTTATAAAAACTATTTCTTTTAGTTTTTTGATCAAAATGTTCACGAATATATTTTACAATATTTTCAAGTCGCTCTGGTGCGGAAAGGATAGCCTCGCGATCAATATCACGAACTTGAGCGTCTTCAATATTTTCCGCTTCATGAACAGTAGAAACATAATCAACCTTAAAAGGTAAAACATTTTTATCAGCAATGGCATCAACGATTGTGTAGGTATGAAGTTTTTCGCCAAAAGCCTGTTCGGTAGTTTTGAAATCTGGACGACCACTAGATGAAGAATTTACTGCAAAAATAGGAGTACCAGTAAAGCCGAATAAATGATATTTTTTAAATGCTTTCACAATACTTGCGTGCATATCGCCGAATTGAGAACGATGACATTCGTCAAAAATTAAAACAATATGACCGTCAAAAAGAACATGCTTAGAGTTGCGTTTAATAAAGTGATCTAATTTTTGAATCGTGGTAATAATTATCCGAGAATTTGAATTTTCCAATTGCTTTTTTAAAATAGCGGTACTGGTATTACTATTCGCCGCACCTTTTTCAAACTTGTCATATTCACGCATTGTTTGATAGTCTAAATCTTTGCGATCAACCACAAACAATACTTTATCTACATAAGGCAATTTGCTTACAAGTTGAGCAGTTTTAAAACTCGTCAAAGTTTTCCCTGATCCCGTGGTGTGCCAAATATAGCCACCTGCTTCTATTGTTCCTAATTTTTTATAATTTGTGCTTACTTCAACTCTACTTAATATTCGCTCAGTCGCCACTATCTGATACGGTCTCATTGCCAAAAGTTGCTTTTCGGTAGTAAATACACAGTATTTAGTTAGAATATTTAAAATCGTATGCTTAGCAAAAAATGTTTTAGCAAAATCCATTAAATCAATAATTGGTCTGTTGGTCGCATCAGCCCACCAGCTCGTAAATTCAAAACTGTTGCTTGATCTTTTTCCTTTCTTAATTCTACCCTCGCTTGATTCTTTGATATGCTGTTTGCGGACAGTGTTTCCATAATATTTGGTATGAGTTCCGTTGGAAATTATAAACAGTTGCACATATTCAAAAAGTCCGCTTGAAGCCCAAAAGCTTTCTCGTTGGTAGCGATTAATTTGATTAAATGCCTCTTGAATAGCCACGCCACGACGCTTTAGCTCAATATGAACAAGGGGCAAACCATTTACAAGCACCGTCACATCATAACGATTTGCACGCTGACCGTCTTCGGTCGCATACTGATTGATAACCTGCAAGCTGTTGTTATGAATATTTTTCTTGTCTATCAAGTCTATATTCTTAAAAGTGCCGTCATCTCGGTCTAATATTTTTGTGCTATCTTCTTGAATAGTTGTGGTTTTTTCTTCAATGCTTTGATTTGGATTGGCAATAACACTGACAAAAAACTTTTCCCATTCGATATCTGAAAAAGTAAAATTGTTTAATTTCTCAAGTTGTTGTCGCAAATTAAGCACCAATTCATTTTCAGAGGTGATTTTCAAGTATTCATACGCTTGAGTTTCTAATTGCTTTATAAAAGCTTTCTCAAGCTCAGCTTCACTTTGGTAGTGAGCTACTCTTTTTTTATCAGGCACATACTCGGAAACAACGGTGCTTTGTGTGCTTTCAGCAACTAAATTGTATTTATTGTTATTTGGCATATTCTTTGAATGTTAAAAGTTTCCCTCGGTAATATTCATATTGTTGTCTACGGGCATTGAGTTCAGCAGGTAGACCAATTGAAATATCACTTACTAAAGCTTCAAATTTATCGAGAATTGAGACAATGCGATTTTGTTCAGAAAGTGGTGGTATGGGTATTTTAATTTTTTCCATTACATTACTCATGATTTTAGGATTTCCCATTCCAGTACTTACATATTTTTTGGAAACTGACGCCAAAATATATGAAAGAAATTTCATATTTAAATCGTCAGATTTTATTTTTAAAAGACCACAAACATTAGTAATGCTAAATTTACCATTACGATAAAAAATTGAACCAGCATATGCTCCGTCAGTCGTCCAAGTTAAATATTCACCGTCATAGTCATAGGTATTAATAAGCCCAAAAATGCCATTATTTGCTGTTTGGGATGAGTATACTGGATATTCACCAGCATTAGCCTTTAGGTAGTCTTTTGACATTACTCTACCGCGATTAATTAAACAGATTTCTCCAATACTTTTTAATTCCACATTATCAGCAAAAGTCAACAAATTATCCCTATAATAATCATACTGCCTCTTCCTTGCTTCCAGCTCTGCTTCCAGCTCTGCTTCCAGCTCTGTAAAACTATCAAGAATTTTGACAACTTCTTCTTGAATTGCAAGAGGTGGAATAGGAATTATAATTTTTGCAAAACGTTTTTTTGAGACATTAAACCTTGTCACTCCACTTGCAGTTTTTGCAATTTGTTTTCTCATCTGTTCATCTCTAAACAAATATTTAGAAAATTCTGGTAATAATAGGTTTGTATTATCAAAACGAAATCCAAAGCAAAAACTATTAAGATATAATGGCTCATCAATTTTTTTTGTTAAAACCGATGACATTCCACACTCATTTGGTGTTTCTGATGATCCTGTAAATAAAATATCTCCATATTGAATTTTATTCTGTTTTTCATTCGGCTCCATTTTAACAAAAATATCTACATCAGTATCAACAGCAATATTAGAAAAAATATTCATATAGGTAATAAATTTTGCATTGCCATTACTAAAATCATCCTTGCTTTTTCCAGTAAGTCCGCCATAAAAATCACCAAGTTCACCCAATTCTTTAAAATCTACACCATTTGGGCATAGTTCAGTGATTAATTTTTCGATTTTTGATTGATTATTTGTCATGCTAATAATGGAATTAAAGATTCAATGGAAATTTTAAGTTCTTCATCTGTAAATTTTGTATTATTTGGATTTTCGGGGTGGTGAATAATATTTCTAATTTTAGTGGGTAAGGTAGTATCGTATTCGATAACGGTTTTGTCCGACTTTAAATGTTTATACTTTTTATCTATTTTGATAGCTTCACTACTTTTATTAAAAAGATATCTATCAAAATCTTCTGATTTACAATATTTCTCGTCTTCTAAAATAGCTTTTGCTTGAATAAAACCATAAAGCTCGTTGTGAAATTCAACAGATAAAACTCCAAACGCGTAATAATTAATTTCCCCCCAAGAAGGACTTGAGGATCCAAACAAATCGAATTCATTGCCAGCCTCAACTTTGTTCATTCCTGAATCTTTTGAAAATATATTCATTGAATGGGTTTCTTTTTTATATTTTTTCAATAAATATGGTGAGTGAGTAATTATAAAAATTTGTGACTTGTCGGAAATTTTTTCAAGAGCATCAAGTAATTTGTTTTGAGCTTGTGGATGTAAAAAAGTTTCTGGCTCATCAATAAAAAATAATATTGGTTTAGAAACTCCATTTTCATCCGATGAAGAAATATCAGCATATACTTGAATAAGTGCTAGTGCTAAAGCTCGTTGCATTCCCGTACCTTTTTCAGAACTCTTTGTTTCAATGCCATTTTCAGATAAGGCTATATTTCCAGTTTTGAAAAAACTCTCAATTTCAGGTAATGAGAAGCTAAATCTTACTTCTGTTTCTCCATACTGCTCAGACAAAATACTTTGTATTTTTTGTTCAACTGGTTGTAGCGTTTTAGCTAAACTATTTTCTCCCTCTCCAAAAGTTTCTTTATGTGAATTTTGAAAATTTTTCCAAGTATCAGAAATGATAAAATCTTTTGTTATAGCATTTATAATTTTCCCACTAATTTTTGTTTTTGAAAAATCAGAAATATCACCAGAATTTGTATCAGCCCAAACAAACTGAGCATCAAAAAGTGCTGTAATTGTGTTGTCTATCCCTGTGGGATTTTCAAATTGATTTGTTGTTGGGTTAAAAACACGAACATTTTTAATATCGAGTTTCTTTTTCTTTCCGTCTTGTGTAATTTCTTTTTCTTCACTAGAACGCATTACTCGTAAGCCTTTTTCACCGTTCGTATCAATAACTGAAGATTTATATTTTTTTAATGCGTCTATTTCAACAATAGATTCAATATCCTCACCCTTGAATTCAATTTCAACAGAAACAAAACTATCTGTTTCAATTTCTGTCTTAGTGATGACTTCACCTCTGTCCTTTTTTGAGCGTATAAAGTCAATAGCTTCAAAAACTGATGATTTACCACAATTATTGTCACCAACAAAAAAATTCACGCCTTTGTCAAAAATAATTTCGTGATCATCTTTAAACCCTTTAAAATTATGAATTTTAATTTTTGATATATACATAGTTTTTAATTATTTTTTTCAATATCTAAAACAATCTCATCTATCGCACTTCTTAATTCATTTTGTTTTGTGACAATTTGAGTAATTTTACTGTTAAGTTCTTTGATATCAACCACTTCTCGGGTGTCTTCTGCTATCACATAACTTGATACAGCTATATTGTAATCATTTTCGGCAATCATTTTATTATCAACTAACTTTACAAAATATTCTGCATCTTTGCGTTCAATAAAAGCATTAAGTATTTTCTTTCGATTGTCTTCGCTTAATTTATTTTTATTTCCACCTCGTACAAATTCCTTTGATGCATCTATAAATAAAGTTTTATTGTCTTTTTTGCTCTTTTTCAAAATAACAACACAAGTTGCAATAGTTGTGCCAAAGAAAAGATCTGGCGGTAATTGAATAACGGTATCTATGTAGTTATTATCAATCAAATATTTACGGATTTTTTGTTCGGCTCCTCCGCGATAGAGAACTCCGGGGAATTCAACAATCGCTGCGGTTCCGCTAGTTGAGAGCCAAGAAAGCATGTGCATGGTAAATGCCAAATCTGCCTTGCTTTTTGGTGCTAAAACTCCCGCAGGAGAAAAACGAGGATCATTTATTATTAAAGGGTTGGCGTCACCGTCCCATTTGATTGAATACGGTGGATTGGAAACAATGGCATCAAAAGGTTCGTCGTCCCAGTGTTTTGGATCAGTGAGAGTGTCGCCGTGGGCAACATCAAAATTGTTATAATTAATATCATGTAAAAACATGTTTATTCGACAAAGATTATAGGTAGTGAGATTTATTTCCTGCCCGAAAAAACCTTGTCGCACATTTTCCTTGCCAAGTACTTTTGCAAACTTAAGAAGAAGTGAACCAGACCCACAACAAGGATCGTAAACTTTGTTTACTTCTTTTTTGCCGACAGTTGTTATTTCAGCCAAAAGCTCACTTACTTCTTGAGGAGTAAAAAATTCGCCTCCAGATTTACCAGCATTTGAAGCATACATTGTCATTAAAAATTCATAGGCATCACCAAAAGCGTCAATTGTATTATCTCCGTAATCTCCAAGGCGGAGGTCACCAATAGCTTCCAAAAGTTTTACAAGTTTTTGATTTCTTTTTTCTACTGTTCCACCTAACTTATTTGAGTTTACATCTAAATCATCAAACAATCCTTTTAAATCATCTTCACTGTCAAATCCTTTCGCAGAATTTTCGATATTATCAAAAACTTTAGAAAGTGTTTCGTTGAGATTTGCATCATTACGGGCATTTTTGCAAACATTTACAAAAAGCTCTCTTGGCAAAATATAAAAACCTTTTTCTTTTATAGTGTCATTTCTTCCAAACTCAGCTTCTTTATCAGAAAGTGAAACGTAGTCAAAATTTTCTTTGCCAGTGCGTCGCTCATCGGCATTGATATAATTTGTAAGATTTTCGCTGATAAAACGATAAAAAAGTATTCCAAGAACATATTGTTTAAAATCCCAGCCGTCAACACTTCCTCGTAGATCATTGGCAATTTGCCAAATAGCACGATGTAATTCTGAACGTTCTTGTTCTTTGGTTGTATTTGAATGTGATTTTTTGTTTGTCATATTTTTATTTAAATAATTCTGCCGTCGGCACGCCGAGGGCTTTGGCTAGTTTTTCTAATGTATCAACCGTGGGATTTGGGTTTTCGCCTGTTTCTATCTTTACAACCGTATTTAACGCCAAATCAGCGTCTTTTGAGAGACGATCTTGAGAAATTCCTTTTTTAATTCGCATTTTTCGAATATTTTCACTGACTGTATTTGCCATAATGTTTTGACATTTATTAACTATTATAATACACTACTTATAGTGAGTGTATATCAACTTACTTAATATAATGATATCAAAAATATTTAAATTTGGCAAACAAAAAGGGAGTTCTTTATTGTTGCCCGCGAATGGGTTGGGTGGGTCATGGGCAACATCTCTATTGGTGGCGCATTTTGCTTTGCAAAATACAGCCTCAAACCCTGCCGAAAAAAATCGGGCGAAGCCCGAAAAGCAAAAGGACAAAAAGGAAGGGGGTTGGGGGGAAGGAATTTTTGCCCTTTTGCTCTCTCCGCGCCGTAGGCGCGGTTGGGGTGGGAGCGTTTCCGCAATTCCGCTTTTAGCGGAATATCAAAACAGAACATTTTTCTTTTCCTTAATTGA
>CAIJXA010000041.1 GCA_903824515.1 uncultured bacterium
AAGTTGATAGTCTTGACAAAAAATGGCATATGTGCTAGCCTACACAATCCTGAAACAAGGAGTAATTAATTATTCAGCAATAATCACATGAACAAAAAAATCGCGGTACTAACTATCGCATTTAGTGTAGTGGGTTTTTCAACTAATGTGGCCTCGGCTAGCATTATTGTCAGCAGCGTAAACAGCAATAGCAACACAAACAATGTGAGTTCTTCTTCGAGCTCAACTTCAAATGCTACAACTGGCAGTGTAACTGCAACTGGCGGAACAGCAACCATAAATGGCGGCTCAACCTGCTCTAGCTGTGGAAAAACTTCAACAACAGCCACCGGAGGAACTGCAACAGTGTCCGGCGGAAGCGCAAGTTCAACTTCAAGCAACAACACCTCGGTAAATCAAAGCCAAAGCTCAGCTTCAGCTTCACAAGTAATCGTGGGCGGATCAGGAGCAACTGGCACAGTTTATGCATACACAGGAGCAACTGGTGCAACAGGAGCAACTGGATCCGCTGGCGCAACCGGAACTGCCGGAACCAATGGAACAAGTGGTACAAATGGCAAAGATGGTGTTAACGGCAAAGATGGAGCTAATGGAGCTACCGGTGCCACAGGAGCTACTGGCGCAACAGGTGCAACGGGAGCGGCTGGAACAAATGGAATTAATGGCAAAGATGGCGCTACTGGAGCTACTGGTGCCGCTGGAATAAATGGAACAAATGGAACAAATGGAACCAATGGAACCAATGGAACCAATGGAACAAATGGTTCTGATGGCAAAGATGGAAAGGATGGTAAAAATGGTAAGGATGGAAAAAGTCACAAAAAAACAGTTATAATTGAGCGAATATTGCCATCAACAGGCCCTAGCGCAGCTGGACTGGCTGGACTTGGACTACTTTCCCTTCTTGCTGCTGGATTTGCTGCAAAGAAATTTTTTCTAAACAGCAAGGTTAGCAAATTTAGCCTTGGTAAACTTGGTAAATTAGCTTAATAAAAGGGGTATTAATGCTCCGGGGGCAAACCCCGCACCCTACGAGCTCACGAGGCAAGACATGTCACTCGTGAGCGACGTGTCAAGCCTCGTAGGCAAATCAACCCTTTGCTGCGTCCATTGAATCTGTCCAGATACACATCGGGACGCTTACTTCGCTAGATAATAAAGCATAATTTCTTGAATTTCAAAATAATGTCTTTCATATCTGAAAACATGAAATTTCAACTGAAAAAGGCTGCATTGCTTTGCATCCTTTTTTCAGCTGTATTCTTTGGCTCATTTTATCTCATGAATTTTTTTGATCCGAATCCTGCTCTCAAAACCAAAGCAATTAAGCCGGTTCAAAATATTAATGTGGCTGATAATATTGAGCTTCAAAAAAGAGCTGGAAACGATAATATCAATCTAGCTGCCTTTGATGATTGGGCTAAAGTGAACAATCTTTCCGGCGACAATATCTATGATGCCGACCCGGATAAGGACGGTTTGCCAAATTATTTGGAATATATTCATGGAACTGATCCAAATAATGCTGACTCTGATGGGGATGGATTTTTTGATGGAACGGAAATTACTAATGGTTATGACCCAGATTCAAAGGGTGATGCAATGACAGTTGTATCAGTTAAAATCGACAAATTGGGCGTTGATGCGCCAATGGTTTGGTCAAAAACTGACATTGAAGCGAATATGTTGAAGGATCTGGAAAGTGGCTTGAGCCATTTCATGAAAACCGCAGCACCGGGACAAAACGGAAATATGATTGTTTCTGGTCATTCCAGCAACTATGCTTGGGCAAAAGGTGGCTACAATCACATTCTTGAAAAGCTCAACGATCTGCAAACTGGCGACCTTGTGACATTTCAAACGGTGCAAAAAAATGGCCGAATTATCGACTATCAATACAAAATCACAAGCAAGTTCGTCACAACTGCCAATGATCAGAAAATCTTCGAAAACACGCCAAATCCGACGCTAACGCTGACGACATGTTGGCCGTTGGGGACAAATTTGAAAAGATTAATTATCAAGGCGGAGCTTGTAAAGTAAAGCGCATAACGTGAAACATCAAATGCATAACGCGAAATACGCACCAAAAAAATCTTACCCTCCAAAATCAGCTTGTTTGAGCTGATTTTGGCTATGGGGTTGACAAATTTGGCGAAGGGTTGACAGAATGGCTTTTTTCTGCTAGACTGCTTAGTTCTGAAAATCATGTCTATATTTAAATCGGTGCTTTTGTTTCGCAAAATATATCATAGAAACAAGCATCGAAAAAGTACAGAATTTATAAGTTTTTTTGACAAGTTCATAGGATTTTAAACAACAAATAAACGGAGAGGTAGCGATGAAAAAAAATAGAATTAAAATCGTATTATTTTCATTGGCATTGTTACTGCCAACAGTGGCCAGGGCAAGTTCGCCTGCGCCAACAACACCAATTGTTGTAGACCCAACTATTATAGTACAGGTTGCGGATGCTAACAACAATATATATTCGGCAAAGAGCAGTTCGGAGTCGAATACAAACGTTACAACGGGACCGGTTACGGCAGGAGGAGGTTCAGCAATTGTGAATCTTGACCAAAAGTATGCCAGTTTCTTGGCGGCGCCATTGACAAGTGTCAATCTTCCAGCTGGTTCTTCAGCTGGGACTTATGGACACCTGCCAACACAGTTCGACCTTAAAATTGCAATCAGTGTGATTCGCAAGCTTGATGGTCGAAATTTTAAAATCATGGTGGAGACCATGAAAAAAAGTGGCTCTAAAGATTGGGATGAAATTAGTGGTGATATTATTTCATCGCCACTAGTAAAAAACAGATTTTCACCACTAAGAGAAAATGAATCAGTCTGCTTTTTATCAGAGATTCCTGCTTCAGGAATTAATGATGAAGATGTAGTCGGAATTATTTCCTATAATTCCAAACTTAACAAAAAGCAGCCGGTCTTGCCAACAGACTTTCTGGCAAAGGTTTACTCCGATGCAAGCAAACTGGGGGCAAACCGAGCAATTTTTGTGGATCAATTTTGTCAAGCACATTTGACATCTTCGGCTGATGGTCTGTCAGTCGGTGGTGCGCTGAGTTGGATTTCCAAATGTTTTACATTTGGTCAGTCAACTTCAGCTGGTGTCAGCACACAAGGTGGCAATAGCACCCAGTATAACAACGCTGGGGTTATCGTTATTTTGTATCGGGAAGACGCTGCCGTGAAGGTTGTTGTTGAGAAAAGTGTATACAATACTTCGCAGCGTATCGTAGACACCAAAAATGAAGTTGTCGATTGTTACCGCTATTGCTACAATAACCTGACGCTTCGTAATCGCCTTGGAAGGGATTGCATTGAATCGTATGTTAACAGTGGTGATGTCAAGTTTCTCAATGAAGCCAGATATCACTTTGAAGTAGCAGAGAGGAATCTTTTGAACGGTTGGGATATTAAATCTCACCAAGTAGAGTCGACACAAATAATGGCTGGAGTATATTATCTTCAGGCAGGTTGTATTTTGCTGACTGACGGTAAGGCTTCGGCAATTTCTTTTGCGAAGGCGAAAAAACTTGAAAGAATCCCAACTGGATTCTCCAAGTAAAATATTTTCAATTCTGTCAATCAACGGGTGAGCTTCAAGCGAAGTTCACCCAAAAAAAATCCGGGAGCATTATTATGAAAAAAGTTTTGGGTTTATTGCTTGGAATCATGCTTTCGCTGCCGATTGCGTCGCAGGCGTTTAGTCCGACCGGTGATGAAATGGTTGGCGGCAAGACAGCGACCACTGCTCAGGTTCATCGTACACCTGCAACGGTGTACATTGAAAATGGCAACAGTGTTGTTGTCAAAAAATATTCTGCAAAACCGTCACTCACAGCCAGAAGAGTAAAAGACCTGATTGACGAGACTGACGGTCTGCAAAAGGAGACCGCTGGTCTCAAAGATGAAGTGGGGAAACTCTCGACTGGGTTAGCTAAAAATACTAAAGCGGTCGATGAAGCAGGGAAAAACATCTCAGGGCTTGCAACGGCAGTTGAAAATACTGCTAAAGCTATGACGGGGATGGACGGCAAAATGAGCCAGTATTTTTGGCTCACACTTGTATTGCTGCTTATTTTGTTAGTAGTAGTCCTTTCCAGAATTCGTGCAGCCCATTCTGTCAGTGAGGAACTGCTAAATGTAGTCCATGCAGGTTTTCAAACAGCAAAGGTTGATCAGCTCGCTACACAGGATGAAGTTGTTACAACTCGTGCTGAGGTGGCAAAAATTCCGGATGCGTTAGTAAAGCTCAAAAGGCTTGCAACAGTACTGGAGTTTAAAGACGTTGACGGAAAAGGTTTAAATGTAACTGTCATGCCGCTCATCATTGACGGCAATGTTTTTACATTAAGACTTCCTGATTCGGTCGACCCAACTGCCGCCTATACGGATTCAACAATTCCAAGAACACCGGCCAAAAATCGCTCGCACTTGGTAAGCACAGATGAAGAAACTATCAAGGCTTACTACGGAGGCGAATTTAACGGTCACGACGATGCATCATCACTGAAGCTGAGAATAATAAAAGCAGCCTTCAGGAATGGTGAAATTGTCGAAAACAAGTAAGTGGTGTTTGTTTGAACCGAAGCTAGAGTGACAGCAATACCATTCTAGCTTCAAAAAAAAATAAAATTTAGAGTCTATCTTGGCGACAGCTTGCGTTCTCTGGAAGCAAGTTTCGTTTCGAAGATAAACTTTAAGTTTCTGAAACGCTCTCCGGAGGTTTCAAAAAATTGTCGTGCTCATAGCAGACAAACCTGGATGCTCTCTCGAGATCCAAACTATTTCCATCGTCATCTTGTGGGTTGGAAATATCAAAGTCATCTTAAACCTAAGATGCAAAGCCGTTCTAAAACACTGAACGAAAAAAATTTAGGAAAATTTAATCTCCAAGCTAAAACACTGATTGGAGAAGAAATCAATGTATTTCACATATAAGAGGCCAATATCATAAAACACTTGATATTCGGTCTCTTTTGCGTTTTAGGGGCGAAAAATGATTTCAACGCATAAGCAATGAACTACAGCTTTCGCCATTTTTCAACTTGACAAAGACAAAAATTATTGCTATGATTCACAGTTATCATTTTACATAGTATATATATTTGATTTGTAAATATGTAGGTTTATGCGAATAGCATTTATTGGACAAAAAGGATTGCCGGCAAAAAGCGGAGGTGTTGAAAAACATGTCGAAGAAATTGCCAAGCGAATGGCCCAACAGGGACACCAGGTTTTTGTCTATGTTCGGAATAATTTTACATCCAAAGAATTGACGCAGCTTGATGGCTTGCAACTTGTGCACTTGCCAAGCATTTCAACAAAACATTTGGATGCAATTTCCCACACGTTCTTGGCCAGCATTCATAGTCTTTTTTGCAAATATGAAGTTGTGCACTATCATGGAATTGGTCCAGCATTTTTTGCCTGGCTTCCTAAATTGTTTAATCGAAAAACAGCTGTCGTTGTCACGATTCATTATCAAGATTATCATCACAAAAAATGGGGCAGCTTTGCAAAACTTTGCTTGCGTCTGGGTGAATTTGTGGCGTGCACTGTCTCAAACAAGACAATTGTAGTAAACAAAGCATTAGCGCTGGTGACCGAAAAGAAATACGGCCGAGTATCAAACATAATTCCAAACGGATCAGACATTAGCTATTCGCCGCAAATTGATGCAATAACTCAGTGGGGACTAAAGGAAAAAAAGTATATATTATCAGTTGGTCGCCTTGCCAAAAATGAAAGTGTGCACTTGATGATTGAAGCGTTCAAACAACTTGAAGATGCCTCTAAAATTTCAAATAATTTTAAATTAGTCATAGTTGGAGAAGGACTTTACGGCGATGATTATATAAAATATCTCAATACCATAGTTGAGGGGCGCGATAACATTATTTTTGTCGGTTCGCAAAAAGGCGAGTCATTGGAACAGTTGTTTTCTCATGCCTATCTTTTTGTGCAGCCATCAACTTTGCCAAAAATATCCATCGCACTTCTTGAAGCGATGAGTTGCGGACTAACTCCGCTTGTGGCAGAAACGGCAGAAAACAGAGAGGTGATTAAGGACGATGGGTTTACATTTGTAGCTGGCTCAATAATGGATTTGCGAGACAAGCTTGCATTTTTACTTAGTCGCACTGATGAAGTCAAAAGAGTGGGCCAAAGAGCAAAGAAAAAAATGGAAGAAGAATATAGTTGGGATTCAATTTCTAAAAAAATAATTCAAGTTTATCAAGAAATATTAAATTAAACTCCTATGAATAATAAAATAAGGGAAACATTAAAAAATATTCATTTTTCAGCTCAAGGCATAGTCTTTGCAATTGTTTTAAGCTTGGCATTTTTCTTGCTTGGCATGGGCAAACTAAAAACATATCAAAGTGAAATGACTATTTTAGTCGTTTCTAAGTCGGCCAACGCCATAAATCAGCAAACCCAAATTTTGGACAATATTATGCAACTGCCAAAAACTCTTTCATTTTATGATAGACTCCTGAAAGATAATCCCTCTCTTGAGGATTCTGCTGCTGGAGAAGATCCCGCCAATCGAAAAAAGAGTTGGAATAATATGATTTCAATTATGCAGATTAGCAAAAATGGTTCAATGATTTCAATTACGCTTTCGATTAACAGTCCAGTAGATTCCGAAATAATTGCCACTAAAACTGTTCGCACGCTGCTTGATGTTACTAGCGCATATTACAATATAAAAGACGATCTTGATTTGCGAATTGTCGATGGACCAATAACCAGGGTGATTGTTCCTGGTTGGCAATGGTTGCTGGTCGCTAGTATATTTTTGGGTAGTTTAGTTTCTATGGCATTCGGCAAAATTATCACACTGCAAGACAAGCCTTCTCGCTTGCAAAATATGCTTGAAAACAATCCATTAAGAAATTTCAGTTTTGTCAAAAAGGACAAACAATCAATGCCAATTGAGGCTTTGGAAAGTTTATACAAAGAGGATGCACGTCAAGATGCTGCAACTGAAGTTGTCGCTCAAGATATCAATAAAACTGAAGATTTGGCTACTCAGACTTCAGCCAAAAATAAAGTTGAATTTCCCGAGGAAGAAGTCAAAAATATTCAGGAAATTGCAAACCGAAATATATATCCAAATTTTCCGGAAATGCCAGTTCATGGCGTTTCCAGATCTTCAGCCCCAGACAATCTCCCAATAGCAGATTTTGGTGCTGAATTTGATCACAAAAACAAAGAGGAAGTCAAAGACATGCCAGGAGAGCATGAAGCCAAAGAAATTACCCATGAGCCTACCGCTGACCAGCTCAAAGAAAGACTCAACCAATTGCTGCGTGGAGAAATGTAAGAACATACCAATTTACTATTCGCTTCATTTTTCATGATAAAAAAATATTCACTAAAATTCTGGATAATCTTTTGGACATATTCAAGTCTTTTCTTGTTTGCTTGGTTTTTGTTTTGGAATTGCAAAAATCAAGGAGTGGGCACCACGGTTTCACAATTGATCGAATACTTTCCAATTGAAAGCGTGCAGAAAAAGCAATTTCAAACTTTAGTTGAACTTGGAGACTATTTTTATTCTAGCAAAGAAACAGTTTTACTGATTTTGTTTCAAAACAATCTGGAGATCAGGCCTGGCGGCGGTTTTCTTGGTGCTTTTGCAATCGTAAAAATCAAAAATGGAAGCATAATTTCCATGGAAACGCACGATCTTTCCAATTTTGACAAACAAATTCCAAATAACATTGCGCCGCCATATCCGATGAAAGAAATTGGTTATGTTGATTTTTGGAAAATGCGTGACAGCAATTTTTCTCCAGATTTTGCAACAAACGCCAGGAAAGTTGAGGAATTTTATGCCCTTGGTGGTGGCAAAGAAAAAGTAGATGGGGTTGTGGGCATCACTGCAAATATGCTGACCTCAATTTTGAAGATCACTGGACCAATCCAGGTGGAGGATTATCCGGGAACATATAGCAGTGAAAATGCCGTCATTGCGCTTGAATATCAAGTAGAAAAAGCTTTTGAAACTCAAGGTATTCCTCGAGGTGAAAGAAAATCAGTGATGAATGAACTGGCAAAAGAAATTGAAAACAGAGTTTTTTCATTTTCCATTCCTCAAAAATATCAATTAGTAAACATTATTATAGCTGACCTGACAAAGAAAGATATCCAGCTGTATTTTCAGAATCCAGATTTACAAACTAAAGCAAGCGCAGCACTTTGGACTGGCAGCGTTGATCAAAGTTGGAGCAAGGACTTTTTAATGACCGTGGATGCAAATCTTGGTTCATTTAAAAGTGATTACTATGTTAAACGTTCAATTGACTATTTTGTTGACCTATCCAAGAAGCCTGCCGAAGCTCAATTAAAAATTACCTACCAGCATACTGCCAAGCAAAAAGATTGGATGACGCGCGATTATGTGGATTATTTAAGGGTTTACGTTCCGGAAAATTCTCAGCTTATAGAGCAAAAGAATATAAAATATATTAATTACAATGAAGAATTTGGAAAAGGATATTTTGATGGCGCAGTTGTGGTCCCGATTAATTCAACGGTAGAAGTGGAAATTCACTATGACTTACCTGATAGTATCAAAAATGAGTATGGCCTAAAAATTCAAAAACAAGCCGGCCTAAATGATATTCCAGCTACGCTGCATTTACGAAAAGCCGATGGGTCAGAAGCCCAATTTTCAAAAACAATGAATAGTGATATAATTTTTAAATAATTGCTCTTTATAACAAACAAATAAACAGGGGGGATTGATATGAAGCAGGCAGACAGCAAACGAATTATTTTTCTTCCGACCTTAAAAGGCAGGATTTCTAAGAATGCTCAATTTGCAAAATTAGATCAATTACTGGTTACTGACGATCAAGTACATATTGCTCTGGATTGTGATTCTGCTGATCGGGGGGTGGCGAATTTTTTCAAACATATTCTTGATGAAAAAGCCAACCATATTCTCATTACCATTATCATAGGAAGGTCAAAGAAAAAAGAAAAAGAATTGTTTAGTCTAATATCGGACAAGGCCTGGGAAATAACAAAAGCTTCAAATTTCAAAAAGATAATCTACATTGGTCATCAGTGTTCTTATAGCGAAGCATATCTTGTTGGCAAGTTATTGGACAATTTATTCAAGCAACCCCAGCAAATGGTTCATGGCTAACACAAAGAGGCAGCAGCTTTTTCATAAGCACTGCCTCTTTATATTTTTGTACAAGTATACTATGATTAAGTTAGTACTTGGTGATAATGGTAGGATTGTATAATTTTGTAAGTTTAAAAGTTTTATGGAAATTATAAAACAAAGTTTAAACGGTGCTTGCCTTGTTAGTCTTAAGGTTTTTCAAGATGAGCGGGGCTTTTTCACGGAGACTTATTCGAAAAAGAAATTTGCCGAGCTTGGAATTGAAGCTGATTTTGTGCAGGACAATCATTCCATGTCAGTTACCAAAGGCGTGCTGCGTGGACTCCATTTTCAAGATCCGCCTCACACTCAAGCGAAATTAGTCAGAGTGACCAAGGGCGCAGCCTATGATGTGATTGTGGATCTGCGCAAAGATTCGCCAACTTTTGGGCAATGGGAAGGTTTTGAACTGACTGACAACAATCACTTGATGCTTTTTGTGCCGCGAGGCTTTGCCCATGGTTTTTGCACTTTGGAAGACTACACAGAATTTCAATATAAGTGTGACAACTATTACGCTCCTGAAAGTGAGCACTCAATTATTTGGAACGACCCGACTTTGAAAATCTATTGGCCGCTGGAAAATCCGATTTTGTCTGACAAAGATTCCAAGGCGCTGACGTTTAAGGAATTTAATTCACCATTCTAATTCTATGTATGGGGTATCTTGTATTATGTATAATGTATAAAAATGCATTCAATACTCAATACATGATACAAAATACATTATACATAATACATGAAACTACTAATTACCGGCGGTGCAGGATTCATTGGATCCAATTTTGTCCATCACATTCTCAAAACTTATCCAGACTATGAAATCATCAATCTGGACGCTTTAACTTACGCTGGCAACTTGGAAAATCTCAAGGATTTTGACAATGAACCCAGGTATACCTTTGTGAAAGGGGATATTTGCGACAAAGCCTTGGTTGAGGAATTGGTTGCGAAAGTCGACATAGTCGTGCATTTTGCAGCCGAATCGCACGTAGACCGCTCTATTTTTGACTCAGAGGCCTTTGTGCGCACAAATGTGATTGGAACCCACACCCTTTTGGAGGCGGCCAGAAAGGCAGGAAATAAGCGTTTCCACCATGTTTCCACAGATGAGGTTTTTGGGTCTTTAGGTGCCGACGAGGCACCCTTTTCCGAAATCACCCCCTATGATCCTCGCAGCCCCTATAGCGCCTCCAAAGCAGGCTCTGATCACCTAGTTAGGGCTTATTTTCACACCCACAACCTGCCAATCACAATTTCTAATTGTTCAAATAACTACGGCCCGTATCATTTCCCCGAAAAACTGATTCCGCTAATCATCACTAATTTGATCGAAGGTAAAGAAATTCCAATTTACGGAGATGGCTTGCAAGTACGTGATTGGCTCTATGTCGAAGACCACTGTAAGGCGATTGACCTGATTATTCATCAGGGAAAAATTGGAGAGACTTATTGCGTTGGCGGTGCCAGTGAAAAACCAAATCTTGAAATTGCCAAAGCTATTTTGAAATTGCTTGGCAAAGATGAAGGCTTGATCAAATATGTGCAAGATCGCAAAGGGCACGACCGAAGATATGCCATCGATTTTTCCAAAATCAAAAGCCAGCTTGGCTGGGAGCCGCAAGTGACTTTCGAAGAGGGTCTGCAAAAAACCGTCGCTTGGTTTTTGGAAAATGAAGCTTGGTGGAAGAATGTCAGGAGTGGACAATATCAAGAGTATTATAATCAGCAATACAAAAAATGAAACACGAAATTCTTTTAAGTTTAACAACAACGCCAGGGTCAGATTGGCAAGCAAAAATAGAGGAGATGAAAAAGTTTGGAATCAAAAAGATTGCACTTTTTCCAACATTTTTCAATATTGAAAAACGCAGGGAGTTGTATGCTTTGCTTGAAACCATTGAAGATTTGGAAATTCCACATATCCATCTTCGCGATGATATGGAAGATTGGGAGTTTGAACTTTTTGAGAACAAATACAAAACCCAACTATACAATGTGCATATTAGTCACGTGCAAGTTGCGACTTATCAAAAATATATGTCCAAGATATATGTCGAGAACCACCACTGCCTGCTTCCGATTGACGTGATTGATAATTGCGCCGGAATATGCCTTGATGCTGCGCATCTTGAGTCTTCAAGAATTCGCAGGCGGCCGGAATATGAACAAATCATGAGTGTGCTGGAAAAATATCCCGTTGGTTGTTGCCATATTTCAGCTTTCAATAACAATTTTTTCAACATAAAAAACTATTACATTGGGTTTGACAGGCACTATATGGAAAAATTGGGATGCCTTGATTATGTCGAAAAATATACACAATTTTTGCCGTATTATATTAGTTTGGAATTAGAAAACTCTTTCGAGCAACAATTGCAAGCCAAGGAATATTTAGAAAACATTTTAAGCAAGTAAACAAGAATATATGTCTAGAAAAATCTTTCCGATAATGTTTGTGGTAATGTTTTTTCTTTCTACCAAAACTTCTTTGGCTCGTGAAAACGTCACGGATTGGTATATCAAAAATTTTGATTCTCAAATTACTGCCAATAAAGATTCGTCCCTAGACATCACGGAGACCATTACGGCTGATTGCGGAACAGGAATTGATAAACACGGCATCTTTCGAATTTTGCCAACCAGAATTGATATTGCCGGAAAAAAAGTCCGGATGCCAGTTGAGCTTTTGAGCATTACCAACGAGAAAGGCCGAGCTTATCAATATCAAACTATCAATAATTCAGCCGATGGCACCGTGACTTGGAAAATAGGCGACGCAAAAACGACAGTGCAGGGAGTCAATGTCTACGTGATTCACTATCAAGTGAAAAACGTAATTCGTTTTGACAATCAAAAATTTGACGAACTTTATTGGAATCTCAGTGGAAATTTTTGGGATTTACAAATTGACAAATTTCACGTCGAGATTAAATTTCCTGAGGAAATAACTCAGCAAAATGCTACGGTGGACTATTACACGGGCAGCTCTGGTTCCAAAGAAAAAAACTTGGCAACTTTCAAGTGGAGCAATTCAAACATCTTGGAATTTAACTTGACTGGAACTTTACTTCAAAAACAAGGCATCACAGCCTCGGTCATTTTTCCTAAAAATATTTTTATCGAGTATGCGCCAAGTTTTTGGGATTTGTATGGCAGATTTTTTTTCTTTCTGATTCCAGTTGACGTCTTTGCAATTGTTTTTTCACTTTGGAAAAAATATGGCAAAGATCCAGTGGTCAACAAAACTATCATTGCGGAGTATGAAATTCCTGAAAAACTTTCTCCGCTTGAAGCCGGGATGCTGCAGAAAAGTGGTGGTTTTGACAACACTTTTGTCACGGCGGAAATAATTTGGTTGGCCAGTCGAGGACTTGTCACGATCAAAGAAATTGAAAATAAAATCTTGTTTTTTTCCCGCAAAGACTACGAGCTGACAAAAAATGACAAACCGGAAATTGAAATTGCTCTCAATGACGCACAGAAAAAAATTCTGGAAAATGTTTTTGAAGATGGAAACGCGATTATGCTTTCAAGTTTGAAAAATTCTTTTTACAAAAACATCAGCAAAATCAGTGAGGCCGGCAAAAATATATTGAAAACTAAAGGTTTAATTTTGACTACTGGATCCAATATTGGGATTGGTTTTATAATACTGGGGGTCGCTTGTGGATTTATGGTATTTTCTGTTTTAGCTAGTTCAGTTTTTCTCGCCATAAGTTTAATTATTTGTGCTTTGATTCTGATTGGTTTTGGACTGTTGATGCCGAAGCGAACAAAAAAGGGCGCCGAACTTAATTGGCAAATTAAAGGCTTTAAACTTTTCATGGAAACTGTTGACAAAGATCGGGCTGTTTTTTATGAAAAAGAAAATATTTTTGAAAAATGTTTGCCGTATGCGATTTTGTTTGGCATGACAAAGATGTGGATCAAGAAAATGCAGGAAATTTATGGAGCGGAGTATTTTGCCAATCACGTGCCAATTTGGTATGTCGGCAATCTTTCAACTTTCAATGCTGATAGCTTTGCCAGCGCCATGGACAGTCTCTCAGCTGGCATCGCTGCTTCAACTTCTGCGCCTTCCGGCTCCGGTGGCGCTGGTTCATCCGGCGGTGGAGGCGGCGGAGGCGGTGGCGGAGGCTGGTGATCTGCACAAACTCAGTAAGCTTCTTTTATGATTAGCTATGAAAAAACTCGTTACAATATTTCAGTATATTGTAACGAGTTTTTGTATTGGACTTTTTTTGACAGGTCTGTTTTAATATAAGCACAAATAGTTATTTAATTTTTTAATAATCAAGACTTCTTTGGAGGTTTTTATGGATGATGTTTTGTCAGGTAAAATTCCAAGTAAGACAGAAGCATTCGAAAGAGAATGTAGAGAAAAAAGGATTGATAAGGTATGGCGAGGTTAAAGCATATCGCAAGCCTATTAAAGAGGAAGAACCTGCCCTTGTTTTTGAATGCAGGATTTGTGGTTGCAAAACTTACAAATCAAATAATAAAAGCAATGGTGTTTGTGGACCAGGGAGTCATTCTTCGGTATTATTCTATTATTGCGATGGATGCAGTTGTATTTTTCAAAATCCTGAAAAATTTTCTATTGCTAACAAAAAACCATAAGGTGGTGAACTGTGAAGAGTGGTTATTCTAGGCAACTCATTATTTGGTTAGCGGTATGTACGCTAGCCGTTGTATTATTGCCCTTTCATATAATGCGCTTTGGCCCCAGAAGCTTATCTAAGCATTCTAAGGAATAATAATACAACATGATTTATTAAGACGGCATCTTTGAGATGCCGTCATTTTTTCTTTCTAGTGGACAAAATGCTCATTTTTTGCAACAATGGAGGAACTCTATACAAAATTGATTTCAAATTTAAAATTTCAAATTTAAAATTCAACAATATCTATATGCAAAAAGTTTTAATAATTGGGGCCAAGGGAATGCTTGGGCAAGAGTTGGTCAATATCTTCAGGGGTGACAAAGATTACAAGGTGACCGCTTGGGATTTTGACAAAATTGATGTTACAGACGAAACGCAAGTCAAAGAAAAAATCGGCAAACTTTCGCCAAGCGTCATTATCAATGCAACTGGATATAACGCAGTTGATTTGTGCGAGAAAGACAAGGCTGAATTTGAAAAGGCCAAAAAATTGAACAGCAAAGCGCCTGGGTATTTAGCTAAGCTAGCTAAAAAATTAGATGCGACTTTAGTGCATTATTCCACGGACTACGTTTTTTCTGGTATGCCCGAGCTTCCCGAACCAGCTGGTTGCGGAGGTGCTTGCAGTTCTTGCAGCTTGCATGAAGGTTTTGTGCCGCAGCTTGGTTTTGATGAAAATGCCATTGCTGAACCGGTGCAAAAATATGGTAAAACGAAATTGATGGGCGAAGAAAGTGTTCAACGAAATGGCGAGAAATTTTATATCATACGACTCTCAAAACTTTTCGGCAAACCGGCTAAATCAAAGACGGCTAAAAAAAGCTTCTTTGATGTGATGTTAGAAGTGGGCAAAAAAAATACTGAGGTCAAAGTGGTTGATGAAGAAACAAGCTGTTTTACTTATGCTCCGGACTTGGCCAAGAAGACAAAGGAAATTATTGAGGCCAATAAGCCTTTTGGAATTTATCATGTTGCCAATGAAGGCGCTTGCACATGGTATGAAGCAGTTGTAGAATTGTATCGGATGGCCAAGATCAAAACCAAGGTCATTCCGGTTTCCAGTGACGAATTTCCCCGACCAGCCCAACGACCTTATGTTTCGACTTTAATCAACACTCGGCTCAACCCAATGCGAAGTTACAAATTGGCCTTAAGAGAATATTTGAAAAATACAAAATAAATTTTGTCATGCTGAACTTGTTTCAGCATCTTGGTTACAGGAAGTTATGTGAAACAAAGAAAGCGGATTCTGAAAAGAGTTCAGAATGACATGATTTTTACGCTAAATATTTTCTAATGTAATTCTATGAAAAAACTAGATGGTGCTAATATGGATATTGATTTGGTTTCCGGAGATAAAACTTCTTGGAAACAGATGAAATGCCCTTGGAATGAAAAGGAATGTAGCAATACTCATAAATGTGCAGTAAAAAACATTTCTATCTGTGATTACTTTTGTGGTATTGAATACTTAGATAATGTTGTATGTTGTTATCCTGAAAAAAATATACTTGTAGATAATAAAAAATCTAACAAAAAATAATAGCATGGAGTTAAAAAAACAAGACAAGCAAATATATTCAGCCATTACTGGTGAAATCAAACGTCAGCAAGAGGGAATGGAGCTGATTGCCAGTGAAAACTATGTTTCTAGGGCTGTGCTAGAAGCGCTTGGCAGTGTTTTCACGAACAAATATTCCGAGGGTTATCCGGGCAAACGATACTATGGCGGGCAGGATTTTACTGATGTAGTTGAAACCCTGGCAATTGAGCGAGCCAAGAAAATTTTTGGCGCCGAGCACGTCAATGTGCAGCCGCATTCCGGTGCACCAGCCAACATGATTGCCTATAACGCAGTCCTGCAACCAGGCGACACTGTGCTGGGCATGGATCTTTCGCATGGGGGACATTTGACTCATGGTCATCCTTTGACACTTTCAGCTCAGATATATAATTTTGTTGGCTATAAGACAAATCAGGCTGGAGAAATTGACTACGAACAATTGGAGAAATTAGCGCTTAAGCATAAACCAAAATTGATTCTGGCTGGCTTTTCCGCCTATACGCGTCAACTTGACTACAAAAAATTTCAGGCAATCGCCAAAAAAGTCGGAGCTATCTCCATGTTCGATATTGCTCATATTGCAGGCTTGATTGCAGGTAAAGCCATTGAAAATCCAGTGCCATATTTTGACATTGTGACGACAACTACCCACAAAACTTTGCGCGGACCACGTGGTGGAATGATTATGTGCAAACAAGCGTTTGCTAAAGCGATTGACAAATCTGCATTTCCTGGCTTTCAGGGTGGACCGCATATGAACAACATTGCTGCCAAGGCCGTGGCATTTGGCGAGGCGCTCAAACCCACTTTTAAGTCATATGCCAAACAAGTCATCAAAAATGCAAAAATTCTTGAAATTGAATTGACAAAAAGAGGTTTTAAGCTTATGTTTGGCGGTACCGACTATCACATGGTACTTGTTGACGTGATGGGTAGCAAAGGTGTTACTGGTAAGCAAGCTGAGTACGCCCTGGATGAAGCAGGTATCACTGTTAACAAAAATATGATTCCAGATGATCCAAGAAGTCCAATGGATCCAAGTGGTATCCGGATTGGCGTGCAGGCAGTCACATCTCGAGGAATGAAAGAAAAGGAAATCAAGATGATAGCTGGTTGGATTGAAGAAATCATAATTGCGCATAATGACAAAAAAATGCTAACCCAAATCAAAAAAAAAGTAACTGCTTTTTGCAAAAAATATCCGATATATCCGAAGGTATAGGACATGAAGTACGTATCATGTATGACGTATAAAGTATAAAGATTTATCCTAACACTAGTGTATTCTAGTAGTGTGCTATGTATAGAAAGTATTTATACATTATACATACTACGAAATACATTATACATAAAATGGGGGAAGAAACAACAAAACCAAGAAGACGAAAAATGAAAGGGATTGTGCTCGCTGGTGGAACAGCCACGAGGCTTTTTCCGATGACAGCCACAACTTCTAAGCAACTTTTGCCAGTTTATGACAGGCAGATGATTTTTTATCCACTTAACACGCTTATTAAAGCTGGTATAAAAAATATTTTGGTAATTGTGGCTCCGGAACATTCTGGTCAATTTTTAAACCTGCTTGGTTCGCTCTTAAAAAAACACGACATCCATATTACTTTTGAAGTTCAATCAACTCCTAAGGGACTAGCTGAAGCTCTAACGCTTGGAGAAAATCATATTGGCAGCGATAATGTGGCACTTATTTTGGGTGATAATATTTTTGAAGATGATTTTTCCAAACAAATAAGAAGCTTCAGAACCGGTGGGCATATTTTTGCTAAGAAAGTTTCTGATCCTGAGCGTTTTGGAGTGGTTAAATTTAACAAGAATAATAAGGCAATTGAAATAGTTGAAAAACCGAAAAATTGGATTAGTGATTATGCTGTGACGGGCCTTTATTTGTTTGATAATGATTGCGTCGAAATTGCAAAAAACATTAAGCCATCAGAAAGAGGTGAGGTTGAAATTACAGAAGTCAACAAAGCTTATTTAAAAAAGAAAAATCTAGAAGTGACGATATTTGAAGGACAGTGGCTTGATGCAGGAACTCCGGATTCACTTTTAGAGGCTAGCGTCATTGTCAAAGAAAAGGGTATCAGCAAAAATTTTCACCCAATTCTTGATCAGGCAATTAGCGAGTTTAGTGAGGAATTAAAAATTCTTAGCAAGAAAAAATTAAATTAAACATTTATACATAAAATAATGGCTAAAATCACAAAAGCAGTTATTGCCGTTGCAGGTTCTGGAACCAGACTTTTGCCAGCAACAAAATCAATGCCCAAAGAAATGCTCCCGATTGTGGACAAACCAATCATTCAATTGGTTGTGGAAGAGTTGGTTGAAGCAGGCATTAAGGACATCATTTTTGTTACTCGTTGGGACAAAAAACCACTTGAGGATCATTTTGATCATAGTACTGCACTTGAAGATGACCTCAGAAAAAATGGAAAAGAAAAATATGCCGATATGATTGAAGGTATTGCTGACATGGCAAATTTTATTCACGTTAGACAAAAAGGTCCGTATGGTAACGGTACGCCAGTTTTATCAGCAGCTTCTATTGTTGCTGGTGAACCATTTGTTTTTGTTTTTGGTGATGATTTGGTAAAATCAAAAACTTCTTTTACAAAGCAAATGATTGAAGACTATGAAAAAAATGGAAAACTCATGATTGGCGTTCAAGAGGTTCCACTCGAAGTTGTTAATCGTTATGGTATTGTTAAGCTGCGCGAAGGAACAAATGAAATTGAGGATATTATCGAAAAGCCCACTATCGAAGAAGCACCTTCTAGGCTGGCAGATTTTGGACGCATGATTCTTGATCAAGAATTTATTGAGATTTTGCGAAATACTGCACTTGGCAAGGGAAACGAACTTTGGGTTATCGATGCAATCAAAACCTACGTGAATAATGGAGGAATTTTTTTAGCAAAAGAACTTAAGGATGGAAATTGGCTCACCACTGGTGACCCTTTGAATTATTTGAAAGCAACGTTAGCCTATGCTTTTGATAGAAAAGAATTACGAGCAGACCTGGATGAATATATTGAAAAACTTTATTGTAAAAAATAATTAATTTACTTCACCTTTAAAGTGGGGTTTAAATTAATTATTTTGTTTCGAATATTATTCCCAATCTTTTTGTATTAGATGTTATAAAGAGAGTTCAAAATTTTATTTGCAAATATTGTGTATTGGATATACTTTGTTATATTTACACTTATCATTTTTGTTCCAACCATTGTCCATGAGGGCATCATGGGTCTTAGTGTCGTTCAAGCTCAAGAATATTCAATTTTACTTCTTGGAACCATGGGATTTGTTTTGTTTGGATCACTTGAAAAAAGGCAAAAAAGCGATTTGCGAGAAAAAAACGTAATGATTGGTCAAATGAACAGAACAAATAAAGATTTGGCTCATTCGTATTTATATATTGGTGAAATCAATAGGCGACTTGATATTATAAGCAATATCGTGCTCGGATTTCCTGAAAGTTCGCAACTTACGTTAAAAAAGCAAAGGGAGCTTTATGAGTCAATCATGGAAGCAATTCGCTTATTTGGAAAATCAAATGATTTCGTTATTAGATTCACAGACTTAAACACTGGGGAAATCTTGAAAGAAATTAAGAGCAATGACAGGGTTGCAATAAATTTTCCCCAGAAGGACTGCAATCCTGAAGTGCCAATTCTTGAAAATAATCAAATCCTTGCCATTCCATCTCCCAAAGCCATGGATAATGTGTATGCTTGCATTATTGTTAAGAAAGATAAGCCGCAGCAAAGCAAGGGTGACGCTGAAACAATGAAGGTTCTTGCTATGCAAGCCTTGTCGCTATTTATGCTAATAAATAGAAAGAAAAATGGTCACAAACGCAACCCACAAGATTAGGCTTGAAAATTATTCACTGTTGGTGTATATTTAAGCGAGCATTAATAAGGAGTTTTTGGACAATAACTCGAAAATCTCTCGCTTTACTAGTTAATAAATTATTGTAAGACTATTTATGAAAATTATTCTTTTACAGGATGTTAAAAATATCGGCAAAAAAGGACAAATCAAAGAAGTTCCAGATGGGTACGCTCGTAACTTCTTGCTAGCCAAAAAATTTGCAGCTGTTGCGACTACTGGGGCAGTTGTCATCGCTCAAAAAGAAGAAGAAAAAAAGCAACTTTTACTTAGAGAGCAAAAAGCTCAAACCCAAAAATTGGCTGAGGCGCTCAACAAGAAACAAATCATCATCAAAGCTCGCTCCAAAGATGGAAAACTCTTTGGTTCAATCACTGCCAAAGATATTACTGCTGAAATCAGAAAATTGAAATTGGAAGTTCCAGAAAAAGCTATCGCAGTTGGACATCTGCGAGAACTTGGCTCCCATGAAGTGAAAATCAACCTACCACATGACATTATTATCGCAATAAACGTGACGATTGAATAAGTTTTCTAAATGGTATATAATAAATCCATAGGGGAAGTATCTTCAACAATATCAAACAAGCCCGCCCGCATCACCATGTGAAGCGTTGCGGGCGGGGGGTCGCTTTTGGCGACTTTTTGTGTAGGTTAAAAATTAATTAATCATACAAATTACGCAAATAAATGCAGACGATGCAAATATGCAAACCTTGTTTTTAGCATATTCGTAGATTCGCATGATATTCGTAGATTCGTATCGGTATTATGGAAAACAGAAAGTACATTTTTGTTATGGGTGGGGTCATGAGTGGCGTTGGAAAGGGGATTACAACTTCTTCTATTGGGGCAATTTTGAAAGCCAGGGGCTACAGAGTAACGGCACTCAAAATTGATCCCTATGTCAATGTGGACGCTGGAACTATGAATCCAACTGAACATGGAGAAGTTTTCGTTTTGAATGACGGCGATGAAACTGATCAAGATATGGGAAATTACGAGCGTTTCATGGGAATCCAACTTTCTCGCGAAAACTATATGACAACGGGTAGGGTTTACGAATCGGTTATTCATCGTGAGCGAAATTTGGAATATGGCGGAAGGTGTGTTCAGGTTGTGCCGCACATTCCTTTGGAGGTTATTAATCGAATTGTGAGTGCTTCGGAAAAAGATAACTCAGAGATAACCATGATCGAAATCGGCGGTACAGTTGGTGAGTATGAAAACATTCTATTTTTAGAAACAATTCGTCTGATGAAAATTAAACATCCGGATGATGTTCTCTCGGTGATGGTAAGTTATGTCCCAATGCCTAACAAAATTGGGGAAATGAAAACTAAGCCAACTCAACACGCAGTGCGAACAGTTAATGGTGCCGGAGTTCAGCCAGACTTTATTGTTGCTCGTAGCGAGGTTCCAATGGATCAAAAACGCAAAGAAAAAATTTCCATGTTTTGCAATGTCGGAGAGGAATATGTTATCAGTGCTCCAGATGTGGATAATGTCTATGAAGTTTTACTAAATTTTGAAAGAGACAATCTGTCTGAATTAATCTTGAAAAAATTACGGCTCGAAACAAAAACTTCAGACCTTTCAGCCTGGAAGGATTTGGTTGCTGAAATCAAAAAAGCCAAAGATGCTGTAACGATTGGAATTGTGGGAAAATACTTTGGAACAGGCGACTTTGTTTTGTCGGATGCATATATCTCAGTCATCGAGGCTATCAAACATGCCGGATATAAAGCCGGAGTCAGAACTAAGATTGATTGGATCAATAGTGAAGTTTTTGAGAAGGATCCAGAAAAAATTTCTACCCTCTCAAAATATGACGGCGTTTTAGTTCCTGGAGGTTTCGGCGGACGAGGAATTGAAGGAAAAATTAAAGCTATTCAGTTTTGCAGGGAAAACAAAATTCCATTTTTCGGAATTTGCTATGGCATGCAACTGGCCGTGATTGAATATGCTCGCAATGTTCTGGGTCTAGCGGACGCCAACACTACGGAGGTTAACCGCGATACAAAAAATCCGGTGATTGACATTATGCCAGAGCAGAAAAAGAATTTAGAGGATGGAAATTATGGAGCCACTATGCGACTTGGTGCATATCCTGCTAAACTTGCAGAGGGAACTATTGCCAAAAATTTATACGGCCAAGCAGAAATTTCAGAGCGTCACAGGCACCGATGGGAAGTAAGTCCGAATTATATTGCAAGAATTGAAGAAGACGGCCTGGTTTTTTCTGGTAAATCTCCCCAAGGAAACTTGATGGAAATTGCTGAATTGCCAATTGAGAAACATCCTTTCTTTGTAGCATGTCAATTTCACCCGGAGTTTAAATCAACTCCGCTCAAAGCCCATCCTTTGTTTTTTGGTTTTGTCAGTGCGGCGAAAAAGAGAAATGAAAAAAAATAATCAGTAACCAGTAACTAAGTTCTAATTGTTCTAGTTGTGGTAAATGTTGTATTTGTTTGGATGCTTAGATGCTTGTTTAAATGCTTGCTTGAATGATTAAATGTTTGGATGCTTTTATGTTAAAATGATCTTATGTCCGAAGAATATCTCGACATTGTTGATGAAAATGGTAAATTAACTGGCGAAAGAGAGCTTCGCAGTGTTTGTCATGCTAAGGGTTTATGGCATCGGACAGTGCGGATTTATTTGTTTAGAAAGAGGGATGATGAAGTAGAATTACTAATTCATTCATTTTTGATCAAGAGGAAGGCAAACCCTAACATGTGGACTGCTTCATTCGGTGGACATATTAAGAGCGGTAGCACTGCCGAAGAATCAATCATAACCGAGCTTAAAGAGGAGATTAATTTAAATCCTGAAATAAGAAATTTAATTAAGGGATTTGATACGAGGTTTTGTATATCATATGATAGTATTGTTAACCATGAGTATACTTCTATTTTTTATTTGCCATACGATGACGATATTGAAAAACTAATTTTCAATGATGATGAAATTCAGCAAGTTAAATGGAGTAGTCTTGAGCAAATTGAAAAAGCTATAATAAATAATCCAACCAGATGGTATATTAAAACCGCCGATCTACTTTTGATTAAAAGTGATCTATTGGAAAAAATATCAGCATAAAAAAAGAAACCTCTATCGAGGTTTCTTTTTTTATAATGTTCCTAAAAGCTAACGAAGCTATAAGCTAAAAGCTATTTGTTGTTTTTCTTTGCTTCTCTAGCAACCAAATGCTTTCGAACAGTCTTTCGCATGTTTGGTTTGCGAGCAACTTTCTTAGCTCCGCTTCGTTTGCCAGGTTTATTACCAGGATGAAGCTTACGAGCAGAAGTTACGCGATTAAGTACAACCTTCTTCGGTTTGAGCACAATTGGAGTGTCTGATTTATCAACGCTAACATATTTTCTAAGAACCAACTGTCCAGTGAAACTTCTGACTTTCTTGGTTGAAAATTTCACAGTTCCATCCACAAGGGCCATCAGGGTGTCGTCATTGCAACGTTTGACATTTGCAGCTGCATGCCATTTTGTACCACGCTGTCTAATGATGATGTTTCCAGTTTTAACTTTTTGATTTCCAAATATTTTGACGCCGAGTCTTTTCGAGATTGAATCTCGACCCAACGAGGTAGAGCCACCAGCTTTTCGATGCGCCATAAGCAACAAACAATAATCAATAACCAATAATCAATAACCAAAAGGGAATTGAAATAGTTCGCAATTATTATTAAAGTAGTTAAATTTTAAGATAAAAATTCCGCAGGCTTTCTTTCCACTTTTACTATATCCATAAATATAATATAATATTAAGAAGGGTGCGGGGTTCATTGCGGCAATTGAAATTAAATTGATTTCATTCGGCTTGTCTGCAAATATCGCAGGCAATGAAATGTGTCACGCGCACGGACACTCAATTTGAATTTAACAGCCACTCAGCGTTACAGAATGTATTCTAACAGAAATAGATAGATTGTCAATGATAATCATATAAGCATATGAGCATTTAAGCACTTAACCACCAAGGCTAATTTTATGCCTCAATTATTCAGCAAAATTAAGGAGTTTGTACTCAAATATGAACAAAAAATAGCGCTAATTGTGGCTTTTTGTCTTATTTCAGCCGTTTCCTTTGAATTTGGCATCCTTCAAGGCCAAAAATGGCAGCAAAAGCCCCTAATTATCGAAAAGCCTGCCAACATGCCAACTGGGCAAGAAAATCAAGGCCAGCCCAATTCTGAAGCTTCAGCATTACTTCAAAAAGCCACTGCCCAAGTTTCAAGCGACCAAGCCAAAACAACGAATTGTGCATTTGTTGGCAGCAGAAGCTCTAATAAATTCTACCGCCCAACTTGCTCCTATGCCAAACGCATCAAACCGGAGAATGTGGTCTGTTTCAAAACCGCCGAAGAGGCCCTTGGACAGGGAAGGACGGAAAGCAAATGTGCAACCTCAGCCAAATAGAGCTGAATCTATAGATAAGTTTAAAGATACCAAAAAAACTAATAATGACATTCACTTTGATACTCGAAAGTATCAAAGTGAATGTCAGATTTCTAAATTGAGAAATAATTATGAAAAAAAGAGTATTTATTATTCATGGACTTGGAGCTATGCCAGCTGGCAATTAGTTTCCTTGGACAAAGAACGAATTGGAAAGTCGTGATTTTGAAGTTGTGGCTGCAAAAATGCCGAATCCTAATTTTCCGAAATTGAATCAATGGCTAGAAAAGGTCAGCGGAACTGTTGGCGATGTCGACGAAGAAACTTTTTTGATTGGACACAGCCTGGGTTCTTTCACTATTTTGAAATATTTGGAATCCTTGCCTGAGGACACTAAGCTTGGCGGAATCATTTTGGTTTCTGGTTTTTTAAATATAAATTTTCTAGATGATAAGATAACCTCGAAAGTGTTGAGGTTGATTTTGAAAGATTTTTCAAAGGAAATTAATGATTTTGAAAAAATCAAAAGAATCTGTAAAAACATCATCATTTTCCATTCTGACAATGACCCATTGGTTCCATTTGAACAAGGAGTTAATTTGCACAAAGAGTTAGGCGGAAAGTTTAATGTCATACATAATGGTCAACATCTCAACGCAGGCACTGGCAACAATGAATTTCCAGAGTTAGTCGAAGAATTGCTAAAAATTTCAAGCTAGCTATTCCTCAGCTCATCTTTCATGGGGGAGTGTTTTTGACAAAAGTTTTTATTTTCCAAACGTGACATTCACTTTGATACTCGAAAGTATCAAAGTATTTGTCACGAAACTGAATTTGAGTTAAAATTAATAAAATAGGCTTAAGTAATTAACCCTTTAAGACAATGCGATGGCCAAATTTAATTCAAAACTTTCCAAAAAAGAAATTGAGAAAATTTTGTTTCAGCTTTGCTTGGCAATTTCTGAAATTAAGGATCCCAACGAGGCCGCAGAGCTTCTGCGAGATTTGCTTTCGTATCAAGAATCAGAAATGATTGCCAAAAGACTAAAGATTGCCGAACATTTGATCAGTGGCAGCACCTATGGCGAAATTCAGGAGCAATTACTTGTCAGCTCGTCAACCATCGCCAGGGTGCAAGAATGGCTAAAGATTTCAGGTGAGGGCTATCAAAAGGCTATTGCTCGAACTAAAATAAAAATCAAACAAAGGGAGGTTAATTCTCAAGTTTCAGTTGGTGAAAATTGGGGGTCAATCAAAAAAAGATTCCCGTCTTATTGTTGGCCGGATCTTTTGCTTGAAAATATTGTTGCAAATTCAAGTCAAAGGCAAAAAGAAAAAATCAAAAATGTTATAATGGAGCTTGAAAAATCTAAGGAGAAAACTGAGCTATATCACAAACTCAAAAAACTTATTCATTAAGCAAGAAGAACGTGACATTCACTTTGATACTCGAAAGTATCAAAGTGAATGTCATTATTATCGGATTAAGAAAATAATCATTAGATGAACAAGAAAACTATGACCCAAGAAAATAAAAACGTAAAATCCTTTGAGGTAATTGAAGAGCATCTGCAAACCAATTTGATTCAGATTGGCCTGGAAATTGCGGAGATTGAAAATTTTTTGAAGTTGGGCGAGGAACTTTTGGAAAAAGAGCGTAAGCTTCAAGAGGCTAGTAATGAAAAAGATGAGGAGATAATTACGAGGTATAAAAATGATATCACTAAATTACAACAAGGTTTAGAAATGTTTTTAAGTATTAAGGAGGAAATGGAAAATACCCTCGCCAAACTGCACCAAACCAAGGCGAAGGCGGATGAATACATTAAGTAATTTAAATTATTTAATTTAAATTAACGAATTAACGGATTAGTCACTTTTCTTTTTTTGAAAAATAATATAAACAAATTTATTATCAATACACTATGCAACAAAAAGCCTTGAGCAATATAGAGGAAATAAAAATCAAGCATGAGCGTCGCCTTAGCAGGCTCGATCGCTTAGCACTTTTTATTACTAATAAAGTCGGCACAATGGGATTTTTCTTCGTTATCTTTATTTGGACAGTTTGCTGGTTAGGCTGGAACATTATTGGCCCAAAAAACCTAAGATTTGACCCGTATCCGGGTTTTATTTTATGGCTGTTTATTTCTAATATGCTTCAAATCTTTTTAATGCCACTACTGCTTATCGGACAAAATTTGCAAGGTAAGGCAGCTGAAAAAAGAACAGAGTATGATTTTGAGGTTGACCAAAAAGCAGAAAATGAAATTAAACTTATTTTGCAAGAACTTCGCAAGCAAGAAAATGTTTTACAGGAAATTTCTGAAAAAATAAAGCAACAATAACTACAAACTTTATAACCTTATAAACTTTATAACTAAAGTATGAACAAAAAAACCATCATCATTTCATTGGGAGGGTCCTTGATTGTGCCAGAGGAGATTGATTGGCAGTTTGTGAAAAAATTTAAGAAAGTTATTGAAAGCAATATCACAAAAGGATATCGCTTTATTATTATCACGGGGGGCGGTAAAACTGCACGCAAATATATTGAAGCTGGAGTTAAAGTTGGTGGGGTTGATAACGAAGATAAGGACTGGCTCGGAATTCATTCAACCCGTCTTAATGCGCATTTTATCAGAACAATTTTTAAAGAGCATGCGCACCCAACAATTAACCGAAACCCGTACGATTTGGAGAGTTTCTTAAAAGCCAAGGAGCCAATTTTAGTAGCGGCTGGTTATAAGCCGGGAAATTCGACGGATTATATTGCGGTACTGCTAGCTAAACAATTTGGAGCGACCAAGATTGCTAACCTTTCTAATATTGATTACGTTTGCGATAAGAATCCGCAAAAATATCCTGACGCTAAAAGAATTAAAGCAATTAACTGGAGCGATTTTCAAAAAATTGTCGGCAATACTTGGGACCCAGGCGCTAACGTACCATTTGATCCAATTGCTTCAAGAATGGCTGCTAAGGAGGGAATGGAGGTGGTAATTCTCAATGGCAAAAAGATTGCCAACTTTGAAAAATATCTCAATGGCGAAAAGTTTATTGGCACAACAATAAAATAATATTTTATCGCTGCACTTTGAAATATTTCAGCAAGACAAAAATTACAAGATAAAAAGCCAAGGCAATTGCTACGGAAACTATTAGATACCCAACAATAAGAGGCAAGGCGAGTTCAAAGAAAATGACTTTACTCAAAAAATATTTCCAACCAAGATTATAGGTTTGGTAAAAATGTTCATACAGGGTTTTTTTACTTTGACCAAAAAGTTTTCCACCGATAAAAACAGCCAGGGGCAAAGTCAGGAAAGTAGTCCACATATTACTGGACAGAATTCCGATTGTAGCTGCAGCTCTATTGAATTTCAAAAGTGTAGCTGCAACCAATGTTGTGCCAACACCCTCTCCTGGGAGAATTCCAAAGAATACACCAAGTGCAACTCCACCGGCAATGTGGTGAGCACTATCGTTTAAGGTAAAAAAATTTGCAAAAAAATTTTTAATTTTTCGAAATACATTCTTCATTTATGAATCATAACGCTTTATCTAACCTTGGACAATAGCCGCAAGTATGCTATATAGAAAACATATGAGTAAACTAGTATTTGACATTGAAACAATTGGCGAAGATTTTGACACCTTTGACGAAACTACTCAAGGATCCCTGACGAGTTGGATTAATAAGCAGGCTCAATCTCAGGAAGAGGCCGACAAGCTATTTCTTGAGGTTAAGCGTGGGCTTTGTTTTTCCCCTCTAACTGGCCAAATTGTTGCCATTGGAGTCTATGACGTCGAAAAAGACAAAGGAGCTGTTTATTTTCAAGCGCCAGATGCCGATATCACTGACAGCGAAGAAGATAACATAAAATTCAGGGTTCTTGGTGAAAAAGAAATGCTTGAGCAATTTTGGAACTTGGCGCAAAAATATGAGGAATTCGTCAGTTTCAACGGCCGCACTTTTGATGTGCCATTTTTACTGATCAGAAGTGCAATTCATGGCATCCGACCGACCAAAAATTTAATGGCAAATCGCTATCTTTCCAGCCAACCAAAGAATGCCAAACATATTGACTTGCTTGATCAATTGACTTTTTACGGCGCAGTTCGCCGAAAGGGAAGTCTACATCTTTTCTCACGCGCTTTTGGCATCGAAAGTCCGAAAGCTGCTGGCATCACCGGCGACCAAGTTGGACAACTTTTTGTCGAGAAAAAATTTCTCGACATTGCCAAATATAACGTCGGTGATTTGATCGCTACCAAGAAACTTTTTGAAAGTTGGGAGCAATTTGTAAAATTTTAAATATATTTTAACTTGAAAAAATATAATAAAAGGGTATTAATACCCGGGGGTTTGCCCTGAACTCTATGGGTTAACACTGATAAAATCGGTGAGGTATTAACCTTTTGTTGTCGTCGCTCGCTACGAAATGAATGGTTACCTTCATTTGCTTACTTTGCTAGATAATAAATCCCAAGGAAACGATTGTTTCTTTGGGATTTCTTGTGAAATGAGATTCTCATCAATTCTGATTAAAGGGCTCATGTTCTGGTGCGAATAAACTAATGCATCTTTTTACCATAACATCGTCCATGTATTGCAGTGACATTAATTTTGCTCGATGAATAAGCTCACTTATTGCTTCAGAAAGAATCATAAAATCAATTGCTTTTCCTCTGTTCCACCTTTCTCTTTCAAAAAAATCATCCGGCATTTTCGTAAGAAGATTAATGTAGCGAAATTCAATTTTTCGAAAATCTTCCTTCAGGTCCGTCAATGAATGATCTTGTTCTGAAACAGGACTGACAATTCCACTCGCTGCTTGAATTTTCTTTTTTTCCAATAACGATGATTCTTCCATACCAGCAATTTTGTCATACAAAATATGTCTTTTCTCATCAAGGCGCCTCCTGGCCTCAATTCTTCTGTCTTCGCTTATTGCATATGATATAAAAACTGCAAAAATTCGGCGCCAGATTGCCCCATATTCTCTTTCATGATTGAGCATGATTTTCTCCGTTTTTTTTGTGGACCTTCATTTATATTTTAAATAACAGCTTCCAGCAAAACACGCAATTACACAGGGGTTTTGCAATTTACTTAGTTGAAAAATTGCAATGAAAACACATGCAAAAAAAGTCAGCGTATTTTACATAGTAAATACAAATTATTATCTGTTATCTTTCTCTTAGCATAAACAATGCCGATATATTTATTCAATTTTGAGCATCAAAAAATAGCGAAGGTGTTTTTATAAACTCCTTCGCTAAGTCTTCCACCTGGCAAAGACCAAGTCTTAGAATTAGCTCTTTCTAAAATTAAAATTTTGCTCTCATTGTTTTTGATAAGCGCATATTGCCCAATTTTTGCCAAAAGATGATTGTTGGTCATAAATTTATTTCTTTTTAATAGAAAAACTTTTGGTTTCCTTGTCAGTCACTTTAGCAGCCTCAATATCCTTGCGGGCGGCAGGGGAAAGGACACTCATGATATTGCGAAGCGCGATGCCGTCGACTTTGAGGACTGCTTCCCATTTATCGAGCGGTTCCAGAATATCACGTAGCAAGGCCGCGTCGTATTTATAAGTTTTGCGAATCGTTTGGGCGATGATACCTTCATCGGAGAAAACTCGGTCGACACCTTCTTGCTCCATATATTTGCCAATTTTTTCTTGAAGCTCAGCCAATTGATATTTGGTCGAAGTGATGGCAGACTTGAGATTAATGTAGTCACTAATAGCGACGTTAACTTCTTCGGAGTCAATTTTTCTTTCTTCTTTAAATTTGTGTTTCCACATCGGGCAAAATTTTTGATAGCCACACCAATCGCAAAGCGGAGTCACATTAGGCTCAAATTTTCCTTCTTCAATCAGAGAGATAACATCCAGGAAAAGCTTTTTGGCACTTTCCAATTGCTCGCGAGTTCTGGTTGAGGAAAGTTTGACACCGTGCTTGAGATAATAAAGACTGACCGTAACTTTATCCAAACGATCAATTTCTTTGGGATATCGAGCCAAAAAAGCATTGAGATAAACCGAGAGCTGCAAATCGTTGTCCACTTTTTCTTGGGAAGGCATCTTTTTGGTAGTTTTGTAGTCGATAATTTCATAGCCATCCTCAGTCTTGTCAATGCGATCAATGATTCCGGAAATGATGTGCGTGCTTTTCTCTGCACCAATTTCAATTGCAAAGCGGCTTTCTAGGTCAACCACAATGGATTGAGAGGGATCATTTTTTCTGTAATAATCCTGAATCATAGCCACACCTTGCGAAAAAGCGCTACGTTCTTCAAGTTCGTTTTCGAAGACATCACTGTTCCAATCCTTAGAAAAATATGCTAAAGCTTCTTCAAGTTTTGGTGGGATTAATGCTGGGGAATGAATATATTTCATTGTGCTATGCACAAGGGTTCCGAAAACCGCCTCTTTTGATTTTGGCTCTTTTAATTTATCAATATTTTGAAATTTATATTTCAAGCTGCAATTTTGATAAGTGTCAAAGGCTGAATAGGAGATACGCATAAATAAGTTGAAAGTTATAAAGTTATAAAGTTCATAAAGTCTGCAGTACCCATGTCATCGCGAGCATTTCTGTATTCGGAAATGCGTGGCGATCCAGTCCGCCGACTGGCGGATGAGCAACCCCCTGGATTGCTTCAGATGATTACATCCTCGCAAAGACAGTAATGTTTCGTTTAGTATATCAAATTTATCCCAATAAAACCATCAGCAGGTTCATTGCTTAAATTTGCGCATGATTTTTTGGGAAATAAAAAAGAGATATAGTTTCCATGGGCATATGAATGCTTATGGAAACTATATCTCTGTGTAGAACTTTGTTACGCAGGAGCCGATACTATAGCCACTTCTTCAAGTGGCAAACAATTTTCAAGCTGAACCCCATTTTCTATTGAGTGAACTTTAATAAGCTGAATATTGGGCTCCCACCATGCTAGCTCAGTTATATTTGAAAGACAAACACCATTCTTACAGATTATTTGGACGGCTTTTTTGTTAATTCGTATAATTTTTCCTTTGTCTCCGCCATTTGTTCCCACGTAGTGACTATCGGAAAGAGGGAAGATGAGGAGAGTTTCAGGTGTCTTTTGAAATTGTGCTGGAGTCATTTTTTTCTCCTAATTTATAGGAGCCTGTTTAAAGTTATTTGAATATTAAATCAACTATAACAATTAACTATGAACATTTCTAATAAAAAGTCAGGGGTTGACGAAAATTAAGTCAGTGGTATTATGAATGTATACTAAATTAGTAGACATTATAAAAAAACTTATGCAATTTTCAACCAAAGCTGAATACGGCCTCAAGGCCATTGTTAATTTAGCACAGTGCTATCCAGCGCAAAAAACTATTAAAGAAATTGCGATCGAGGAAAATATTTCTCAAAAATATCTTGAGCGAATACTGGGAAATCTTCGCGATGGAAATGTGATTGATTCAGTCAAGGGTAAGAATGGGGGATATACCCTTGCCAAGGACCCTAAGAAGATTACAGCTGGAGAGGTGATTGAAATTCTGGATGGTCCAATTTCTCCAATGAGATGCGTCGGAAAATTTTGTGCAATGGAGAAAAAATGTCCATCTAGTATCGTTTGGAATAAATTGGGAGTTCAAATTCAAAAGACGCTGTATGGAATCAAATTGAGCGATTTAATTAAATAATAAAAAGTAATCAGTAATCAGTAATCAGTAACTAGCAATATGAAAAAAATATATTTAGACTACGCAGCCACGACGCCGGTGGATAAAAAAGTTTTAGAGGCCATGCTGCCATATTTCTCGGAAAATTTTGGTAATGCGATGAGTGTCCATGGATTTGGGCAGGAAGCTCTGGAGGCAATTGATGAAGCCAGAGCTAAAGCCGCCTTATTTTTCAAGTGCTCACCCTCGGAAATAATCTTTACCTCAGGGGCAACCGAGAGCAATAATTTAGTCGTCAAAGGTATTCTGCGTTCTCACAATTCAATCGCCAGAAAAGCTGAGGAAAAACCTCACATCATTACGACTGCCTTTGAACACCATTGCGTTCTGGACGCTTGCAAGTTTGCCAAAAAAGATGGTTTAGCAGAAGTTACTTTTATTACTCCTAACAAAGAAGGCTTAATCTCAGTGAAGGATATTAAAGCTGCTATCCAACCAAATACAATTTTAATTTCCGTCATGTACGTTAATAATGAAATCGGTACCGTGCAACCAATCGCTGAAATCGGGAAATTACTCAAAAAAATTAACATTGAGCGAGCGACAGAAAAATTGCCAAAAATATCTTTCCATACTGATGCCACACAGGCAATCAATTATTTTAATTGCGATGTTGATGAAATCGGAGTCGATTTACTTTCAATGTCAGCTCACAAAATATATGGTCCTAAGGGAGTTGGACTTTTATATGTTCGCAAGGCAACTGCAATTAAACGAATTCAAGATGGCGGCGACCAAGAATACAAAATGCGCGCCGGAACCCATAATGTTCCGGGAATTATTGGACTAGGAGCAGCTATCAATGCAATCAAAACACCAGCCACACTAAAATATATCAAAGAAATAACTCAATTGCGCGATTATTTGATCAAAAGAGTGCTCAAAGAAATTCCAAAGTCATATCTCAATGGCTCAGCTGAAAAAAGATCTCCCAATAACGCCAATTTTCGTTTTGACGATGTGGAAGGGGAAGGTTTGATTCTCTCACTTGATCTCGATGGAATTGCAGCATCCACAGGCTCTGCATGCTCATCTGGAGCGCTTGATCCATCACATGTGCTGCTTTCACTTGGCCTTCGTCATGAACAAGCTCACGGCAGTCTGCGCCTCACCCTTGGAAAACACACGACCAAACAAGAACTGGACATTGTCATTGTGAAAATAAAGGAAGTTGTGAAGCGCTTGCGAAAAATATCCGGAAACGTGCTAGCAGACTTCAAATAAAGCTATAAAGTTAAAAGTTTATAAAGTTATAAAGTTGAAACACAATCCTTTAATGCGTTAATTCGTTAATAAATAATTATAAATTTATTTTATTATGCAAAAATATACTAAACAAGTAATGGAGCATTTTACGCGTCCGCATAATCAGGGGAAAATTAAAAATGCTGATGGCATTGGGACAGTTGGTAACCCCAAGTGTGGCGACATTATGCGACTATATATTAAGGTAAAAAAGGACAAACAGGGCCAAGAGATGATTCAAGATGTTAAGTTTGAAACACTTGGTTGTGGAGCAGCCATTTCAACCTCATCAATGACCACCGATTTGGCCAAGGGGAAGACAATTCAAGAGGCGCTGGCCATTACCAACAAGAAAGTAGCGGAAGAGTTGGGTGGACTGCCTTCGGCAAAAATGCACTGCAGCAATTTGGCTGCAGATGCTCTTCATGCAGCGATTAAAAATTATCAGGAAAAGAAGTAACATTGAAAGTATTCATTTAAACAAGTAAAAAAATATGTCAAAAATAAGAGAACTGCAAATAGGGGATGAGAAGAAGCTAGTTGGTCTTTTTGTGACACTTACTGGCAAGGAAATCCTGATAGATTCAGCATCCTCGGTGGCTGATCACGATGCAGTATGCTTGGTTATTGAAGAAGATGATGCGCTGATTGGTTTTGGATCACTGATTATTCACAAGGTGCCAACGAAAGGGGAAGTGGCCAGAATAGAAGATGTTATTATTGGAGAAAATCATCAAGGAAAAGGTCTTGGCAAGATGTTGGTCTTGCGACTGATCGAAATTGCCAGAGAAAGAAAAATTAGCAAGATAAATCTCACAAGTAATCCAATGAGAACCGCCGCGCATAAACTCTATGAGAAACTTGGATTTTCCAAGTATGACACGGATACCTTTTTCTTGTCATTGTGATTTGTTCTTCAAAGATTAATTCAAGGAAAGCTCCTTATGGGCTAGGTAGTATGTCTGTTTATATAGTTATTGTTTTGATATATAGTACGTCGCACATTATATCTTTTGCGACACTAATCCAAATAAACAACCCCCGCGACTTATAAATTAAAACAATATAACCCACGTTTATGTCTCACTCTAACTAAACTGCCGTCTTGTCCTTCCTTGCACTACCTGATTCATGACCTACCTACAATTTGACTATGTTCAACATTCTCCTAAACCCTCCACTAACTTTCAGTATATTTCCTAAATAATCCTTTTTTGACAAAATCTAACCTCTCATTTGTCACCAACTCCCGCTATATGAATTAAAGCTTTAAATGAGCCATATTATGTGATATACCTATACCACTTTCTATTTTCAAAGGCCTTGCAGGTCAATTTTGAGCGTCGTTTTTTGGCTTAAACAAGCCATTATTTTGAGGTAGTTCTCAGGTCTATTTGGACTGTTTTTAACCTATAAAATGCCCCTAGGTAGTTTTAATAATAAGTTTTGAGTAGATATATCACTCAGGACCTAATCGCTCAGCTGACGTCAAAAATTAAAGCTGGTATGTTTTTGAGTCATGCGCATTTTATGGCTCTCATTAAAATATTATAATAAGCTAAACTTAAACGCAGCCCCTGGCATACCAACTGTTAACGAGATTACAAATTCTAAATAATTTTAAATATAATTTATAAAACAAATTAATTCTGAAAACATTTTTTCAAATATCTGAAATCAATCAAATCATCTGATTTAACCTAGGCGGATCAACCCAGCAGATATGTCATTTTAAACAGCATTAAATACTTAGGTGTTTAAAATAAGTAAATACGATTTCCTACTGCTAAGTACCTTGCCTATTTTAATGTCGCACAACCCCTTACTATAAATAATATACTTCCTTAAAATAAACATCAGAGAATATCTGAGTGGCCAAAAAGACCAAGCAAACTGTTCTAATTATAGATAATCATCTGATCAACATAGGTAGAACTTGAAGAACCCATTGCTCCAATCAGCGCTCTAGACGTATCCAAGAAGATATTTGCACCGAAGTATGGATCATGTACAACATATTTACCTTTCGCATCCTTGTGATGAATGACCACATAATGTCCACCGGAACCATTTGATCGACCAATGTAAACAATAACAGGATTACCTTTTGCTATTTGGGCATCAATAATTGACCAGTCAATATTCTTGTGAGATTTTCCGTCACCACTGAGAGTCAGCTTTGGACTGTCCCAGCTACTTGGCCAATTAATAAGGTCTCCTGAAAAAATTGACTCTTTTGCAAGACCTCCAGGTGTCGTTGAGCCTCCATGGGCCTTGAAAACCATTGCCACTGAGGTCACGGCGCAACCATAACTCTTCATCAAAGTTTTCGTGTTTCCAATTGTCATACCTCCCCACCGCGAATCTCTTTGTGAAAAATACCAACTTGTTGAAGCAAAATATTTTGAATCTGGTTTTGAATATGAGTCGGCAGACAAACCACTTGCTGCAAAAAACTGATCAATATCCAACAGTTCAGCTTTCTGTTCCTCTACTTTTTTTAGCAAATCGGCATATTTCGCTTGCTCTCCTTGTGTTTGAACAAGCAGTGATGTTTGCTGCTTTTTGATAGATTCAAAATTATCACTTTTGTTTTGCAATTCTTGATGAGCACCAACTAGTTCAGCTTTCTTCTGCGCAAGTTCATTGCTTTGCTTTTGAATTCCATCCTTGAGGCCATTAAGCGTATCAATTAGCTGATTAACTTTGTCTCCGGCTTGAGATATTTGATCCTTACTCACCATAAAGGAAGCTAAATTTTCTTCTGAAAGATAGGTGGTAACCGGATTTGTTTGGCTCATTTGATAATATGACTGAATCAATTGAATCAGTAGTTCTTTGTCAGAAGTAATGAGTACCTCTTTTTCCCTTATTTGACTTTCGAGCTTTGCAATTTGAGCGTTTAAATCGTCAATTTGACTACCAGTGTCTCTGATTTGTGCCTTTACATCCTGAATACTTGAGTTCATGGTGGAAATTTTTGTTCCGAGGAGTTCGCTTTGCTTTTTTTTGATATCAATAATTTGACGATAAGCAGCAGCTTTTGCATTATAAGCCTCGCATTTATCTCGCTCACTCGTTCCCTGAGCAAATAAGCCGCAACCATTGCTCGCTGCGTTCACTTTGAAAATCATGATGAAAAACACTGCCAAAATGGCAATCATTAAAGGAAATAAATTTTGTACTTTTGGGTTTTTATGTTTCATATTTTCTTCAGACGAAATTCTCTAGACCCGCCCTAAGCTTACACCAAATTCAAGGCATTTTCAATCCGCTTGAGGGTTTCTTCTTTTCCAAGCACCCAAGCGCATTCAAATGGTGAGGGAGATTTTTGCGCTCCGGTCAAACTTGCGCGCAAGGGCCAAAGAAGTTCGCCGCGATTATTTCCAGCTGCTGCCAGTAAATTTTGTTCAATGAGTTCTCTTGTCCATTGTTGCTCATTGGTTTGCGTCAAAACTGCATGCGATTTTTGCAGCGATAGTTTTAATTGCTCATCGGTCATTTCTTTCCAGTATAATAATTTTTTTTCACAAACTATGTCGTTAAAGAAAAATTCATTTTCATCCCCAACCTGAGAAAGATTTACCAATCTTTCCTGCTCAACAGTTAACACATTTTTGAAATATTCAGTCTTTTCTTCCAAGCTCCATGCTTCATGCTTCATGTTCCATGACTGAAAATATTCCTTTTTTTCAAGAAAAGGTTTTGCCACATCGTACAAATCAGCGACCGACATTTTTTTGATATATTGACCATTGATCCAATCTAATTTTTTGATGTCAAAAACTGCTCCAGCCTTGTGGACCTTTTTTATATCAAATTTTGCAGTAAGTTCCGCCATTGAAAAAATTTCTTGCACGCTCCCCTCACCCTGATTCCATCCCAGCATAGCCACAAAATTGATCACAGCTTCTTTCAGATAACCTTTATTAATATAGTCTTCAACTGCCACGTCGCCTTGCCTTTTGGAAAGTTTTGATTTGTCAGGATTCAGCAGCAGCGGAATGTGTGCGAATTCCGGCTCTTGCCAACCAAAAGCTCGATAAAGCAGAATGTGCTTTGGAGTACTCGGAAGCCACTCTTCACCGCGAATAACCTGAGTAATTTCCATCAGATGATCGTCTACCACATTGGCCAAATGATAGGTTGGAAAACCATCAGATTTAAGCAAAACCTGATCATCAATATTACTAGAATTGAAAGAAACCTTGCCACGAACCAAATCCTCAAATTCAATAATTTCATCTTTGGGAACCTTGAGTCTGATTGTTGCAGGACATTTTTCTCTCAATTTTTCAGCAATTTCTTCGGCGCTAAGCTTTTCAAGACAATAGCGATCATACATGGGAGCTTTCTTTTCTACTTGTTGAAGTTCGCGCATTTTCTCCAATCTCTTTTGGTCGCAAAAACAATAATACGCTTTTCCATCCGCAACCAACTGCTCAGCATATTTTTTGTAGAGTTCCAATCTTTCCGATTGAACATATGGCCCAAAATCACCAACCTCAACTATCCCAGGATAAGTGGTTGATTTATTCAATTTGGAATTTGGAATTTGAAATTTGAAATTTTCGCGATAGACCCCTTCATCCCAAGTAATTCCCATCTGCTCAAGTGCGTTGATGAGATTTTCAACTGCACCCTCGACAAATCTTTTCTGATCAGTGTCTTCGACTCGAAGCGCAAAAACACCCTCACTTTTTCGAGCGAAAAGATAGTTGTACAGCGCAGTTCGCAAACCTCCAATGTGAAGATAGCCCGTTGGCGACGGCGCAAAACGAACTCTCGGTTTTTTTTCTGGATTAGTCATGTTATTTTTTTGAAAACAATATTTTAATTGGAAAAACAATTGTGGCATTGAAAATTCTCTTGGCCCTGTATTTTGGCTCCTGCGCAAAGCGCCAAAGCCATTCAAGTCCAATCGCACGCATCCAAATCGGAGCGCGAACGATTTTGCCAGTGATGAAGTCGAAACTTCCGCCGACGCCCATCGCTAATCTAAGTTTAGCATTTTTTTGACTATTAATAAACTTTTCTTGAGCTGGAGCACCGAAGTTGGAAAATAAAATATCATAATCAGTAATCGGCAATCTGTCATCATCCTCTCTGTTTTGATGACTGATGAAAGATGACTGATGACTCAGCTCGATATCACTTCCTCCAATTTTCAAACTCGGATATTTCTTTTCGAGGACAGTTTTAATTTCGAAGTAGGAACTTAAACCATTTTTGCTAATCGCCAGGAAAATATTGAGTTTTCGCTCATTGGCAATTTTCAAAATTTCCTCCAGCAAATCAACTCCGGCGAGTCTGGTTTTCAAAAATTTTCCAAATCTCAAAAATGCGTATCCAATTCCAGCTCCATCTGCCACATTCAAATTGCACATATTTATTACGTTTTTGAAATCACAATCTTTTTGCGCCTGAAGGATGAACTCTGGATTGATTGTCGCAATCTGGTGGAATTTTTCTTCATCCAAAAAAAATTCTATCTTTTCAAGAATTTCTTTTTTGCCAAGATTATCGATTCGAATACCCAATATGTGCATAAAAATACAATAACCAAGATACAAGCACCAAACAATTTTCAATAACCAAAATCCAAATTGTTTGCTTATTGATTTTTTGAATTTGAGATTTGCTTAGAATTTGTTTCTTATATCTTGTTTCTTACTTCATGTATCTCGAATATCTTATCTTATTTTCTGTTTCTGGTATTTTGATTATTTTTTATCCTAGCGGACAATCTTCCAACGAAATATATTCAGCGCCGCCGCCTTTACTTTCCATCACGCTCACGCAGTCAACTGGGACAATGATGTGAACTTTTTCATCAATAACGGGTTTTTCAGCAAGCTGATCCCATTTTTCTTTTCTGATTTTTCCCAACATTAAATTTGCTCTGAATTGTTTATACTGCTGCGTCTTCATGCCAAGAGCATCCTGAACAGCCCCGTGCAAATTCCCAAGCTCATCACTAACCTCCCCATTCAGAACGACCATTCTAGGATCAGCAACATCTGGACTAAGCAAAATTTTTGTTAGCTCTAAATCAAAAGATTCAAGACTTTCAACTGCCTCACTGACTTTTTCGCAAATTTCCGGAATGACACTTTCATCCACATAACCAACAAAAGAGACAGTCAGATGCAGACTCTCCTCCTTGCTCCATTTGATTGGCAAATCACTCCATTGCTCTATTTTTTTTGCCAAACGACGCCTAATCGGGTCTGGAATTTGGATTTCAATATATATTTTCTTTTTTTGCATGAGCAAATTTTACCATAGATACAAGAAAAATCAAGGTTTTATCGTTTTTAGGATAACAACCACGGCCAAAAACAGTGTTTGAGAAGCACGCCTTCTTCCCTGATTTCTTATGCTTTTGAAATTCCAGGCTTTCTCTTGATGAACTGTACCCCCTTATTCCATAAATGGACATATGGAAGTATTTAGGATATCGAGATATATTAATACTAGTTATTGTCCTAAAATAGCTAGGAGCTCTCGGGCTGAAGTTGTCCAGTTGAATCTGATGGACTGGCGCAAACCTTTGTTTTTCATTTGTTCATAAAAATCTTTGTTGAGCAACAGCTCTTTCATTGCTAAGAAAAGTTCATTGGGATTGTCTGGATCAACCATGATACCACCATCCCCCACGACTTCAGGCAGAGATGAAGTGTTGGAGGTTACAACTGGCACGCCACAGCGCATGGATTCCAGCACGGGAAGTCCAAAACCCTCATAAAATGAAGGATACACGAAAAGCGTTGCCAGGGTGTAGACCGCCGCTTTATCCTCATTGGTAATGCAAGTAGTAAAAATAATGTCATTTGTGTTTTTTGCTCTGCGCATCTTGGAAAGAATTTTCTCGACGCCCCAACCCTTGCCGCCCGCAATTACGAGCTTGAATTTGTTTAATTGCTGATTGTGCAGTGATTTTAGTTGATCAAAAGCCGCCACAATTGCAGAAATATTTTTCCGAGGCTCAATAGTACCGAGATAGAAAATGAAATTGAAAGGCAAATGATATTTTTCTTTCACCGCCATCAAACGCGGGTCATTATGATCCAATTGCCCAATATCCTCGGCCACAGCATTATAAATCCGCTCAATTTTTGCTGGGTCAATTGCGTAATAACTAATAATGTCTTTTTTTGATGAGTCAGAAACTGCAATAATTTTACTAGCTCGTTTGCAAAGTCGGCGCGTATTGATAAAGTGATGCCAAAGTCTTCGCTTAAAAGAAAATGTCTCTGAAAAAATTTCAAATGAAAGGTCATGAATCGTCAAAGTTAATTTAACCTCACCGGAAAGAGCCACGAAATTTATATTCGGCATCCAGAATTTATCCACTCCGCCAAGCATTTTATCGATATGCGGCCAATGAAAATACCACATACATAAATTCAAAATCTTATTTGGGATGTGAAATTGTTTCACGCTGACATTTTTGTATTTTTTGAATTGATTAAGCTGGGCCCTTGGCTGGCGCCAGGAATTAATAAACAGCACATAAGTATTTTTTTGGTCCAATTTGAAAAGACAATGCAAGATGTTTGTCGTGTATTCTTCAACGCCTGTGTTTTTTCCTTCCACCAAACAGCGGATGTCAACTCCTACTCTCATACTGTTACATTGCTAAATTGTTACATTGTTATTATAGATGCACATTCTTATTTTGTATTCCTGACAATGTAACAGTGTATCAATATAACAATGCCTTTTGTCTTTATTTAACCATATACCATCCCCCGCTTTTGCGGTAGTCTTGACTTTTGGGTGGAAAAGCCGTATAATAGAGAATTGTGGTGAATCCGTATTTTGACAAATTATACCAGGGCTCACGTGAGGACGGTCTGTTTGCTGCTTCTTTATATGAAGAAAGATTCGCTCGAGGAAGTGTTACTTTCGCATTAATGGACATTGAAAGCGTAGAAAGTTAATATGTTCTAAGAATTATAGAGATGTGACATGCAAGCAATTTTTAACGCTTGTGTGTCCATCTCTTTTTTATTTGCCAAAAAAATTCTATTAAGCCTGAAAAAGCTAAACCCATATATTAATATCTGGGTGTGTTTTTAAAAAAAGAATTTGTCATTGCGAGAATGTAATCATCCGAAGCAATCCAGGGCCATACTCAATTCTGAATTGCCACGGATTTTGTAGTACAAAAATCCTTGCGAAGACGATATTGTTTAAATGTTTATATGCTTGGATGTTTAGACGTTTTTATGCTCCCCGAGTTTGTTCTCAATAATCTCCCGCATCTTTTCCTTGAAAATTTCGCGATTGAATTTTTGGACTTTACTAGAAATATATTGACTGTCAAAAGACAAGGCTTGAAATCTTTTCACAGCTTCGATGATGGCCTGACTGGTTTGCTGCTCAAAAAAGACCCCCATAGTTTGATTTTCCATGTGCTCTGGAATGTCACCGCCGCGATATGCCACCAGTGGTTTGCCACAAGCCAGTGCTTCCATGGCCACAATGCCGAAATCTTCTTCTTGGGGGAAAACAACTCCTTGGCAATCCAGATAATACTGCTTCAATTGCTCATCATCAACTCGACCCAAAAATTCAATATTTGAACCGGCTATTTTTTTGAGTCTTTTAAGCTCCGGACCTCGGCCAATAATTTTAAGTGGGAGGCCAAGATTATTAAAAGCTTTAATGGTAATATCATGCCGCTTATAGGCAATCAACCTACCCACCATCAAGAAATATGGTTGCACTTTTTCACTGCTAACAGCTGGAGAAAATCTTTTAGTGTCAACCGGTGGATGAATTACAATAGCCTCTTTTCGATAATATTTTTTGATTCTGTTGGCCACAAAATTTGAATTAGCCACAAAAAGATCGACTCTGTCAGCGCTCACCTTGTCCCAAAGACGAATGTAATTCATTGCAAATGGAATGATGCTTTTGACGAAACGTGGAAAATAAAAATCACGCGTATATTTTTGACAATCATCCCAAGCGTAGCGCATTGGAGTATGCATATAGCAAATGTGCAATGTTTGCGGTCGCGTGATAATGCCCTTAGCATAACTGGATGAATCAGAGACAACTACGTCATAATTGGAAAAATCAAACTGTTCAATAGCCGGCGGCATCAGCAATGGAAATATTCTGTGCCAACTCTTGGTAAAAGGCATTTTTTGCAAATACGAAGTGTAAATCCGCTTGTTTTCAAAGGCACCATGCATGGCCGCCTTGTTGTGGACAATGGTATAAATTGGAGCATAGGGATAAATCTCGCAAAAACATTCCAGCACCCTTTCGGCTCCTCCGCGCTGCACTAGATAGTCATGGACAAAAGCGATTTTCATAAGCCGATACGAAACTACGAGTTAACTACGAATCTACAAACTTAAATTAAATCCTCCTAATCTCCCTTTTCTAAAAGGAGGAATTATACTCTTTTATATCCATCCTACATCTACTTAATTTCTATCTTATCACTACTGAATCTCCAATGTATTTCTACTTTATTTCTACAATTCTCATATCCACGACATTAAGTTGAATCCTGCTGTTTCCATTCCAATCATCCTTTTGAACATTACACAACACATCAACACGGCTGCCTTCCTTCAAAGCTTCCAATCTCTCTGCGCCACCAAAACTGATTGCCTCTAATATTTTTATTTCGCCATTGCCTTGCGCATTATCTTCGGCCGGAACCAAAAAAAATTTCACGTGTTTCTTCTCACTGCCAAGAAAACGCTTCTGGGTTATAATCAGATTTTTTATCAACAATACCGGCTCAACATTTCCAATGCCAAAGGGCCTTAACTTTTCAAGATCGGCAACTAAATCAAAATTTATTTCTCTTGGTGTAATCTCCCCATCAATAATTATTTCTGCTTCAAGCTCAATTCCTTCGAGTTGTTTTTCGATTATTTCATCCAGAGTTTTTTGAAAATTTTCCAATTGATCATTTCGCACGGAAACTCCTGCCGCTTGGCTGTGACCACCAAATTTTATCAGCAAATCACGGCATTTTCCAATAGCTTCAATAATATTTATCTGCGGGATACTGCGAAAAGAACCCTTACTTTCCACGGTTCCCTTTTGGAAAACTGCCGTTGGCTTTCCATATAGTTGCACAATCTTTCCAGCTACCAAGCCGACTACCCCAATTGGGAAATGTTGGCCAACTGCAAAAATGATTTTTTTGTTCTTATATTGTCCTTCGGCCAATGATTTAATTTCATTTACAACCTCAGCCGTGATTTTTTGTCGTTCGGTATTGTTAGCTTCCAATTCAAGGGCAAAAGCACGAGCGTGAATGACATTTTTTTCGATAATTAAGTTATAGGCCAGGTTTGCGTGATTAATCCTTCCGGCCGCATTTATTCTGGGAGCAATATAAAAAGAAACTTTTTTTGTGTCTGGAATTACTGATTCATCAATCACAATTCTTCCAACTGTAAACAATTCCAAAAGCCCTACTCTGCGGGTTTTTGAAAGGACAACAAGGCCATACTTCACAAACAGTCTGTTCTCTCCAATTAGAGGAACGCAATCAGCAATAGTCCCAATTGACACCAAGTCCAACATCCATTTTGTTTGTCCTATTTTTTCAGGCATCAATCGCTCGAAAATTGCCTGCACAACCTTGAAAGCCACTCCAACGCCAGCCAAATCAGCAAATGGATAACCACAGCCAGCCTGATGAGGATTGATAATTGCATAGGCATTTGGCAGACTTTCGGGAACATGGTGATGATCCGTAATAATTATGTCAATCCCATACTCCCTGGCTTTTTGCGTTTCAGCAAGACTTGTTATGCCACAATCTACAGTGATAATGAGCTTGACTCCGGCAATTTTAAATATATCAATTGCCAACAAATTAAGTCCATACCCTTCGGTTCGCTTATCAGGGATATACACCTCGGCATCAACTCCAAGCTCAGTGAAAGTTTCTTTTAGAATTGCCGACGATGTTATCCCGTCTGCATCATAATCACCAAATATAATCACTTTTTCCTTACACTCCTGCGCCTGACGGATTCGCTCAACGAGTTTTTCCATATCATGAAAAAGAAACGGATTGAGAGAATCTGTTTGATAATCTGGCGCCATAAACGCCTGAATCTCCTTGTCTGTTTCTAGTCCTCGAGAAAACAAGATTTGCCCTACCACGGCATGAACTTTCGGTGAAAAATCTAAAGGAATCTCGACTCGCTCTCTGCTTAGCCATCTTGCCATAAACTTTATGCGATTTTGTTGGATGTTATTTATGTAGTGTGCATTAGTTTTGAGAATCTACGTTGTCTAGCGTTGCCTCCCAACTGCAACTTGAGCAAATAAATTTTGCTTTCATTGTTTTTTCTTTCTTTTCTTCTGAATTTATTAGTTCTAAATCAAGCACGAGAGGATCGCCGCAAACACTGCATTCAAAATTACCTTTTTCGCCTACTTTTACATTCAAATCGTGTGCTAATCGCTGAGTTTCATCTGTTGAAACGCCAAATCCTAACATATATCTCACATTATTTTCACCGAGAAGAGCTTTGACACATGCAATCACCTTATCTTGACAGGTTGTTCCTCTGACAATAAAGTCATCGACACCAAGCTCAAAAGCCCTGGTTCTTTCTTCCTCTCTTCCAATGGGTGAAGAAATTATTATTGGAATACTTGCAGTTACTGGATTTTTCTTGAGAGCCTCAACCATAGCAAAACCATCCATTCTTGGCATAACTATTCCGCTGAAGATTAAATTTGGCAGCTTGGTTGTTGCTGAACTTAAACCCTCCAGCCCATCAGCAGCCTGAATAACATCGAAATTCCTGCTTTCAAACATCTCAGCGCACATTTCTCGCAGCAAGGGGTCTTTGTCAACTACGAGAATTTTTAACTTTTTCATTTTTTTGTGATACGAAAGACTGCAAAAAAATGAGCATTCAACCGTACCGTTTTTATTAAAATTTATTTTTAACCACAACAAAGCCAAAGACGACCTTGTGAGAATCTAATTCTCACTATAAATTCCTTTTTGGAATTACTGTTGGGGTGATTAAAATATAATTTTAATATCTACAGCACATGCGTCTTGTTTATAATTATGAATAAAGAGTGGATTAATGTCAAATTCTTTTACTTGCAAATTTTCTTGAGCAAAATGCATTAGCCCCAAAAGAATCTTGGCAAACTGTTTGCTGTCGCATGCTGCCTGCCCGCGAACACCTTTAAACAAAAAACTGATTTTACTTTTCATGATTTGCATTTCAATTTCCCGAAGATTCATTGGAACCAGTAAAAAATTTACTAATTTGAAAACTTCGGTATAAATACCGCCTAAGCCATAGACAATCACTGGTCCAAAAATTGCATCTCTTTTTATGCCCAGAATAATTTCAGCGAATTTATCAACCTGAGCTTGAGCAATTATTTTTTCACCTGGAAATTTTTCCTGCATTTGCGAAAAACTTTGTTTCAATTGTTCAATGTTTTTAATTCCCAATATCAAGCCTCCTTGATCGGTTTTGTGCAAAACAGTGTCCGAATCAATTTTAAGGGCAAGTGGAAAACCAAGATTCAAATTTTCAATATTCTCTTGCGTCACATCGGCATGAGCAACAGCTTCAATCCCATATAGCTTCATCACCTCCGCACTGTCAGAAAAAGAAAGTGCTTTACGTTTTTCTGCAATCGCCTTGCTTATTATCAATTGGGCCTTGTCTTTTCTTTTATGATCTATTTTCAAAGCAGAAACTTTTGTACTGCTGTCTGTGAATTGTTGCCAAACTCGATATTTTTCCAAGGCACCAACTGCAGCTTCCGGTGTTGCAAAATTCACAAGGCCATTTTTCACAAAACTAGAAAGTGCTTGCGAGATTTTTTCACCACCAATGAAAACCGGGATTATGTTTAAATCTTTTTTCTGTGAATATTCAGTAGCAACTAGGGCGATTTGACCCACTTTTGTTTGACCTTGCGGTGTAAGTAAGCAAAAAATATTTTCAATTTTTTCATTGCGTAAAATTTCCAACACTGCCCTATAGCGATCATCTTGAGCATCGCCCAATAAATCAAGGGGATTTTCAACTGATGATTCTGCCGGCAAGATTTTTTTCAACTTTTTCTTGGCTTTGTCGGAAATATCAGCCAAGGATAGATTTTTGTCTTTAAAAGCATCCGTGGCCAAGACTCCGGCCCCACCAGCATTAGTCACCACACCGCAAAGAGAGCTTTTTGGAGAAGGATAGTTGCTAATAAGTTTGAGTAAATTCAAAAATTCATCCAAATCATTTGCTCTGATGATACCTGTTTTTTCAAAAGCCACGCTTGTGATTTCGTCGCTTCCAGCCAATGCACCAGTATGTGAAGCAATAGCAAGTTGGGTCTTGGCAGTTTTGCCAGCTTTCAAAATTACAATCGGTTTTTTCAAGGAAACTTTGCCGGCAGCTTTCAAGAACTTGGCACCGTCCTTAATTCCTTCCAAATATATCCCGATCACCTTGGTGCGATCATCATTGCCCAAATATTCAATCAATTCCGATTCTGAAATTTGCATCTTGTTTCCAACTGAAATAATTTTTGAAAAAGCCAACCTTTCATTCTTCGCTTTATCCATCAAGGCTACAGCCAATGCTCCTGATTGAGACACAAAGGCAATGTTTCCATTTTCTGGCATGCCACCGGCAAAAGAAGCATTGAGCTTGACTGTTGGAGCAATAAAACCAAGGCAATTTGGTCCCAAAATATTCAAACCCTTGGCTTGAGCAAGTTTGTTTATTTTGTCTTCTAGTTTTTTTCCGTTGGTGCCTGTTTCTGAAAAGCCAGCCGATATTATCACAAAATTTTTGATTTTGTCAGCAGATTTTTCAATTGTTTCCAGCACAAATTTCGCTGGAATCGCAAGAATCGCCAAATCTACTTCTTTAGGAATTTTCTCAAGTGAAGAATAACATTTTCGCAGTCCAAGCATGCCATAAGACGGATTTACAAAAAAGACCTTTCCTTTGTAGCCAAGCCCGATGATATTATTTGCCAAAATCGTGCCTATTTTGTTTTTTTTGTTTGAAGCTCCCACGATGGCAATTGATTTAGGTGCAAACAAATCTTCCAATTTTTGATGAGTCATTTAATTTTTGTTTTCTTTACGAATTACGAATTTAAACGAATGTACGAAAATCCCGACTGAAATACTAATCTCGTAAGAATATATCAATCATCAGGTGAGATAAAGAAAGTAGAAACTGAAACCTGCCTATCGGCAGACAGTCAAGTTCATATGACACTTTCACTGATTACTGATGACTAATGACTGATTACTAGTCACTGATTGCTGCTTCCCCATTATACACACTTTCGCCTCATCCGTAAAATACCAAATTTGCAAACAACAACTCATATTGGCATTATTCAAGCTTAAAAAAGCCATTTACCGAAGTTTAGATGCCCTACATTCTAGCTTGAGTTGCAATTTTGCCCTCTACAAATACCTCGTAGGGAGTTAAATAGCCAAGACGCTTTCTCGGACGATTATTGATGCCTTTAACGACAGCATCTACATCCTTTTGTGTTAGTTTAGCAAACA
>CAIJXA010000042.1 GCA_903824515.1 uncultured bacterium
AATCTGATTGCTACGTCATCTTTCGCCATATTTTCTAATTTTAACTAAATTCAATTATACACACTGAATTGTTATCGTACAACACTTATCCCAATTTGAAAAGGGGTAAAAACCAAACCAAGCTAAGTTGGGTTGACTTATCCCAGTTTACGTGCTAAACTTGCAATGTGAAAATATTGTTGGAAAAATCGTCGAGCCCCACAAACTTTCAAATTTACAAATCTAAATATCACTTCAAAACTATGAATGGTGTAATCAAAAAGAAAACTGACAAAGGCTTCGGCTTTATCACCTCTCCAGAATTGGGAAAAGACCTATTTTTCCACAGCAATTCTTTGGTTGGTGTTTCATTTGATCAACTGCAAGAAGGAGACAATGTTTCTTTCGAATCAGAAGAATCTCCAAAAGGCTTGAACGCTGTTAACGTTACCTTGGCGTAATCTTAGCAACATTCACTTTTCAAAAAACTCTCCCGCGCAAGCTGGGGAGTTTTTTGTTTTGGTAAAATTAAAAGCGCCTTCTCTAATACTAAAGAGATGGCGCTTCTGGTTAAACAAAAAACATTTTTTACAAAAGATACTTTTTTTGATAATCAGTAAGTTTCATTCCGGTTATCATTTTGAATATTTTCAAGTACCTTGCGGTTGTCGCTTCGGCAATTGTTCTCGGAAAATCATATTCCGCAACAAATTTGCAGTGTTCCTTTTTTTCTGGATCCAAGCCGCTGAGCCCAATAATTTGTTTGCCAAAACGATCAAAAAATGGTGTCCCAATCTGCGCACAAAAATCACGCACAGGTTGCTTATCCATAAAATCAGGATCAACACCTTTTTCGATTGACTGAAAATAATTTTCGACTGTTACAAACCGGGAAGTGTCCGGAGTGAAAAATTCGTCACAAATAGTGCCATCCTCACTCGTTTCAACTTTAGTGTCAAGCATTAAAATCCCTTTCTTCTCTAAAAAAGCATAGACTATTTTGCAAAGGGTTGTAAGCTTTCTAACTAACTCACGTCCAGATTCTCCCGTTTTCTCAAAGAATTCTTCCTGAGAAATATTTATGTCATGACCTTTTTTCGCCTTAGTTGAAGGTGTGAACAATGGCTCATCAAGTTTTTGCCATTTTTTCATGCCCAACGGCAACTGCACGCCTGCCACAACCCCTCTATTTTTCAGATATTTTGTCCAAACACTTCCGCCAAGATGAAAACGAAAAATGAGTTCATATTCCAAAACCCTGACTTTCATAATGGCCAGTGAACAAGTCAAATCAATATCCAAAAAAGTATCCCTAAGGTCCTTCGCTCTGTTGCCTTTTGGATAACGCTGCGATTGCAAAAGATGATTTTTAAAGCCAGCTGGACTCAAAATCTCGCGAGCCCAATAATCTGTCAAGGCGGTCAATGTTTGACCTTTTTGTTCCACAATTAATGGCAAAACAAAATCATATACCGAAAGACGATTTGAACGAACAGCCAGCAGCGCATTCTGATTATCAGGATAGGAATACTGATCGCCAACCTTGCCCTGTGAAATTAAAAACGGGCGCATGGACTTGATTAGCGCTTGATTTCTGACTAAAGTTGGAATAAAAGCCATAACTTTTCCTCCTTGGGGTTTAAGCGATTTCTCGCCTTTTGTTTTTTAAATATTTCTGGATTTTTTTGAATCTTTTTTCTAAAAAAAATCTTTTTAAATTATAAAAAAACTAAAAAGAAATCGAACATTTTCAGAACGATCTCATGGATATACCCTAGCAAATCCTCAGAAAAATGCAAGGGAACTCTAAAAATTTCCAATTTAAAAAAGGCATCTCACAACAGAGAATGCCTTAAGGTTTAGAAAAAAAATGTTCTTTTGCTAAACTTTTGACAAAAATTAATTTTCGCCAAGATGTTTCCCATGTCCAAATTTTAGGTCGTATGGAATTTTGGCTTTGCACCCAGGGCAATTTTCACCTGGCTGATATGTTGGATATTGCTCATTTATTTGAGAAATCAGCACTCCGATTTTCAACTTCTGAGCCGTCACCCCGCCACGATTCCAAACTCCGCCAACCCAATTGACCAAAGCATCAAGACTCCTTAAAAGGGCAATGACTTCGGAAACGCTTTTTCCAGTGGTAATAACATCCTCAATAACAAGGACCCTTTTCCCCTTAACGTGCTTGAGATCCTTTTCGTCGATGTAAAATTTTCCGTCCACTGTTTTTCTTGCTGAAACCGAGACCACCTTAGCGTCTGTTAATCTCGACAAACTCTCTGCAGCCAACCTGGCATATTTAACTGCTCCAGATTCAAGTCCGACAACAGTCCCGATGCTATAAAGAACGAAGTCTTGAGCAATCCCGAGGCAGATTTCTTCCAGCGCTTTAGAATTGTTTTTGCAAAGCAAATCCTTGGCGATATAAATCAGCGCATCTCTCTGATTTCTCAGGCTGAAATGTCCTTTCAGAAGAGCGCCAGATTCTTCAAAAAGTTCGATTCCTCTTTTGTTTCCAATTCCCATTTTTATCCTCCTCTGCTTGGATTAAATTGTTAAACAACAAGCCTAAATTTACAACTATCAATAATCCTTATTTTAAATAATAAAAGCAAGAAAAATGACGCTTGTCAATTTTTCTTGCTTAAGTTTTTCCAGTAAAATTTAAAAAATATTTTTTCTTACCCACTTGTTCAAAGATTTATTTTTATTGGCCAGTGCCCACATTCGAATTGGTTGCTGAAGAAAATACTGGCGATAATTGAGCAACTGGCAATCATTGCGAATCATAGGATTCAAAATTATTATTTTCCATTTTTTTGTTTATTAGGTTATTTGTTTTTAGTTTAACGCAAAATATCTCAAGAAAAACTACTTAATTCTGTTTCTCCAATGCTTGTGCTCAACATAGACCAGTTGCCACCACCTCAGGCCCAGGAAAAATCCGCCTGCAGCTCCAGTCACAATGAGCGTCCAGAAAAGATAAGCTGGCAGCGGACTATACACCAATCCAAAAATTTGCTCATATTCAACCACCAGCCCGCTTTTTTCCAACATTCCAACCACATTCATCGAAATTAACTCAAAAGCAATAAATCCGAGCAATTTTCCAAGAAAAATTGTCAGCATAATATAAACTATTTTTTTCAGACTCATATTTTCTGCCTGCTTACGTGAGCTTACATTTTTTTTGTTTGTTTTTTTGTTTGTTTTTTTCTTTGTCATAAGAAAAGATTATTAATTTGTTAAATTTAACCAAATTTGATCAGTCATAGTGAGCTTATTAAAACTATTCGAATGGAAAACAGCGTACAAAAAAGTTTGCGCAGATAATCAGAAGTGAAATTGAGATAATTAAGTAAGCCAAAAACAATTTTTTCTTTTCAACAAAATAAACGGCTGGACCCATCAAGACCGGAAACCCCAGCAGCATATAGCGCCCCCAGCTCGTCAAAGTGCCTGTCAAAAGCGCCGAAAGCAGTAGCAGTCCAGCATAAAGCAAGTATGTTTTTCTCACTCTTTTCCAAGCAAGCCAAAACGCCCAAATGGAAAAAAGAAAGCTTCCCAGGTAAATAACATAGGGAAAGTTAGTGCCAGTAAAAATATCTCCACCCAACAGATAGTGCCTTGCTTCTTCAAATAGTGCTGCGGCAGGATTTGAAAGTGTTCGCCCCCAAGTTTGTTGAGCGTCAAGAAAGGCAAATGGATTTTGAAATTTAAAATAATTAAAAAGCACGAATCCTCCAAAAGAAAAAATCGGTAAGAGTAGTGGCAGCCAATCAATTTTTTTCAATAATATTTTCAGGTTCCAGTCATAACTCCAGAGATATTCCAAGCCGAGCGCTGGCAGCATTAAAATTCCATATGGCTTAGTGATTGCCAATAATCCCGCAGCGATTCCCGCCCTGCCCCACTGCTTTTTTCTGCCAAAATACAAACTCATGATTGCCAATAATGAAAAAAGAATATCAGGGTAACCTGAAAGAAAAAAATAGGCGGCTGGGAAAAATAAAAACACGGCCACTATAGCTAAGCTCCTTCTTTCGCCGTAATCAAGCTTTGCCAAACGATACAAATATAGCATTGCCAAAAAAGAAAAAAACACATTCAGGCCGAAACTCAACCGATCTTCATGGATACCACTGAAAAAGTGCGCCGCCCTTATTACCATTGGATATAAAGGAAAAAAAGCGATGCTGGAATTTTTTGAATCTGAAAAAGTATATCCGTGTCGTGAAATAGATGTGTACCAAAAAGAATCCCAGCGATAATATGGCAATTGATGCTTCACATCGCATTTGCCACCCTTATAGAGAGAAAGATGCGTGGCAAAAAAACCAACTGCTAGCAGAAGTGTCAACCAAATTATGAATATTTTTATAATTTCTTTGTTCATACCAGCAAACGAACACCTTGAGATAGTGCTTAAAGCACCAATTACCTCTCTAGCCTAGCATTAAAACATTCGCTTTTCAAGACAGCTACTGCGTTTACAATAACTATTTCAGCGTTCTTCTTTCTTTTTCAAAAACATCCACACCGCAGCCGGAATCAACATCATTTGAATCACGGGTGCTAAGCCAACCTTCAGCCAAGGAATCACAGGCATCCAAGAATTATAGGCCCACATTCCAGTTGTCAGCGCATATTTTTCAATCGCCACTGCCAAAAGAAAGCCAAGAAAAATCACGGAAAATAATCCTACTTTTTTGTTTTCATTTTTCAAAAAACGTTCAAAAATAATCTCACTTGCCAACAAAATGACACTCACTATCATCACGTCACTGGCACTTGCCCAAAGATGGACACTGATCAACTGTTCAAAACCTTTGTAATGCGGCGCATACAAGAATGATTGGGAGATTTCCCAAAAAAAGTTCAGAACAAAAGCAATAATAATTGCAAAAAATATTTTTTTCATTTCACACTGTTTTTCACAGATTTTCTTTTTTTCGCTGGATTCATCATGGCATTTTTCGACTTGCCTTCAAGTCTTGGCGGACGCGTAAGCTGGAAATGTTGCTGAGCTTCCCTTTCTTTGTCGATGACCCTACTAACTGCTTTTTTCATATGTTTAGCACTTAAGATCTTATATCATTGAATATTACAGCGCATGAGTAATCTATATTGCAAACTTTTTCTATTGATTTTTCAAAATCTCAAAAAGTTTCGGGTCGGTCAGGCCATCAAGTTTAAACAAGTTAATGCCCTTGAGTTGAAATTTTTTAGCAAGCTTGATTTTATCTTTAACTGATTCAGCATCATCAAAAGTTACCAAATGTTGTCCGTCAACAGCGTTATAGGAAAATGCCAGTTCCCCGCCAAGTGTCCGAGTTGGAACTACGTCAACCGAATTAGCTAACTCAATCGCGGCTGGATAACTAAGACTTCTAACTCGGCTATAGCGATAACCTTCGGCAATTTTTTCCACCCTAAATTCCCAACCATAAGTCGAGACGCCCAGGATTAATTTTTCTGGCGCGATAGAGCGCAGAGCATACTCAATATTTTTTTCAACCCAGGCATTTTCAGCGTTAGGTGCGCTAAGGGTCAAGCTCCTATCTTCGAAAACTTTAGCCCGCTGAATTTGAAAAACTTGATCATAGGCCATAATGGTCACAGTGTCGCAAAAATGATTAAGCTCCGAAAAATCATTAGCCCAGCTCATCGCCCTGACTGCCGTCAAATCAGCAGGCGGATTGTCCTGCGTGCGGGCTTCAACAGTGCAATTGAGAATCTTGCCTTGCAATTTTTCATGCAAGGTTTGCAAAAACAAAGAAAAATTGTCACGATCGGCCACGTCTTTGCCTTCATAATCAATATCAACCCCCGTAAAATCATTTTCCGCCAACATCGTCACAATTTCGTCGACATGTTTGCTACGCAGCACTGGGTCAGCAAAAATCTTGTGCATGACCACCGCATCGCCCCACAAAATTGTGGGCACAATTTTGACATTTTGTTTTTTGGCGTCTGCCATCAACTGTGGCCACGGCGCAATTTTACTTTTGGCCGTGTCAACAAGTTTTCCATCTGTCGAAACACTGAAAGCAAAAAGATTAAGCTGTGAGAAAAGTCCCATTTCTCCTTGCAGAGAAGTTACTCCCGAACTCTTGGCCCAATATGGAATCCAGCCGGCCACAAAAAAATTTGGCGCCACTTTTTTTTCAACGACTTCAGAATTTTCTTTATCAACAGTAACCACCGCTTTGTTAACCACTCCATTTTCAATAGTTTGCACAATTTTGTTTTTCTGCACCAACCAAAAAAATCCGCCCGCTATGAAGAGCAGAACTGTAAAGAAAAAAATAATTTTCAACTTGTTTTTAGCCATGTTTTAATTTTAGCACAACTTTTAATCTTTCTAACCAGGCTTAAAAATATTTTGCAATACCATTGCCCTTGCCAAAGTAATTCATTTTGCTATAATAGCTTCATTGCCCGAAAAGGCAGTTTTTATTCCGCGATAGCTCAATGGTAGAGCGAAGGACTGTTAATCCTCAGGTTCTAGGTTCGAATCCTAGTCGCGGAGCCACGAAAAACTCAAAAAAGACTATCTTCAGGGATAGTCTTTTTTTCGTCTCGTGGCACTGCCAATCCACACAAAAATATGCTAGTTTAGACTTTTTTTGCAAGTTTTTTGTGGCCACGAGATGACCATAAAAATAGCTTATTCCAAAAGGTCATTTTTCGTGACATGCATAATCATCGTATGGCACACCAAGGACGCTATTTAGTATGGGGCCATATTTTTTTTGGTATAGAAAATTTTGCGTGTTAGGATAAAGTTAACGAGCTTAATCAATATTCAATAGGTGCCATATGTTTTATTATGTCTATTTGTTAGAATGTCAAAAGGATAAATCATGGTATATTGGTTATATCAAGGATTTAAGAACTCGCATTAAAGATCATCAAACCGGCAACGGCTGTCGAACAACTTCATTAAAAAAAGATTGGAAATTAATATATTATGAAAGTTATCTTAACAAAGCTGATGCCCTTGGCAGAGAGAAATTTCTCAAGGGCGGATCAGGCAGAAAGTATTTAAACAAGCAACTCAGTCACTATTTCGAGAAAAATACTTCAAATCCACCAAGGGCAAAACTACTTTAAATGCTATGCTAACGGAATTCCTCGAAAATGACCCAAGTTAGTCGAGGACCGTCCTCGACTGGATTTCTCTTTCTAAAAATGGCTTTCATTAGCCATTTTTTGGTCATTGTGTTGAAAAGCATAGCATTGTGCTATGCTTTTATGTTACTTAAGGAGGGAATAAATTTTAGTTCGGAGAGTTTTCCAATTCTCTTTTTTCAATTCAAAAATCAAGCGCACCATGGCAAACTCAGCAAAAGGCATCACCCACAAAGAACCAAAGATGCTAACTATTTAATAGCTACAGATCATGGACCCAGGAAGAAAAAAATCTACTTATTAATCACTTGAGGATTCAAGTGGCCGGACACGTAAACTGCCCGATTCACATAATTCTCCAGGGGTATTATTCCGAAGAGAAAATCTCGTCAATTCTTCGAATCTTCAAGGTCTCCCCAGAATCGTATTCTTTATCTTATGCACTTGAGGGAGATCCGTCACCACCTTTTAACCCTCACTTTTTAGGATCATAAGGCATCCCACCAACAGAAGAACCCATTCTGTTTCGGTGGGTTTTTCTTTTTTATGCCCATTTTGTTTTTTATATAGGAATTATCCAAGGACGTTCCCCTGCTGGGCTTTAGGTTTTCGTGCTAAAATATCAATATGAAAAAAATTCTGCTCCAAAAATCTTGGGTCATCAAAGCTCCTCGCCAGGAGGTCTATGCAATCATGAGCGATTTTGAAAATATGCCGAAATATTTTCCGAAAGTTGCTCAGTCTTTGCGCATTTTAAAAAGAGATGGCAACCACCTTTCCATCGAGGCTAGAGCCAAAACCTTTGGACGGGTCATTTCCGCGCATATGGAGACAGAGCTTCGTCCCCCATTGGGATATGTCTCAGACAACAAAAGCGCCTTGGGAACTTCCGGTCACGAAGAATTTCTGATGGAAGAAATTCCGGCAGGCACCAGAATCAATTATTCCTATGATGTCCAATTGAAAAATCCAATCCTGCGTGTTTTTGGAGGTTTCCTGATCGGACAATATGCCCTGCGTTTTTGGGAGCATGCTGTGATAGACAACTTGAAAGAAATGCTGGAGAAATGAAAATTGAAAATTGAAAATAGACTTTAGTGGCATTCAGCCTATGAAGCTATTAAAAATCAAAAAGATTATCCTAAGGATAGTCTTATTAGTCTACTTGCGCTGCAATTGTACAATCAATCAAGGACTTTCTTGAGCCTTGTTTTAGTTTCTCATTTTTTTGTTAAATTTTTCCCAATCAAAAAGTCTACATATATCAATTATGATTGCCAACCAGCAAAAATGGTAACTAGAAGGTGTTTTTTTGAAAACATAAAAATTTGTTTACTATAAAAACATAACTGTGATAATATGAGCATATTAAAAAAATATTTTCAATATGCTTAAAAAAATAAATAATAAATATTGCATTCAACGCGTGCTAATGTTAGTTGTTAGTACCATGGGAGTAGCTTATGCCATATACCTCGGTATCTCTATCCATAATACTAGCAAGGAAAATCTGTTTACCAGAGCCAATACGATTTCACAGTTCATAACCACCAAAGATGTTGCATTGCTTCGTGCATCAGAGGAAGATTTGAGCAATCCTGTCTATGTAAATCTCAAGAACAAATTCATAGCCATCAGATCAGTAAACCCAGATGTAAGGTTTATCTATCTCAATGGAATGAAAAATGGGAAGGTATTTTTTTATGTTGATTCTGAGAATATCGATTCGCCTGACTATTCCCCACCTGGACAACCATACGACGAGGCTTCGGCTTTGATGAAAAAACTGTTTCAAAAAAAAGGAAACGTATTTGAGATTGCAGGTGACAGGTGGGGCTTGTGGGCTTCGGCCTTGGTTCCAATTGTCGACAAGGAAAGCGGAAAAACTGTCGCCCTCTTGGGTATCGATGTTTCAGCCAAAAAGTACATAACTGACATTCTAGTATATTGCCTCTCGGCTCTTCTGTTTGCATCATTAGTGCTACTATTATTAATCGGCCAAAAACGTGCTATTAATCATATCCACATGGCAGAAGAAAGCTTGAAGGCAAATAATTTGGAAATTGCCAATTTGACGAAAATAATAGACGAAAAAGAAAGGAAGAATAAAAAAGACAAAGGAGAAGACTTCAAAAACTCAGCTCACTAGCAACTTGCACTAAAAAAATCCAAAAAACAAAAATCCCCGCTCCAGTGGTGGGTTTTTTGTTTTTCAGAAAGATAAATACAATAAATTATGCATGTTCTGGACAAAAAAAGAAAAATGTTATAACATCACACCAAAAGAAAAGAGTTATTTTTTATTTAAAGGAAAGCTAAAAAGGATCTGGCCAATGAGACATGACGAAGTTCCTAGGAAAACAAAGCGGCTCATTTGTGAGTCATTTGCTTTTCTCGATCCAGGGCTAGGCCATGCGTTCACGCTAATAAAGTTCGGCATAGACCCTGATCCCAAGAATGAGCTCATTTGGAGATGGTTCGCAGAAGCAAGAAATAATCGGCTCAAAAAAATCGAGCCAGAAAAGCCCAAATAATCATAAACAGTCCCAAACGAAAAGTCGCTTGGGACTTTTCGCTTTTGAGGCCAGACGGCTTATTTTTCCACAAACTAAGCCAAGAAAAAGAGATTTTGGGGCCAGACTTTCAAATCTTGACAAGAAAAACATTTTTTATAAAATATTAAATAGCAATTTTTCACCTGACATTTTTTGAAAAAAAATATTTAATAAAGAGTATTATTAATATAGAAAAAACTGGCAAAAAACTTTTTAATTTTTGAAAATAAAAAACTATGCAAATCAAAAACAACTACAATCTCTCTTTGAAAATCATCGCAATCATAGTCTTCATCGCTGCTTTCGTGGGTGGAGGCATTCTCTATTCAACCATTAAGATGGCAAACTGGACGACAGAAAAATTTCAACAATGGAAAACTGAAAAACACACCGGCCTGTTTGCAGGAATCGCGGATGCGCTCAAACAAAAAGAGCCGCAGAATGTGCAGCCTGTCAAAGTTGTGGATGAGCAGTCTCAAGTGATTGAGGTTGTCAAAAAAACTTCTCCGGCAGTTGTCAGTATTGTAGCCTCAGCTCAAGTTCCGACTTTTGAAACCTATTTTGACACGCCTTCCGGCATGCCAGATGGATTTGGACAATTTTTCAGTATTCCCCAGCAACGTCAAAATGGAACCCAAGAACAAAAAATTGGTGCTGGCACAGGTTTCTTGGTTTCGCCGGACGGATATATTGTTACTAACAAACACGTGGTCAGTGAAAAAGGTGCCGACTATACCGTTTATTTGAATGACGAAACAAATCGTGGAGAAAAAATTAAGGCTAGAGTAGTTGCGCTTGATCCTAATAATGATTTGGCAATTTTAAAAATTGATAAAACAAATCTGCCATTTTTGACTTTCTCCGATTCTAGCAAACTGCAGGTCGGACAAACTGTCATCACCATTGGCTATGCGCTTGGAGAATTTGACAACACGGTTAGCAAAGGAGTGATTTCCGGTCTTTCACGCACAATCACGGCTGGTAGTGGGCTTGCTTCTGGCAGAGAAAGCTTGAAAAATTTAATTCAAAGTGATGCCGCCATCAATCCCGGAAATTCAGGAGGGCCAATGTTGGACATTGAAGGCAATGTTATCGGAGTTAATGTCGCCATGGCTAGCGCTGAAAATATTAGCTTCGCTCTGCTTGGAAATGAAGCCAAAGATGTCTTTCAACAAGTCAAAGAAACTGGGGCAATTAAGCAAAAAGAAAATGCCTTTTTGGGTGTACGCTATATGCCAATAACAGACAACGTTAAAAACAACAACGACCTGCCCTACAACTATGGCGCCCTAATAAGCAGGGGTCAAAATTCAATCAATTTAGCCGTGACCCCGGGATCACCTGCTGACAAAGCCGGCCTAGTGGAAAATGATATTATCTTGGAAATTAATGGAGAAAAACTTACCGAAAAAAATCAATTAGTTGATATAATTGCAAAATATAATCCGGGCGATAAAGTAACTTTGAAAATTTATCACCGAGGTGAAGAAAAGAGCGTAACAGTAACTCTGGGGAAAAATTAAACTCAGACAAAAAATAACCTTCAATGTGAAGGTTATTTTTGTATCCTCCATCTAAATATTTTAGGTCTTAGATATTGGATATTATTTCTATTATACTTCTATTTTATACCTATCATATTCCATTAGAACCTAGCTATTAGGTCTTAGAAATTTTCCCCCGCATCCCAACAATTTAGCAATTTGACAATGTAACAGTTTCCTTAATAGTCTTTTAACTTCTCAATACTCTTGTGTTGACGAATCTTGTCCAAGGCTTTGGCTTCGATTTGACGGATGCGTTCGCGGGTCACGCCAAATTCTTTGCCGACTTCTTCCAAGGTGTGAGTCACGCCGTCTTCCAAACCA
>CAIJXA010000043.1 GCA_903824515.1 uncultured bacterium
CCTGAAAACTAATTTGGACTCGGCGGGGCAAACTATTTTTCTGGGGGAATGGAATTGCCCCGCCTCGGCTTTTTTCCCGCCCGCAGGAGGGGTCTGGGGAGGAATGCGGGCGGGTTTTTGAACCTTTCCTTTTTCGCTTCCGAATTTCGTGCCAGTTGAAAACTGGCGCGCCACCTATTTATTTTCCAGCTTTTTTTGCAGCTTCTTCAATCCAATTTCCCATGTTTGTATATCCGTCATTATTTACCCAATCATATGTTGGATAAATATTTGAAAGCAATACCTTTTGCCCATTTCTTGTTATCGACCAATCTTCAAATGGATTTTTTCCTTTGCTACTCGTAAGACCCTTGCTATTTTTTTGGTTGTGAACATAAATGCCCAAAAGACCATTTCCTTTTTTATGGCTACTCGTTATTTCGTAGTTTATCCATTTTCTACCAGCAGTACTTGACCCGATTAAAACAACTGTTACCGATGTTCCGTCCAATTGGTTATCAATCCATTTTTCTATTTCGGAATCTTGTTTTTTCTTTACTTCTTCCCATTCGACAGAATTAAAAAATCCAGCTGATTTTCTATCTTGCGTAACCCAGCTATTTTTTATTTGGGAAGCTCTCCAACAATCGGGAGCATAATGAAAACTAAAAAATGTTTTTCTTGCCATAACTTTATTTTAACTGATATATAATAAAAAATGCTATGCCGACCAAAGGCAAATAGAAAACTAAAAGAGTCGTAGAAAACATCGCAAAGATAAGAGTATTTTTCTTGAGTTTTTGATACTCGCTTATATCCATAGAAAAATCAATCTCCTCCTCTTTTAGTTTTCTAACCTGATTATACAAATCTCTGAATAACCGCTCTTGTGATAAAAAATATCCATCTAAAATCCAAAATACAAGGACAATAACTATAAGAAAATAAAAAACATAATCAGGGCTATTATTTTTTGAAAACAACGCAAGCAATGCCCCAATTAAAGTAATTGTCCAGCCTCTTAGAAAAAACAAATTGCTAGACATTCGGCTAATAATTGCTTGTATAAATTCAAGATGTTTGCGTTTGTTTTCCATAAATTATTTTAGATCGTCCATTATTTTTTTTGCCAAGTGAAAAGCAAAATTTACAGCAACGGCATTGCCAATCATTTTATATCCGTCAGCAATATCACGATATTTGAAAATAAAATCGTCAGGAAATGTTTGGATTCTTGCACATTCTCTTACGGACAAACGGCGATACAAATCTTCTTTTCCGGGAACAAAAATTCTTTCGTTTTGGCTTATAAATTTCATTTTTGGTGCTTGTGGGTGAATTGGTGCGTGGCGACCTCCAGCTTGAATTGTGAAAGAGGGTTCGTCCCACGAACGCACTCGATTTCTTGACATATAGATTGAAGAAAAGCCACCATTCATATATTCATGGTTTGGAATTTTTAGCTCATCGCCGTTTGTCTTATTTTTATCTAAAGCTGGTTTTGCTAAACGCAAATCATAAATAGCGTCTTTCAACACGGGTTTATATTTTTGTGGTTCAGGGAATTCAAATTTTTTCTTCAAATCTTTTCTATATCCAACAATTATTACACGCAAACGATCTTCGGGAACATCATAATCATTTGCATTTAATAATTTATGAGAAACTTCATATCCTGCATTCTCAAATTCTTTTAGGATAGCGTTAAAAGCCTCGGCGTGCTTCGGGTGCAAGATACCCGACACATTTTCCGCAAGGAAAAATTTTGGTTGTTTATCCTTTAATAAACGGATGTAATCATAAAATAATTGTCCTCGTTTATCATTTATACCGCGACCAGCTCCCGCCTCACTCCAACTTTGACATGGTGGTCCGCCGATTATTCCGTCAACATCAGGAATTTCAGAAGCAGGAACATCTACAATGCTTCTCTTGTCTAGTTTTGTTTTTGGAAAATTATGTTCGAATGTTTCCCAAATTGTAGAATCATACTCGTTTGCCCAAACAACATGAAAACCAGCTTTTTCAAAGCCTTTATCTAATCCTCCTGCACCTGTAAATAAAGAAGCTAATTTCATATTACTTTCTAAAACTCAATAATTTTGCTTCCAGCAATTTTGCTGGGTTGTTTGGAGATTTTATCTTTATATCTTTTATTGAAAAATTATCGCCAACTAAATTTTCAAGATTCTTTCTGTCTTTTTCTGGAAAGGATAAATATTTATCTTTCAGCAAAATTGCATTAACAAATAATTCGGGATTTTGCTCTGTCGGAACAACATAATCAAAAACCTTGATAGGATTTTCAATTCCCCACATTCCACGAATACGCAAATAAGTTATTCCGAGTGGATCAACTTTATTGACCCTGCCCAGTTCGTTAGTTTCTGAAAATTCAACATCTTGCAATTCATTAACACCGTTTGAGATTTTATCTCTTACTCTTTCGTAAACTTCTTTGCTTGCCGAATAGCAATTACCATAAACGAGCCATAGTGCTTTTAATTTATTATCGTTTGAAACACCAATAACATAAACTAAATCTTTTTCCCGCCAATCTTCACAATTTCTGCAAGCCGTAGTTATCATCGGGCTATCAGAATACAATTTATCTTTTGGATATGAGCTATTGAGTGCAATTCCCGAGCGTAAACTCTCAATTTTTTTTACCTCTATTGCATCACCTTGTTTGATAATAATATCCGGTGGATTATTCTGATTTCCGATATAAGAAAAATATTTGCTATAAATTTCATTTTTCTTTTCAAGGTCATTTACTTCCAATGAATTGCAAAACAAATCTTTAATATAAAATTCCAAGGCATCGCCCATATTGTTTATCCTATTGGAAGAACGATAATGAGAAACCAAGTTTGTGATTGGGTTTTTAACTAAATTTGCGATGGCGATAAGTAAATTTGTTTCCATAGTTTTATTTTATTAAATCCTCAATTGGCACATTCAACGCTTTTGCGATTTTTTTAAGTGTATCAATGGTCGGATTATCCTGTTTGCCTGCCTCTATGTTGATTATCGTATTATTTGAAACATCAGCAAGACGAGCCAGCTTCTCTTGCGATAAACCTAGTTTTTCCCTTATTCGTTTGATTTTACTTGACTCTACCATATTTTATTAGTAATATTAAATTGTGGTATAATGATCATATGTTTAAATTTCCTAACTACAATATAATATTACCAAAATATTTGGAAATAGTAAAGAAAAAAGGGAGTTCCTTAGCGTTGCCCGCGAATGGGTTGGGTGGGTCAAGGGCAACATCTCTTTTGGTGGCGCATTTTGCTTTGCAAAATACGAAATTTGGAAGCGAAAAAGGAAAGGTTCAAAAACCCGCCCGCATTCCTC
>CAIJXA010000044.1 GCA_903824515.1 uncultured bacterium
CCGGATCAAAGCTTGCTTAACAGCTCCCCGAGGATTATCGCAGCCAGCTGCGTCCTTCATCGCTTATTTCAGTCAAGGCATCCACCATATACGTTAAGTAAACTTTCCTTATTTAACGGTTAGCAGTTAACAATCACTTATATAGGACCACTCCCATAATATCCATTTATTCGACCAGAAAATATGAAAATCATATTTTCGTCGAACGCTCGGAAAAGAAAATAAATTTTCTCTTCGCTCGCTTATCTGGAAAATCATTAACGCTTTTTTTGAACAAACATTTCAAACTCTTTGAAATCGTTTTTTGCTTTGTTATATATGCAGCAAGCATATATAACGACCTACTTATACTTATTGACTAATCATGATGGCTGCGCCCAATATGCTCTTCCGCTCAAGTCAAAACATACCACACGTATTCATGATAAGACCTAAATTGTTAAGTTTCTTTTGCTAATGCGGAAAATCTTGGGCAGCCTTTTAGGCTTTAGCTTCTTAGCTTCTTAGCTTCTTAGCCAAACTGACAAATGTTTTCAGCACTAACATTTTTGACAAACAAAAAATTCACTCGGTAGTGAATTTTCAAGGCACACGCAAATCAGGCCCCGAACTCACCCACTAAATTGTTGTTTCTTATTTCTCAAATATTTTGATAGCTCAGTTCGGCGCAAGCGACGAACTATTCAGCCAAAGTTGTAAAATATTTTTTTGAACGTAGATTCATAATAACAGAAACAAAATATGTGTCAAGCTTTTTTAATCAATTTTTTAATCAATATTTTTAAATAATTTTATATAACGTATTTTTTGGCTTAAAATAAGCACTTTTCAATAATATTTATCGACTAATAACAGCTTCTAATTTAGACTGAATTGTCTAGCTAAATCTCAAACAAACAGTATTGATAATTCAGAAACATTTCTGAAATGTTTCTGAACCTTTTTTGGCAGTGCTTTTTCAAAGAACTGTCTGGCTATAGGAAATATATCAGCCACTTGTCTGATATATTTCTCTAACCTTGCCAGACACACAAAAGACTTGAAACAAATTTCAAGTCTTTTGTTATTGATGTCTTTAAAGGTGCCTTATCTTGCATTGTCAACTGGCCCAACTGGTGGCGCTGCCTGGACTTCTGGCTGCGGATTTGCTTGAGCAGGAACTGACTGAGATACTGGTGGTTGTGCTGGAGAAGGTACCGGTACATTTTGCCCTGAATTTTGAGCAGCAGGTTGCGCAGCCGAAGCTTGAGCTGCACTTTGCAGATTACCTGTTCCATTTTGAACATTAGTAATCATTTTGGTGACCTGTGTTTTCGCATCATCACTTCCTTGTGGCAAAATTGTCAAGACTTTTTTATACTCAGCAATTGCTGCATCATTTTTCTTTTGTTTTTCATAGAGTAAACCAAGAGCCAAATGCACATTATATTGACCATCGTCTTGACCAATGATTTCCTTGTAGGCCTTTTCAGCGTTGGCATAATCATCATTTTTACCCCGTTCTCTCAAGAAATTAGCCAAGGTGAAAAGATAGTTTGCATTGTTTCTTTCGATAATTACAGAATTTGTAATGTTTTCAATAGCCTTGTCCAAGTCCCCATTGGCTTGACCAGCTATTGCAAGATAATAATATCCAATTGCATAATCTTTTTTCTCATCAACTGATTTTTGAAAAAGATCGATTGATTCCTGAACAAATTGCTTTTTCTGAGCATTGTCTTGGGTGCTAGAAGCTTTGGCTATTTTCATCTGGCCGAGTTTAACAAAGTAGGCTGGATTATGCGGTTCAAGATCCAGAGCGCCCTGATAATATTGAGCTGCCAAATCAACTGATTTGTCCACATACATAGTTGAGTTTTCATAAACCTGCGCCAATCCTTCAACTGTTGCGACGTCGTATGGGGTAAGATCTTTGGCTTTAGTCGAAAGCGCTATCGCATAATTCAAATCAGCCTGAATCAGATTAGTATCCTGCTTGTCCTTGCCCTTTAGCGCCTCATTGTTAGCCAAAACCATATATGCTTGCCCAGCTCTAGTGAAGTATCTGCCCTCATTTGGATAAAGCAAAATCGCTTTGCCAATTTGCTTAATTGAATCTTCTTGGCTGCTGGCAGCCTTGGTAACAGCATTTCTCATATAAATATCCGCAACCAACGACTTACCCATGAAAACAAAAACATAAACCACGGCGCCAGATGCCAGCATAAAAATAAATGCCAACGCCAGAGCATACTTAGGTGAGGTTTTCAAGGATAGCGCCCTATATTGACCCTCATCGCTACTTTCAAATTGGAGTACTGCCACTGACAAAATCGTAACCAAGATTCCAAAAATCAAAATCGAACCATCCACGCGCATTGTTAGGGCGCTATACAAAAATATAATGCCAGAAGAGAAAAATCCAAGTGAGTACATTTTGTTTTTCTCTTTTTCTTTTGAAAGCAGAAAAACTGAAGTTCCCAAATAACTAAGCAGGATAAGCAAGCCAACCACGGTTCCCAAAAATCCAATTGTTGGAAGTGCCTCAAAGAAAAGTCCCGAACCCTGGTAGAAACGCAAATCAAAAAACTGAGTATTATTCAAGTCTTGCGACCTATATTTTGAAAAATCATAACCATAGGAAGCTGCTCCGGTTCCAAGGAAAAATTTGTCTTTCATTGCATCTTTTGCAACTGTCCAAGAAAGCGGATAACCAGGACTCACTTCTGAAGGAAGTCTTTGTGGCAAATAACCTTCCCCACTTCCAATCATAAGCAAAAGCATCACAGCCATAAAAGAAAAGAATGTCAGCCATGACCAACCTGGCGCTGGTTTGACAATCAGTGCAATCACGAAAATCACAAAGAAACTCACGCCCACAATCAAGCCTGGAAAAACACTTGGCAAGAAAATGAAAGACCACAAAAACCACATCAGCACGATATCCACCACAAAGAACAAGCCCACCAAAACTGTAAGGGTGATTTTGATTTTGTTGACTAATTTAGATTCCAGCAATTTATATATCGTAATTATAAAAAGAGGATAAACCAAACTCAGAAAAATTCCCAAAGAAGTGACCGAACCAAAAAGACTGGCGGGCACATGGCTCGTGATCCAACCTGGCAATTTAGCTGCAAAAAAGAGTCCAATCATTGTCCAAATTTGCAAAATTATTGAGCTTGCGATAATCGAACTAAGTGCAATCGTTAAACGTTTTTTGCTAAAATTACTAACAATAAAATAGTAAATCAAAATGCAAGCTAACACATTAATGAAGCCTCTGGATTGATCACCAAAAAAACCAAAAAAGCTGTGCCACCTGTCCACAGAAAAAAATGTCGACAATGCATAGGCAACCGCAAAACCTCCGATGAAATAATCTAGCGGTGTTTCTTTGATTTTCAATTCACCGACTATGATACTCTTAGTCAGCCAACTGATAACTGCAACCAAAACCCAAAAATAAAAATAAATTTGTTTTTCAAAAATTATTCCCTGAAAAGTGTTGTTAAGAAAAAACAGCGGCAGACCGAAGAATAAAGCTCCAAAAGAAAGTGACATCATAAAATCCAACACTCTGGTTGTTGATTTCTTGTTATCAGGTTGGGCTTCACTTTTGGCAACTGGTGGCTGCTGCTCAGTTTGATTTCTTTTGTGCAGCTCGAAGGCACTATGACCAGAATGATTTAAACCGCCATAACCTATCGGGACTTTTTTTTCAAGATTCTTGAATTCCATATTTTTTATTAGTATTTTATTAGCTTATATTTACATTCGGAATAATACACTATTTTAAAAATACCTGCAATAGGAATATAGCATTTTCGACTGACAAAAAACTCATGGTATTTGACTGCATATATCAAATGCCATGTTATTTATTCATATTTACACAGGAACCACTAATTCAGCATAGATTTTAATACTTTTTAAACTGCCAACATTTTCGTAAATATTTTCAAAATCCTTTTCACTAATTCCCGAAACGCAGCGAGGCGCCGCCGTTGAAGATCAGTTTAATCTGATCCTGCGTCAAAGCATAATTGTACACGCGGACATCGTCGAGCTGACCATTAAAATAATAGAGTGACCCACCGCGGGCTGCGATATATGCAGGATTAGCCGCAAACGGAGTCGTATGAACTGCGGAATAATTCACATTCGTCATGGGCGACACGGACCCGTCAATATAGAGGGCGCTCTGAGTGGTGGCGGTCGCCTGCGTCCGATCAAACACCGCCACCAAGTGGTGCCAAGCGTTGTCGTCGTACCGATTGTTGGAACTATAGACGGAATATCCCGCCGCAGAATGCATCGCGAGGTCAATGCCGCCCATCGTCGGTGGCGTTCCCCCCGTATCGTCATTAAAGCCGATAGCGAATGCATCATGACTGGTTATGTCGCCCGCCAATTCGAACAACATCTTGTTGACGTACGAACTGACGGTCGGGGTCTTGAACCACATCGATACGGTGACGGTCTTGGAATCGATGCCGGGGATGTTTGACGAGGTCGTGATCGCATCGTCCGTCCCGTCGAAATTCAGACTCGAGTTGAATTTCCCGGTGGCGCCGTTGCCCCAGGCGCTCGAAGCGGTGGTGCAGGTTCCGACAGCCGTTTGCGTGCCGCCAGAACCGACCGTCAATGTGCCGCTGATCCCGTTGCCGGACGAATCATGAATCGTCCCGCCCTGACACTCGTCCATCTTCCACCAGGCCATCGGCCCGCCGCGGTCGTAGTCCCACGCCACCTGGGCCGGGGTACGGGCGTAGTTGTAAATGCGGACTTGGTCGAGTGCCCCCTGGAAAAAACGTGAGGTTCCATTTGTGCCTCCGAAATACATCGGACTGCTTGCAAAAGACGTCGTATGAACTGCGTTGTAACCACCAACCTGAGTCAACGGTTC
>CAIJXA010000045.1 GCA_903824515.1 uncultured bacterium
AAGCCATAGCGGCTTTTGTTCGCGCACTACTGGTGCTCACGAGAATAATTCCCGCCAAAATTCCAATGATTGCAATAACAATTAAAAGTTCAATCAAGGTGAAACCTTTTTTCATGTTTTTCATATTATTTATTAATTATTTATTTAAAAAATTATAATTGCCAATCAGTCAAAAAATCAAACACTCTTTTGGTATTCTTATTCTGATAAGCAATCTGATTTCAAACATAATCTACTTTCTTTCTACGCATATCGACCTTTTTATTTTAAACACAATATTCAAACTTCTTATTTTTATACTGTAAAATGAATGTGAAAATCTAAAATCCAGCACCTAGTTACAATCATTTGTTGCGTAGCTACAAGTTATCGTATTAACAACTCCAGATATTGTTTTTGTTAAGGTGTACACATAATTACTCGTAGATAGCGCTCCGGAAGTTGCCCCATAGGCCCAACCTGTTTTAGTGGTTACATCCGGCCAAGTCACTGTATGCCCTGCGAAAGCAGCACCGCAAGCAACAGCGGTGCAACAAACAGGATTTGTTGCGACTGGCGCAGCGTTCTTCGCGAAACCGCCATCATCTTGACAAGCAACCAATTCAGGCAAGACACTTGAAGCAGTTGTGATTGCGGAAGCCTTTCTTGATTTCTCCATACTGCCCTGAGTACTGACCAAGACCGTCCCAGCTAAAATTCCAATAATCGCAACCGTAATCATAAGTTCAATCAAGGTAAAGCCCTTTTCATCAAAGCCGGGGATATTATTTTTAGTTTTAATTTTATTTTCTTTTTTCATGATATTATTATAGCACAATAGTTTCTAAATTCAAATAATATTTTTTAAATTAATTTTTCACCATTCAAACAAGCCTCTGCTACATCATTGAGGACAGATTATAAATTGGAATCAAAATTGCAAAAACCAAAATTGCAACACCAATTCCCAGCAGTGATATCAAAATAGGTTCAAGCATGGTTGAAAGATTACGCGTAATATTATCAGTTTCTTTTCCATAAAAAACTGCAATGTGATTCAAGACCTCACTTATTTTTCCAGAATCTTCCCCAATCTTGATCATCTGTGGAACAATTGGTGGGAAATGCGAAGATCGAGCAAAAACGCTACTCATCGTTCCACCTTTTTTCACTTCATCAGCTGCCCGCAAAATCACACTCTCATAGGCCGTGCTATTGACAACGCTACTGATGATTGTGAGAGCTCTGACTATTGGAATGCCGCCAGCCAAAAGCACTGCCAAATTCTCAGAAAAACGAGCCAAATACACAAATTTAAACACATTTCCAACAATAGGAATTTTCATTTTGACAACATCCCATTCTCTTTTTCCATCTTCACTTCGCAAATAGTAAATAGTCCCACTAATCAGCGCAATTAAAAAAAGTAGCGCTGCCCACCAATATTGACTCATGAAATCACCGAAAGACATCAGCGCTCGCGTGTACCAGGGAACTTCAACGCCCATATCTTTAAACACTGCCGTCAATTTCGGCAAAACCAATGTCGAAACTACAAAACCAATTATTACCGCAGCTGACAAAACAAAGGTCGGATAAAAAAGTGCGCTTCTGATTTTTGAAGTAAGATCATAATTCTTTTCTGCATTTTCAGCCAAAAATGAAATTGAGCGTTCCAGATTTCCCGAGATTTCGCCAGCCTGAACCATACTTACCGCCAAAGATTCAAAAACATCCGGGTGTTTTGACATTGATTCAGAGAGTGGCATTCCGTCCTCCAAATCATCCACCATATCCCAAATCACTGTCCGCAAATAAGTATTTTCCGTTTGGTCAGCAACCGCTCGCATGGAATATATAATTGCAACCTTTGCTTCAATCAAGGTTGACATTTGCCGATAAAAAACAGCCACCTCGCGCAAATTTATGCCCTCCCAAAGATGCTGCAGATCTTTAATGACTTCTGGGACTTTCTTTTCTTGTTCAATCGAAATAGGCACCAAGCCCTTGGCTTGGAGCATCGTTGCAGCCGCATCTCTACTGACTGCTTCAATTTGCCCTTCTCTCAGATCCCCAAGAGAACTCTTAGCTTGAAAAGAAAATTTCATAGGATTAAGATATTTAATTACTTTTTAGTTTCATTGATTAATATTAACACATTGCCGAGCTATTCACTCCTCCCACCAATCAGCATCTGCAAATATTCCCGGTTACTGGAATACAAAAGAGCATCGTCAACCACTATTAAACCGCGCTGCACCAAATCAGCCAAAGATTTGTCCAGCGAAATCATTCCATCGCGCAAACTTGTTTCAATAACAGAATCAATCTGATATGTCTTATTCTCTCTAATCAAGTTTTCAACCGCATGATTGTTGATCATAATTTCCAGAGCTGGGATGCGTCCTCCTCCAACCTTCGCCAGCAGTCGCTGAGAAACAACCCCTAGAAGCACACTTGCCAGTTGCGATCTGATTTGGTTTTGTTGATGAGCCGGAAAAACATCAATGATTCGGTCAATTGTTTGAGAGGTGTCATTCGTATGGATTGTTGCCAAAATCAAATGCCCGGTTTCCGCTGCAGTCATGGCCGTGGTAATAGTTTCCAAATCTCGCAATTCTCCAATCAGCACCACATTAGCATCTTCTCGGAAAACACTTCGAAGACCGTCTTGAAATGATTTTGTATCCTTGCCAATTTCACGTTGATTGATAATGCAACGATCTTGCTCATAAATATATTCAATTGGATCTTCAATTGTGATGATGTGTTTATCTTGATTGTGATTAATAAAATCAATAAGTGCTGAAAGTGTGGTTGATTTTCCATGACCAACTGGTCCAGTCACGAGCAACAAACCTTGCATTTTATGGGTAAACTCATAAAGGGCGGGTGGCAAATTCAGCTCTTCCAGCGTTCTAATACGCCCAGAAACCAAACGCATTGCCACACTAACATTACCTTTTTGATAAAAAACATTAGTTCGAAACCTGGCCTTTTCCTCAAAATTATATGAAAAATCAACTTGGCCATCAGCGATGAGTCTTTTTTTATTTTCCTCTGTCATCAAGCCGTCACTGAGCATCTTGGTATCCTCGGCTGACAAAACAGCCTCTTGCGTGAGAGGATATAGTTTTCCATCAAGGCGAACGGTTGGATAACGGCCCACGACCAAATGCAGATCAGAAGCATTTTGCTGAGCAACCAAACGTAGCAGGTTTTTTATTCTTTGTTCACTATTTAACGTTGGCATTTTTTTATTTTTATTTTATGAAAGTATTTTTACATTATAACAAACTTTACATTTTCAGCAAAACTTTAACTTTTTGCACAACTTCCGAAGGCGTAAAATGTGATTTAATCAAATAACCATCCGCACCATTTTCTGAGGCCATATCCACTTTTTCTTTTTCAGAAATATTTGTAAGCATGATTATTGGAATATTCTTCAATTTTGCATTTTCCTTTATTTTCTTCAAAACTTCTACTCCATCCATATAAGGCATCAGCACATCAAGCAGAATAATATCCGGAATAAATTGTTCCATCTTTTCAAGCGCAAATATGCCATCTTCAGCCATAGCAACTTCAAATCCTTCTTGATTAAATTTTGTTTGATAAATATCCCGAATAAATGCATCATCCTCCACAATTAAAATCTTTTTTTCATTCATATTGATTTTAGGCTACTAAATAATTAAACTCACACCACTCATTTTTTTTCAACTTTCGCCTCTTGAATAAATACTCCCGGGAGCAAGCCCCGTACCCTATGGGCTCACGAGGCAAAACATGTCACTCGTGAGCGACGTGTCAAGCCTCGTAGGCAAATCACCTTTTGCTGCCTCCTTTGAATCGGTCCCGATACACATCGGGACTCTCGCTTCGCTAAATAATAAAGTTGAAAAGAAATGGAATCAATACCCCAGACGAACGATTTTTCACTAGCTAATAATCTGAACAGATTCGAGCGCCAAATCGAAACTGGTCCCAAAATCACAACACCAATTCAAACTTCAATAGAGATTGCCTTTCCCTTATGCTTCGTCCACATCGCCACCAACACTTCTACTACCCTCAGTCACTCGCTCAACCTCGGAAAGAGTTGTTCTTCCGGTGAGGACTTTCAAAATTCCATCCTGCTTAATCGTTATCATTCCCTTGGTTTTTGCATAATCTTTAATGGCTTGTTCATTGCCATTGTGCTCCGAGATTATATCCTTAATATTAACATCAATTTCCAGCGCTTCAAATATGGCGGTTCTTCCCTTATATCCGGTTTTTCCGCACTCCCCGCAACCACTGCCCTCAAAAATTGAAATTTTCTTTTTTATGTCAAATCCATATTTAGCCATATCCTCATTTGAAACACCTTCAATTTCTGCAAGCATATATCTTTGCAATTTTGGTGAAACTTCAACCTCGTGTTTGCATTTTTCACAAATTTTCCGCACTAAACGTTGCGCAGCAACGACTCGCAAAGAAGATGCCAGCAAAAAAGCCTCGATGCTCATGTCCACAAGTCGGGGGATAGCCCCAATTGAACTATTGGTGTGCAAAGTTGAAAGCACTAAATGACCAGTTAGAGCAGCATGAATAGTCAGCTCTGCGGTTTCATTATCACGAATTTCACCTACCATTATGATATTTGGATCTTGACGCAATATTGACCTGAGGCCACTGGCAAAAGTATAGCCAATTTCTGGATTTATTTGACTTTGATTCACGCCATCAATGGAATACTCAACCGGATCTTCAAGCGTAATGATGTTTCTTTCTTCCTTATTCAAAAGCTCCAAACAAGAATACAGCGTTGTCGATTTTCCACTGCCTGTCGGACCTGTTATTAAAATAATTCCGAACGGCTCGTCAATATTCCTAATCAAAATATCACCTCCCTGACCTATGATTCCCATGTTTTCAAGACTGGCCAACTTATTATCCCTGTCCAAAATTCGCATAACAAGTTTTTCGCCATCCATTATCGGCAAAGTCGAAACGCGAAAATCAATTGGGTGACCATTTTCTACCACATTAAAACGACCGTCCTGCGGTTTTCTTTTTTCATCAATTTTCAAATTAGCGAGAATTTTAATCCTGGATACGACTGCCTTTCCAACTTCCTTGGGAACCGAAAGTGATGCATAGAGCAGACCATCCACCCTAAATCGCACACGATATTCTTTACCAATCGGCTCAATGTGAATATCACTAGCTTTTCCATCAATCGCATGGCGAATGATGACGCTTAGAAGCTTTGTTACCGGCGCCGATTGAACATTACTGTCGCTTCGAGAGCCATCATCCATCGCAAAGTTTCCATGACCTTCTTCCTCTGCAGCATCCTCTCTCAGGGAATCAACTGCCTCCTCGATTGCTTTCTTGGTTCCTCCTCCATATTGAGTAACCAAATCTTGAAAAAGTTTACTTGAAATCAAATAAACTTCAAATTTCAATTGGGTTTTTTCAGAAATAAAACGCAGAACATTAAGGGCATTAATATTGTGCGGATCAACTATGCCGGCTTTGACAAGATTATCTTTTTTTTCAAATGCAACTATTTGATTTGCTCTAGCAACATCCTCTGGAATCACATTAAGTACATCAATAAAGACCGGAACGCTTTTGCTCAGATAGGGCATGTTTAATGCTTTTGCCTCTTTAGCGATAATTTCATCGTCATTAAGTTCTTCCACTTTTTGATCCGCCGGCAACGAACTTTTTTTGTCATCGTCAGTTAGTGCATTCATCAATGTAAATATAATTAAGTAAATAGAAAAACAATTACGCAATCATCAAAACAAGCTCAAGTTAAGGAAGAAAGGGATTATTGCTGCCAATATTCAAGCCAGCGGTATTAATTTTTGGGACACTTCCTTGAATATATGCTTTTAAATTTTGGATTGTTTGATTGTCAATATCTGGTTTGAAACTGGTTAATTTTTTGTCGTCTATTTTATTCTGTTTCAAATATCCGAAGTCCACAATCAGCTTAACTGCAATCGTCGTGGCACTTGAAACTGCCACCACTGAAGGATCGGTGTTATTGGTGGCCTTTTCAATAGTAGCAATATTTAGCGACTTGATTGAATTATAAAGCTGAATATGCTGAATTCCATTAATAAATGTTTTTAATTTGTCATAATCGCCTTCAACCATAATTGTTGCTTGAATGTTTCTGATAACCTCGACGGGTTTGGCCTTAGGAGTCTGATCCAGGCCAACAGTGGCGACAACCGGGGCATCAACAATTCCGATGTTATTCAAAAATACGTCAGAATTAGCAGCAGCATAATTTACTTCCCCAATAATTTTTTCTTCAACCTTATCCTTAGGAAGATATTCATATACCAAAGCGCTGTCACCTTTTCCGTCAGCAATCGTACTGCCCAGTGACTCCAGGGCATTTTTTTTAGTCTGAATAACCAAAAGTTGCTGCTGACTCGCATTGTAGTCATTATTTGCGGATTTAAATGTGTCAATCAATGGATTTATGTAACCAAAAAAAACAGCCACAGCAATGATCAGAATCACAGGAAAAAATAAATATTTCAACCTCATTTTTTTGTTTTACCCCTATCTTGTTAACTTAAACAAAGACAACGGGGCTTATTTGTTAAAAACTTATTATTTGATGTTAATCTCGACATCACATTTTATACCTTTAGCATCCCTATCCAGACTTCTCACCTCAACCATGGCAAAGTCAGCTACCTGCTTGAAATTATAAACTTGCTTTGAAACACTATCGAAGTTTGATGCTCTCATTGTTATCAAAATTTTCTTGTCAGTATCCGTATAAGAGGAAAAGAAAATTCCAGGTATGACATTTTTTGCGACCTTATCTAGTATACTATTGACATCCACCACTTTTTTTGTTTCTAGATTAGCTCCTATTTCTGCTAACCTCGCCTGCAAATCAATGACATCGTCAATACGCTTGTTTCCATTAAGTGACTCTTCTGTTGTTATTTTTATTTGATCCTGCAGTGCAAGGTCTTTCTTGCTAATTATGGAAATTCCAATTTTCAACCCCACATACGAAACAACTATTATTGAGAAAACCAGCACAAAAACAACGATGCTAAAATTCAATTTGCTCGAATTATTGAGCATCTCTTCCCGTTGTTGGTCTTGATGAAGATTAATTGTAGTCATGATTGTAAATAAATCCCGAATCGATTCTAATTTGTCTCAGATAATTTCTAATTTTTTGCATTTCCAATTCATGCAGGATCAAAAATGCATACGATTAGCGATAATTAGCGATAGGATTCGTGTATATTAGTGATTTATAGTTTTAATTTTTATCATCTCATATGATGGATATCTTCTCTAAGTAGACCGATCAAGCGTTAATAGTATCCTATTTTCTTTTATAATCATCAATTCCGCGCATTGCCAAACCAAGAGCAACTGAAAAGGATGAGCCTATCTCTTTGACAAAAGGAGCAACTTCAGCCTTAACAACAATACTCCGCCATGGATTTCCTATTTGAATTTTTTCGCCCAGGGAACGATTAAAAAATTCCTCAATCCCCTTCATCTTTGAAGTACCGCCTGAAATAATCAGGGCTTCAATAACTGAATTATTATTTTTTTCCTTATAGGCAGCAATGATTCTTCTCAGCTCTCCCACAATCAAATCAAGCACCGGAATAATTATGGCGTTTTCATTACCGTTGAGCATATCTTTTTCTCCTTTTTTGAACACATCAGCCCTTGCACGTGAAATATTCATACCATCAGCAATAGCTGAAGTGATTTCATCTCCTCCGGCATCGATATTTCTGTTAACCTGAATAACACCTTTTTCAACTAAAATTATATTGGTTGCTCTAGAGCCGACATCTACGATCAAAAAGGTTCCCGTACTATCACCAACTAGGGAGCGAGCAATTGAAAAAGTTTCCAGCTCAATGGCACTGACTTCTAATCCAGACCCAGAAACTAATCTATCGCAATGTTCGATATCCTTTTTTGGAGCAGCAACAAGCAAAACTTTAATTTTTCCAGTGGTTTTGTTTTTTGACTCACTCTTGAATTTTAGTTTAGACATCATGCTTTCCTGCTCTTGAAGCTTTGGAGCGTTAGTTTTTCTTTCAATGACCTCCCAACTCATGGCAACCTCATCAAGAGCGCTAGGAATATATTTGTGCGCCTCAAATTGAATCGCTTTCGTCAATTCATCATCGGGCATATCCGGCAATTCAATAATTGTCACCAGTCCACTAAAACCAGGAATAGAAACATAGGTTGCGGCAGGCCTGGCATTCATTTTAATTATAAGTTTTTTCAAGGAATCATTCAAAGCTTGCTCGAGTGAAGCTGGTTTAATACTGTTGTCATGGCTAGGCAAATTCAAATCAACAAACCCGTAATTTTCCAAATGAGTTTGTTGATCAGTATACGAAAGTTCCACCACCTTAATAGAAGATGTTCCGAAATCAACGCCAATAAAATGGTTTTTATTTGTTTTAAATAATTCAAGCATATTTGTTTTTATGTTACGCTAAGTCATAGCAATTACAGAAATCATAACATACATTTTAAAAATCAACAATAATGAAAATAACTCCACTGTGGATAAAGATTGCCATTTTTTTACAAAACCTTAACAGCTTATTCCTTGATACCATTTTTCCTATTAATTGCATCGTTTGCGGAGTTGAAAATTATTGGCTTTGCGAGGTTTGCAGCAAAAAAATCAAACTCCGTGACCAACAATTTTGTCCGCTCTGCGAAAAAATAATAACACCGGATGGCCAAGCCTGTTTTGCTTGCAAGAAAAAATCAGCCCTAAGTGGAATTCTGGTTGCGGCAAGTTATCAAGACCCGATTATCTCAAAAGCCGTCCACCTTTTCAAATATCGCTTTATCAAAGAATTGTCCAAACCTCTTGCAACTTTAATCGTCAGAGCCATTCAAAGCTATGAGTTGCCCCTGCCTGAGCTTATAATTCCAATCCCACTTCACCCCAGAAGACTTCGCTGGCGAGGATTCAATCAATCAACGCTGCTCGCAAAAGACGTAGCAGAAAATCTCTTGCCGGATTCACCCCTGACGATATGCACTACCGCACTTGTCCGCAATCGTTACACATTACCACAAATGAGTCTTCGCAGTCATCATGATCGCAATTTGAATATTTCAAATGCCTTTACAGTTTCAGATGTTTCAGCAATAGAAAATAAAAGAATTCTGCTTGTTGATGACATTGCCACAACCGGTTCAACAATTTTTGAATGTGCTCGCATCCTCAAGGCTGCCGGAGCCAAGGAAATTTACGCCACTGTTATAGCGCGACAAGAATACAAACAAAAATCTTAAATCCCAATAATCAATTTCCAATAAATTTCTAAATCTTGATTTATAAACATCAAGCCAATATGGCCTGGGTTAATTTAGTATAATTTATTATCTAGCGAAGTGAGAGTCCCGATGTGTATTGGGACCGATTCAATGGAGGCAGTAAAAGATATCTTACCTACGAGGCTTGTCTCGTGAACCCGTAGGGTATGGGGCTTGCCCCCGAGGGTATTAATACCCCCTTTATTATCCACCAAATATCCGACTACCACCTAATTCCAAATTCCCAGGCTCGGCCAATTTCGGCTCTTTGTCAAAACGTGTGGTGGTTTTTGTTATTGCGAGCGTAGCGTAGCGAAGTCGAAGAATCTGAGTTTTAGTGCTAAAAGGAGTAAATACGGGCTCAGATCCTTCGACTACGCATCATTGCTATCGCAATTCTGCTTCGCTCAGGATGACAATAACATTAGTCATAGTGTGGAATAGCTAAATACTGCTTTATTGAAAAAAAATTAAACTTATCCACCACCCTGTTTAGTATAGAGCCGCCATTTCTTGACCTTCTGAACTTTTCGGCTTATAAAGAAAGTAGGAAAGAATAGCCATAGTTTTTCTCAAATTCAACCTCAATGGAGGTCTTATGCTGAATTCCACGCAAAACATTACCAGCGGTACACAAAATCAAGTTGCGCCGGGAATAATCTTCTGGCTCATAATCATCCCCATGCTCCTGATTGGCGCTCTTGAGATAATCATATTTCAAGATAATGGAGATTTTGTTTTCAATGCTGGAGAAAAAATCGTTAAGAAGTTCCAAAAGCTTCCATCCTAAAAAAACCACCATGAAACATTTCGCTTAAGGCTCTTGAATCCATTGATTCTTGAGCCTTAAAAATAACCAAAAAACACAATTTCAATTTTGCCCGCTACCACCTACGCCCGAGAAGCCACCTCCACCACACCTGCTTCCACCAAAGCTTTAAAATGTTTTGGTCTTTTTTGAGAAAGATATTCAGCAACTTTTCCACGTATTCTTTCAAATTTAAGATTGTTTATCTTTGCAAATTTTTCGATTTTCTTATTTGCCGATAAAATTTCATTTATATTTTCAACCAGCAATTCTATTTCTACAATTTGATAATTGAAATCTTGCTCGCCCTGAATGTCAGAAGTGGTTTTGTCAAAATCAATTATGAAGCCACTCTTCAGATGTTCCTTTCTAACTGTCTTTAACTTGCAAAAAGCTTCGTACCCAAAAACCTTGATATCATTTTCAAAATCCAAAACCGGCGCAACTGCAAAAATCTCTCTAATTTTTTCCTCACCCGTGATTTCCTGATATTGCGTAGCTTCCTTTTTTTCAGCTTGATAAATCGGAAGCTTAAGTTCAAGGCTATTCCCCCTCCTTCTCAGCCAAATGTCATTTTTGGTCAGCGTAAAATCAGCAGTGTCAAAATAAACATCCGTGAAAATTTTTTCACCCAAAAAATCAGCCCCAATCAGTAGTCTTTCTTTTTCCTCCTGATTTAATTTAAATTTTTTTTCAATTTCAATCATATTCGCAATAATAATCAACATCCCAATCCAAAAATCTCACCAAGCAATCCGCCCACAACAATCCCCCCCCCTAATCAAACAAAAATAATACAATACACTTTCAAGACGGTCGCAAAGTTTTGTAACGCCATAATTTCAATATTTTTTTGCTAATATATTTTAAATATCACAAATTCATTTAATACGTTTTTTGTCATAAACATTTTTCACTAAAAGATAATTAACATATCCGGTTATTTTATGAAGCTGGATTTTTTCAATGATATCTTCGGGTAACTGCTTCTTACCGATAAATACACTCAACTGAAGTTGAGAATATTCCAACATATAAAGTTCACTTCTGAGCCAATTTCTCGCATTTCTCTTTTTTTCAGGGATATCAAAAATCACCAATCTATATTGACCATCCCACTTTTTTTTCAAAAATTTTTTTCTCCTGATAATTTTCTCAATAACCTCTTTACCTTTTGTGGTTAGCGAAAAGCCAGACCCAGTATTTTTAACGATTCCTTGCAATCTTAAGCGACGCAAATTCTGCCGAATAGTCCCTTGTTTAATATTCAGCTTTTGAAACTTCTCGTCATCCAATCCAAACAATGCCCGTGTTGGCTTTGTAAAGCTATACTTTGGAGAAAAAAATGATTCGGCTGTCGCGTTTCCCAAATCCCAAAGAACAGCAAGGATAAAACTCCCCGTTTTAGGAGAGTTCTTAATAATACTATTGGTAATCCTTTTTAGAAATATGTCACTTGCCATAAAATAACTATCCCAAAAAATTTTTATTTGTAAAATAATATTACTACACTTTCGAGACGGTCGCAAATAAGTGTAGCACTTAGGCTAAGCGAAATATCCATTAATTATAATTTCACAACTTCCAAATCGATTTTTTCACCATAAAATAATTCCGCCAATTGCTGAATGTGGGGTGAATTTCCCGTTGTCAAAAATATTTTCTTTTTGGCTCTTTTTAACCTATCCCTAAATTCGGGATGATTATTTAGATATTTCCTTAATTTATCCGTAACAATTTCCCCTTGTAAAACTATTTTGATTTTATCGGGAATGTACATACGGAAAATATTCTCAATTATTCCATAATGCGTGCAACCAAGTATGATTGTGTCAATTTCAGCACTTTTTTCAAAAAGTTCTTCGACATACCTTTGAACCACACTTTCGAGTTGAGCAAAATTCCCAACCTCAATGATAGGAACAAGAGCCGGGCAGGCTTGTTGAAAAACATTAGCCCTTGGATTAAATTTTGCAATTTCAGCTCGATAGACACAAGAAGAAACAGTAGCCTGTGTTGCAAAAACACCAATGTTTTTCGCTCTAATCATTTCTTCAGCAGTCGGAATAATGATTCCCAGAATTTTCTTGTCAGGATGATTCCCCGGAAGATATTCCTGTTGCAATCTTTTCAAGGCCATAGTTGAAGAAGTATTGCAAGCTAAAACGACAAGATTAGCACCTCGCCGAAACAGTTCGTCAACACCCTGATGAGTATATTGATAAATTTTTTCTTGCGAAAGATTGCCATACGGAGTCCGTGCGTTATCACCAAGATAGATATATGAGTAATCAGGCAAGATTTTTTCCACCTCTTTCAAAATGGTCAAACCTCCAAAGCCAGAATCGAAAAATCCAATCATAAAGTATATTTAAATAAAAAACCCAAGAATGACAACTCAAAAAAAATTCGCATCGTATTCTTCATCAACACGCAACTATTATTTATTCTATACTAATCTTTAAATGCAAGCTTAGCTCACAAAGCCGCTCACAGCAACCCCAATGAAATAAGGCCAAACTGCAATCGCCAGCACCCCTTCCCAGAAAGAAAGATGCAGAAAACCGATTGTAAACAGCCAACCTGCAAACCACGAGAACGCCGTGAACCCATGTTGCTCGATTTTGATTTTTTCCATATGGTTATGGATTAAACAACTTATTGGATTAATTTATAAATCTCAAATGTTAACTCATTTTTTTCATCACTTCTGCAAATTCTTCATCAGTTGCCATTTCCCCTTTTAGAATTTCGCAGTCTTTTCCTTGCCAATGCGGTTGCTGGCTCATATTTTTTCTGGTAATTTTCTCCGCCAATTGACGATTGTTTCCAATTTTGCTCATGAAATATTGGACACCACCTTCAAAGATTTCTTCGCAAGATTTCACATTTCCATCTTCGCCCACACAATAAAGACAAAACCCTGAATCTTTATTTGCACCAGCAAAATCTTCTTTTTTGACCAAGGGCATTCCACATGCCTGACAATATTTTTGCATATCATTTTTTGATAATTAAAAAATTACTCGCATGTATTATTACACCTCAGCCCCCCTTTATTCCAACCTACATCCTCTCTCCAAAATTTCTGTTTGAATGATAAGTCTCTTCTTCTTCGTCAACCGGAGTGACGTGATATTTAACGATGGTCAGTTTTGAACCAACATAAAGATCGCTGTCATCAGTTTCTTCAACAATGTTTCGAAAGTTCTTTTCATATTTTCGGCCTTTTGATTCAACCGTGAAAACATCAAAATATTCAATTGATTCTTTCATTCCGTAATCGCCTTTCACGTTCAAGTTGATTTCTTTTTCGCCACTGCCAAGATCATCAATCACAATTTTCACTTTTTCGCCATCAAAAATTGCCGTCACCTTTCCATCACTTTTCCCGTCGCTAAGTGAATTTTTCACAAGTTGGACCAAATAATTTCCAATAGCATAAAGCTTGCCTGGAGTTGCCGGCGACTGCGCCTGCTTGGAAATCTCTTTCCACCAAGCGCCAACCAAACCAGCAATATTTCCCGCCTGCGATGCCTTGATTTCTAAACTTCTCTCAAAATTTTCTTCAGTCATCTAATTTATTTTCTAAAAAAAAATTATATTATTAAAATTTCTACCACTTTTCCTGATGAATTTTTTCAACCTTAAATTCTTCGTCGCCATGCTCTGGTTTTTCCTCAGCAGGAAAACCGATTGGAATAATGTTAATCATCCGAAAATTTGAAGGAATATTGAGAATTTCTTTAACTTTTTCCTCCCATTGCTCATTGAGATTTTTCCAAACACTGCCAAGTCCAAGCTGCGTGGCTTGAAGGAAAATGTGTTCTGAAACAATCGAAAGATCCTGCACTGGCAAGACTGATTTGTCAGTTGCCACAGGAGCAATGAGCACGGGGGCTGTTTTGATATAGTCCTGATCAATAACCGCAAAAATTGCATCCTTGACTTTTTGATCTCGAATGACAACAAACTCCACCGCACACCTCCCCATGGCGCTTGGCGCAAATTGTCCAGCCTTAATAATCTCATTTATAAATTCATCAGAAATCGGATCGCTTTTATAGGTTCGAGAGCTTCTTCTTTTCCTAATTGGTTCAATAATCATATTTTTAGACAAATAATCATATAAATTATAAGTAATACAAAATACTTCCTACAAATCTTCATAAACCAATTCGTCTCCTCCGCTAAAATTTTTAATAACATCAATAACCTTTCCAAAAACCTGGAAATCTTTTTTCATAATAATCGGACGATATTGTGGGTCTTGGGACATCGGTTGCAAAACCACCGCATTAGGAGAAAAATTGATTTGTTTGATCAGGGCCATTCCGTCAATCACCGCTACGACCTTATCTTTGCTGAAAACTTCCGAAGTTTTTTCCGTAATCACCAAATCGCCCGTTTCGATTCCGGCATCGCACATGGAGTCGCCAACCGCCCTAAAAACAAAAACCTGCTCGGGATTTTTGCCATGGATGAAGTCGCAATCCAAGGTGACAAACTCATCAAAAGATTGCTCGGCAAAAACCTGCATATTATCACAGCCCGCACTGCTGATCACCGGCAAAATCACCGTTGAAGTCATCACGTCATCATAAGTTGCCAAACGAATTCCACGGTTTTGGTGATGAGCTCGCACAATGAGGCCCTTTCGTTCTAAGCTTTCCAGATATTGGGTCACCGTCCTCAGCGATGAAACACCCATGAATTTTGCCAACTGTGAAATTGTTGGAGAGAGCTTGTCTTTCTTGAGACAATCAGAAATATAATCGAAAATCTTTTTTTGTTTTTGGGTTAAATTTTTTATTTTTTCTTGTGACATTTTCCCATTGTACAACCTTTGCAATTGTGTATCAATAGCATAGTTATGCACACAATATACACAAGCGTGGTAAAAGGTTGTGTATAACATAAAATGGCTTCCAGCAGCCATTGTACCATTCTTAATTCCCTTAATACTTCGCAACCCATGGAAAAAACATTATACGCTGTGCATAACTTTAAATACACAATATACACAAATCATGACCAATAAAATATCTGTCACAATAAGAAAGCAATCCTGAGGAAAATTTTTCCCTCAGGATTGCTCTACTCTTTCTTACAACTAATTGCTTGTCAACGAAATCCTAACGGGATTTGCGCTTCGGATTGCATTTGCCGCATTTGCGTTTGAGCTGCAATTGCTATTTGATTTTTTGTTAGCAGTTGCCTTTTTTTCTTATAAATACTGTTTCGTCGATTATCTGTCAGAATAACCTTGCTTTGAAAAAATTTACCAGCTTCTTTTTGAGCATCTTCAATTGCACAACTGACGTAGGTAAAATCCTTTGTAATGTTATAGGCTACTGGGTAGTCATTAAGTTCCGACACCACTACCATGGTAACACCCAAAACCCCAACAATTGGGCGTTTGAGTACGAGATGTAGAAGTGCCATAAATCCACCACCAATTCCAACCACATTAACCTCCTTCTTATTTATCGTTGCTTTTCCAATCCCCACCGAAACCAAGCTGAATAAACATTTCCTTGTTTGAAAAGTTCTTGCCAGCATTTTCGTCTCCAAAATAAACATCTCTTCTCAGGCGCAGCCCAACACTTAAGTTTCCCCAACCATCTTGCACCGGCATTAAAATTCCATGAGTCACCTTCACTCCAAACTCTGGAATGAATTCATTGTTCCAATACTCATTCTTATTGGAACCATAATTTGCCCCAGCTGCGGCAAATGGAATAAATTTCCAACCATTGATTTCAGCCATCTCAATGCCTTGCTCAAAACGACCAGTAACGACAGATTTACCCTCACCGACACGGGCATCACTCCAAAAATTGAAAGGATAACCACTTGGAAATTCTGCCGCATTTGCCGACAGACCAAAAGCACAACCGCTCATTCCAAGAGTAATAGCTAGCGTCATAAAACTTTTTTTCATCACATTTCTCCTTTTCGTTTTTTAATTACCATTGACCTAGTGCTTTCTTCCTAAATCAGTGACCTTTGACCCAAAGTTTTAGCCTATCTCCCACTATCCACTCTTTCCACATTGATCGCCAAAAAACAAACATGCCCACAAGACGGGTTATCTGATAAGCTGGTAAACATAATAATACCTGATGAAGTCTCCCAATCCTGATTCCCTCAATTATGCAAACAGTTGAAACAATTGCCGTGTCCAACATAAGCGTCATTATGAGAGATACATACGGAATGTTCACTATTGAATACAACAGTCCCCACATAAGACCAATTGCGAACATGGAACCATCCAGCAAGTAACCAAATGTAAAAGCAGCCAACTTCCGATCATACTTGAGCAAATCACTCCAGTGAATAGCTAAATTTTGAAAAAAACTGCGATACCACCGATCAAGCTGCGCAACAAAAATCTTGAAAGTAGGAGGATCAAACGGATAACAAAATGCTTTGTTATCACAATAAATACGATATCCGGCCATAGAAAGTTGCCACGTCAGGTACATATCTTCCGCCATGGTCAGCGTGTTGAATCCTCCCATTTTTAAAACCAAATCAGTTCTGAAAACAGTAAAACATCCGGATGAAATCACAACCGACCCAAGATGATTTTGCGCCATCTTAAAAAGCGAAATACTGAAAACATACTCGATAAATCTTCCCCTTTCCCATATCGATTCAATTCTCGCGGGGATAACATAACCACACACCGAAGCAGTCAAGGGATCATTGAAATATGGAATTGTTCGCTCAATAGCATCAGGCGCAAGTAATGTGTCTGCGTCAATCGTGATAAACAATTCAGTCTTAACAAGACCACGATCTAGGGCATATTTCTGCGCCGTTGCTTTTGCGCCTTGATTAACCTCAGTCCTCACAACTGTTACCCCCATGGATGAGGCTATTTCATTAGTTCTATCGCTAGAACAATCATCAATGATTATTATTTCGTCAGGCTGAACCGTTTGTGCTTGAACGCTCAAGATTGTGTCAGCAATAGAGTTGGCTTCATTGAAAGCTGGAACAATAACAGTTATTCCATAATTATTTATTGGCTTGCTCATTACCCTTTCCTCCTTTAATCCCAGCCACCACCGCCAACTCGTCAAATCAATTTTTTTCACATGAACCTCCTTCTTTTCTTGCATTTTTGAAATTAACTGACACCTTATGCGCAAAGAGAAAAAATCACATCTCATCACCTTTTAAGCATTGCCACACCTTGACCAAAAGTTACTGTCTTTACTTTTTTCAATTTAACATAATCAACAATTTGCTGAAGAAGGATTGGGTCATTGCTAAAGATATTGTCGGTTGATTTTTCTTGCCTGTGAAACGTCAAGACGACCCACCACTTTTCTGCCACAGCTTTGTCAATCCATTCCTTAATGGTGTTAAAAGAGGTATTGCTGTTTACATTTTGACTAAGGATGTGAAATCGATCAGATAAAGGAGTAGCGTATCCCTGATTGGAACAACGCGCGCCAGCATATCCGGCTCTTTTTAAAGTAGCTTCTATTTCCTCATTATAAGTACCAAATGGATACATAAAAGAGGTGGCAATTATCCCAAAATTTGCAAGCTCCTGCTTTGATCTAATAATTTCATCTTGCATCTGCACTTCTGTAAGTTTTACAAGAGACAAGTGACTTCTTGAATGCGAAGCTATCTCATGTCCTCGTTTAGCAATCTCTTTCACTTGTTCTTTTGTTACGTATCTAGGATTGACATATCCTTCTCCAGTTAGTGATCCTGTTATGATGGCCTGAGTGCTTCTGATTCCTGCCCTTTCCAAAATTGGCAGACTATTGTAAGCACTTGCGAATCCATCATCAAAAGTAAAGCTAACCATGCCCTCAGAGAATCTTGAAATCGGGCTAACTTCTTGAATTGAATAATTTTCAACAATCAGAAAACCATTTTGTCCAATAGTGTGCAAAACAGTCATAGAAACAGCCCCAACAGGAACAGCAAAAGACGTCTTAAACTCTTTCCATTCACCTGTTCCAATTACCGTTCCAAGCCAGACATATTTACTCGAACCATTGATGAAATTAAATTTTACAGTAACCTCAGTACTAACAGAAGATTTTGACCAATTTGAGAAGATGTATTCTTTTTTAGGATTCACCTGAATATCTTTAAAGTACCATTTTGCATCACCACTTGAAAAAGACTTTACACTTATTTTCATGGCTCTTTTGCTGGCATGCCCAGCAACAGGATATTCAAACGTTGCCTTAAGATCTCCCCATTGCCCCCTTGACCAGTGCGCAGGAACATTCCCTTTTGCCTTTTCAAGTGATGCATTTGCAATAAGATTTTCTTGAGTTGCCCAAGAAACTTTGGTCAACAACAGAGCGGAGAACATCATCGTAAGAAAAAACAGCCTAGCAAATGGGAAAAAGCATTGACTATTTGCAGACACATTCCCAATTGAAACTCTCGATTCATTTTGATTTTTTTTCATTACGTTGTGAGCAATGATTTTGCTCAAATCAAACCTCATCAGATCCAATGATTCATTCCTGTTCATTTCTCCTCCATTATTATTCTGTTGTTAAAGAAATATTATGTCGCTAATACAATTAATTCATGTCCACAATTTAACAACAATGCCACCCAAAAAATAATCTTAACAAACTTAAGCGGGTGGCATTATTAGAACATTTTTTATTTAGCCAGCATTGAAACACCTTGACCAAAAGTTACCGTTTTCATGTTCTTTAGCTTCACGTAATCCACAATTTGTTGGAGAATCGCAGGATCATTACTATATAAATTGGCTGGAATATTTGGAAGCACGGCCTGTTCATGTAGCGTAAGAATAAGCCATGTCTTATTGGCAATAGCTGTATAAATCCAACTTTTAATCGTGCTAATTGAAACATCATTATTAACACCTTGACTTCGCAGAGTATAAGGATCAGATGAAGGTGTATTATATCCAGTGTCAGTTGTCCTTGCTCCCGTATATCCAGCCCCTTTCACAAGAGAAACGATTGCATCATTATATGAACCAAGTGGATACATAAAAGAGTTTGGCGCAATGCCCAAGAGAGTCGCCAGGTCACTTCTTGATCCGGTAATTTCAGTTTTTGCTTTCGCCGCAGTTAGCATTAGGAGATCAGAATGTGTTCTGGTGTGAGATGCAATTTCATGACCATTAGCTGCTATGGTTTTCACCTGGGCTGCAGTCATGTAATCCGGATCAGTAAATGTTCCCGTTGTTATTATGGCCTGCGTGCTCTTGATACCAGCCTTGTCTAGAATCGGAAGACCACTAGTAAAGATGTTTTCATACCCATCATCAAAAGTAAAACTAATCATTCCTTCAGAAAATTTTGGAGCAGCACCCTTGTCTAGCAGACTATAATCATCAACCATAAGCGTTCCCTTACTTTTTATCACATGGAAAATTGTCATAGAAGTAGCACCAACTGGCGCAACAAAAGAAGTATTAAACTGTTTCCACGCATTTGTTCCGGCCACACTTCCAAGGCCAAGATATTGATAAGTTCCATCTGCTAAGTGAAACTGCACCGTCAATGATGTACCAACGGAGCTATTCGACCAGTCCGAAAAAACATACAAATCCCCCGCAGTGACAGGAATCTCCGAGAAATACCATTTCGCATCTCCATTAGTATAGGAACTTACTGTGATTTTTGCTCCTTTGCCAGTGTGTCCAGTCACTGGATATGCAAACGCAGCCGAAAGAGTTCCCCACTGTCCTTGCAGCCAGCTCATCGGTAAATTTCCACTTGCTGTTTCAAATGAAGGATTTGGCACTAAGTTTGTTGTCGGAGTAATAACAATCGGGGCAACCTCTGTTAATGAATAATCATCAACTGTAAGTGCGCCAGTTTTAGCAATCACATGAAAAACAGTCACCGAAACAGCACCAACTGGCGCAGTAAATGCGTTGCTAAACTGCTGCCATGTATTCGAACCATTGATCGTTCCAAGGTCAATATACTGATCAGTCCCACTTGCCAAATGCACTCGCACCGTTATTGCTGAGCTAACATTAGAATTTGACCAATCTGAAAAAAGATATTGCTTTCCTGCTGTCACTGGAACATCATCAAAATACCATTTTGCATCACCACTCGAATAAGAACTTAATGTGACTTTCGCTCCATTACCAGTGTGCCCTGCTACTGGATAAGCAAACATCGCCGAAAGAGTTCCCCACTGTCCTTGTGACCAATTTGCAGGAAGTACTCCATTGGCAGTTTCCAAAGAAGGATTGACAATTAAGTTTGTCGCTGCAGCAAAAGAATTTTTTGGCAGCCCAAGAAGAAACAATGACACAAAAAAAATCAAGAAAAAGAAACTGTTGGAAGATTTTAGTTTACGCATATGTTTATATTATTAATTATTTAAAAATAATCTAAACTAAATTGTGCGAAAACTTAACCAACAGAATTAACTCGGATAAGCTAACTCGCATGTATACAAAATATTACAACACGTTAAATTGGATATTTCATAAATTAATATCTAAAATAATTTACAAAAATATTTTCAAGTAAACATGTATGCAAACAAATGGGGTATTAATACCCCCCGGGGGGGCAAGCTACGTACCCTACGGGCTCACGAGGCAAGACATGTCACTCGTGAGCGACGTGTCAAGCCTCGTAGGTAAAATACCTTTTACTGCCTCCATTGAATCGGTCCCGATACACATCGGAACGCTCACTTTGCTAGATAATAAATAAGACCCCTTATCAAAAAGAGGTCTTATTTATTTTTTGGCGGTGTTTTTTGATTGATGTTCGAACATTTTTTGCCGAAAATCCTGAAAACTAATTTGGACTCGGCTTTCTTCCCGCCCGCAGGAGGGGTCTGGGGAGGAATGCGGGCGGGTTTTTGAACCTTTCCTTTTTCGCTTCCGAATTTCGTGCCAGTTGAAAACTGGCGCGCCACCACCTAATCTTTCAAAAATTCATATTCAACTTTTGAAAATAAATTGCTTGGTAAGTCGTTGAGGCGTTTTTTGATAACCTTGATTGCTGGTTCTGATTTATCAATGCCAATCCAATTACGATTGAGCGAATGTGCCGCAACAAGCGTTGTGCCTGAACCTGCAAAGCAATCAAGAACTAAATCCCCCTCATTTGAGGACGCTTCAACGATAAACTTCAACAAATCCAAACTTTTTTCTGTTGGGTATTGCGGATATTGCGGGTCTTTGAATTCCCAAATATCTTGCATTTTCTTTCCGTCTCTTTCGTCTAGAAAGATTTTTTTGCGCGGAACGCCATTTGCTGACCATTCAATCAATCCTTGTTTGTCCCATTCCTCTAAAATAGCTGGATCGGTTCGCCAATGGCGACCTTTTGGCGGTTTCATTCCCTTCCATTCTTTACTCGTATTACCTTTTGAAGTTTCTCCTGGGGCGTGGAGTGGTATTGTGGTGTATTTTCGTCCGTCTTTATCTGTTTTTTTGAATAATCGTTCTTCATCATCTTCTGAAAAAGAAACGCGCGGGTTATTCCATGTCGGCGTAGCCGACTTTGAATAAAAAAGTATTAAATCTTTTATGTTGCCGTATGCTTTGCGATTAAAATTCTTTGGATTGCACTTGATACGAGTTATATCGTTACGGAACATATCCCGACCAAATACTTCATCCATTATGAGCTTTACATAGTGTCCAATTTTGTAATCAATATGAAGATAGATTGACCCGCGCTCTGATAAAAGTTCACGCAAAAAAATCAACCTCTCACGCAAAAATTCTAAAAAATCTGCTCCGATAAGTGTATCGCTATAAGCGATAGCGTCTCCGTTGCTACTACTGATTGTATTTGCGCGGTCATCACTAATTTTGAAATGACCGTTTGTGGCAAATGGAGGATCAATATAAATCAAATCAACTTTGCCTGAATAATCATCAAGCAGAGTTTTAAGAGTAGAAAGATTATCGGCATAAATGAGCTTATTTTTCGCTCCTTTGCCTGATACAGTTTTTAACTCAACCCTCGAAGTTTTTTCAAGAATATCTTTCTCATGTTTTTTATTGTCATAAGTGATTTTCATACTCGCTATAATTGATATAGAAACTCACGCAAAACAAGCGCACTCATTATGTTTTCGTCCTTATATGTATCTGTAATATCTTTGTACATTTTATTATTTCCCTTGATATACAAAACACCGTCAAGAATTGCAACAGTAATTGCCTTCACATCTTTTGCTTTCACTGTCGCAATAGCGTCATTAAATTGGGCGTTTTGATGTCCACCAAAATCGGTAAGAAATTTTGCCTCACCAATAACATATTTACCATTGAAGCGAGCAATAAAATCCAAACCTTTGTTGTGATTATAATTTAGATGCTTACGGGCAAATGCCATCATTTCGGCGTCGCTTGCGTCTAAAACGGCATTTCCTTCTTCTTTTATAAATTCATCTAGCTTCAATGGTTCAACTCCTAACGCTTTCTTTCTTAACCAGCGTTTGAAAAGCGGTCCAATCTGCCGATTGGTTTCTTTTGGTTCTGAACAGCGAGCATAGATTGAATCAAGCCCCATTTCATACAAACGACCAGAAAGCCGAGCGGCGGTTGCTGGATTTCGTTCAAGTGCATTTTTATCTCGTTTGAGATACGCAACATATGAATCTTTAATCGGGAATAAATCGAATTTGAGCAGGTGTTCCAAAAGTGAAATATTATCTCGCTTTTCAAACGCCTTTTCAACTTCCTTCCAAGATTCACCATTGATTTCTCGTATACCTTCTGGAATTGTTGGATAAACTTGGAATAGATCGTCTAAATAACTACGCTGACTAGCGTATTCTATGCTTAATTGTGTCCATGGATTCATATTGCTATTGTTTTTCATAATTATATTTTATTAAACGCCTTTTTTATAATTCCAGTCATCAGCTTTCTTCTTTCTTGCAAAAAGTCGTCATATTCAAGCTGATAAAAATTTTCTGGAATAGCGTGTTGAGCCAGCATTTCTTTAATTTCACTCTCGCCGAACCTTTTTTGCACCATTGCAAAATATTCGCTTGGTTTGTCGTCGCTGATTTCGATATTATCTTCAAATTCCAAAAATGTAAGGTTGGCAATCTGATTTATTTTTGCCTTGTCTTTGTTCTTATCAAATCCGTATTTTGAAATAAGATAATTTCTCGGAAAGATATGATGTTTTTCCAAACGCTTCTTTTTGATTTTCAGCGACGGATCATAAAGATCGCCGACAAGTTTGCGAGAAAATAAAACTGCCGAACCGAGCTTGTTGAGCGCGGCATAAAATGCGTTGGCTTCTGGGCTTCTTGCTGATGATGTTTCCATCTGTCCAACAAGCGTAATATCCCAAAAATCATTGGTTAAATTCTCGCCGATTATCTTTTCAAGCCCGCTAATAAATCCGTCAGGATTAAACTCTTTGATTCTGTTCAAATCCTTTTCAAAAGCGGTTTCTGGTGAAGAAGAGTATCTTCCCGTTAGGGAAGACATGACAAACCAACGCCCGATAATCCTTTGTAATTCGTGATTTTGAGTATTGAAATTTTGTTTTCCAATAAGATAAATAATGTAGCTATACAAAACGGCACTTTTTGACGATATAAGTTCTTCGTCTTTATATCCGCCACCGATAAGAATTTTCAGAAAACTTTGCCAATTTGTATTATCAAGAATGGTCGGCAAATTTAATTTTAATTTATCAAATTGTTGCGTTCGCAATTCTTCTGAAAATTCTCCTGTTTCCATATCGCGTCCGCGAATAATGGAATAGACATCTTTCATTTTTGCTCGGTGGAATGTTAAACCGACCAAAACACGAAGCATATCGTCTGGGTCGGGCTTTATCAAATAATTGAAAGATGAAAAACGAGTTTCTTTTTCTGGTATTTTTCTTGAATCAATACAAAATTGTTCAATTTCTTTTCTCCCTTCTTCCCAATAGACGGAAAGCAAAGTCAAAATGAAATCGGCTTGTGTCAAACTTACGCCTTGGCTATTTATGCGGACGAAAATATCCGAGACAATTTCTTCTTCTAAATTCGGGGCTATTTCAAGAGCCGTGAGAGGATATTTATTGATATTTATGAGTGATTGAATGTTTGAGGAAATTGTCTTTTCTTCTTCCTTTGAAATTTCTCTTTTTTCTTTCAAGTTAGCAATAAAAGAGCTAATGATTGCAAAATCACCTTCACCAGACCAAAGAGAAGATAAATCGGCAATATATTCGGGGTCGCGATCTGTGGCGGCGTCGCCGACTTTGAAAGTAGAATCTAACGGCTTAAATGCAATTTTTATATTCTTCCTTTCATAATCGGGGGTTAAAACTTCTTGATTTTTCATCACCGCAAAAAGTGCTGTCAATCTTTGTTGTCCGTCAATAATCAAAAATCGTGGGATTTTTCTTTTCTTCTCATCAAAACCGATATTTTTATAATCGCTACGATTGGCATTTTCCCAAAAAAGTAAATATCCGATTGGATAACCGCGATAAATTGAATCGAACAAATCGCGGACTTTTGAGATTTTTTTATACCAAACAAATGGTCGCTGAATATCAGGTAAAGCAATATCGCCGATTTCAATATCGTCTATTAGTTTTGCAATCGTATAATCTGTTGTTTTGAATACTTGTGCCATATTTTTATTTAAATAATTCTGCCGTCGGCACGCCGAGGGCTTTGGCTATTTTTTCTAATGTGTCCACAGTAGGATTCGGGTTTTCGCCTGTTTCTATCTTAACAACGGTATTTAATGCCAAATCAGCGTCTTTTGAGAGGCGATCTTGCGAGATTCCTTTTTTGATTCGTAATTTACGGATATTTTCACTAACTGAATTTGCCATATTGTTTTGACTTTGATAAACTATTATAATACACTACTTATATTGAGTGTATATCAACTTGCTTAATACAATGGTATCAAAAATATTAAAATTTGGCAAACAAAAAGGGAGTTCCTTAGCGTTGCCCGCGAATGGGTTGGGTGGGTCAAGGGCAACATCTCTTTTGGTGGCGCATTTTGCTTTGCAAAATACGAAATTTGGAAGCGAAAAAGGAAAGGTTCAAAAACCCGCCCGCATTCCTC
>CAIJXA010000046.1 GCA_903824515.1 uncultured bacterium
GAAACTAAAAAATGAAGCCAATCCTCTGGAAGCCAAGGAAAAAAGAAAGGCTGAGCACGCGAAAAAAAGATTACTACGAAAGGTGATTAAGCGTCCTGAATTTAAAAAGAAAAAGTAGGGCGGACGTGTACGGTAAATTCTATTGGCTTGACTTTTTCATTTTTATCGTGTATAATGAAACTATAGAAGTAACGGGTGAAAGCCACGTTACTTTTTTTAATTGCTAATTAGTAAAAATAATCATTTTTGCCGAAAATTCGACAAATAATGATTAAAAACAAAATGGAAAGTGAAAAATGCCCACATTGTGAGGCTCGAAAAAAAGAGGCAAAATCTAGTGAAGAATTTTCACTAGCTGTGCTAATCTCTTTAGTTCCAATGATTGTTTTCGTCTTGTTTGGACAAGTTGGACTTTTCTAATCCAACCTCTTAGTCCTAAGTAATAAAAGGGATATTAACACCCCAGGGCAAGCTCTGGAGCCTATAGGGCTCACGAGGCAAGACATGTCACTCGTGAGCGACGTGTCAAGCCTCGAAGGCAAATCACCTTTTGCTACCTCTATTGAATCGGTCCCGATATGTATTGGGACGCTCACTTCGCTAGATAATAAAGAAGCCGCTAGGAAAACTGTCGGCTTTTTTTGACGGCATTTTTGTGGTATTCTTATTGTATAAGCTAATCTTTTGTTTGAAACATTATGACCGGAATAAACTTTGCAGGCAAAGGTCTTAATCAAAAAATATTTTCCAAGAAAGCCGTTCGTGCTACGGTTGGCAAACGAAGTAGTGCTTTTCGGGCCATTATGGGCAACAAGGAAATTTCTCATGTCATAGACAAGACTGCTGAGAAAAGAGTTTTTTATGAGGCACTTAAAAAAAGAGGCCAAGCCTCAGGAAAAAAAGGAATTACCAAAAATGTTTTGAAAAAAGTTCTGGGAGACATTGAACATTCTGGAGAATTTAGTCATAAGGAAATGCATAAATTGGGCGAGGAATTGATTGGCGGAGTTGCTTCGGGGAGAATTGTTCGCGAGCATTCAGCTGAGCATAATGAAAATCATTCGCAATCAAAAAAAACAAACCCAAGCCGTAGAGACCTTAATGAAATAATTCACAAAGGACATTTGGCAGAAAAAGTTGATGATCATTCGCAATTAAGTGAACAAAACATTCGCAGAAGAAATTTTGATGAAGTGGTTAGTAAGCAGCATGCAGATGAGGAAGCTGCCAATAGTAGCGCGCAAGCGAGAGCGGGCAATATTCGCAAGAGAAATTTTGATGAGGTGCTTGATAAACAACACTCCAGACATTACGAGAAAATTCAAGGCGCAGACTCTGCTTTTACTCAAAATCTTTCAAGTAGTTCGAAATTTGCACCAAGCAAAAACGCAATTACACCTTCACAATTTCAAAGTGACAATGCTGAGAGAAAAAGTAATGGTGACGAAATAAAACAAAGCAACGATGCTTACTCAAATGAAAATGAGCAGGAAGGCCAGCTTTTTTCTGCGCAAGAACGGATTCAGAATTTGAAAATGCTGTCTATTGTAAAGCAAGAAGAAAAAAAGAGCAGCGCAATTGAAACATTCAAAAATAGTTCAATCAGACCTCGTTACAATGAAATTGCAGCAAAACAAGCAGGGGCATTCTCGTCGGCGCAAGAGCATATTCGTGAGCTGACAAATGCGGTGATGCGTGATATGCCAGAAAAACAACAAAGCAAAAGATACGAAGAAATTTCAAGTAGTAGTGTTGTTAAAAAACCAGACTCGTTTTTGCCCGAACAAACTGTCGTTGCTGATTCAAAGCAATCTAATCCGCAAGAACAAGCAATCCCGGAATTGATCAAAAATGAGAAGCCGGAAAAGCAAATTCAGAAGGAAGGATTCAGGGTCAATTTGAGTTCCGATTTTTCGCAGAATGATTCGCAGGCTTTTGGATATGTTCCTCAACATCTGAAGGCAATTGGCAAGGGTGTCGATTATGATAAAATAAAGGCATTGATAGCCAAGGTTCAGGAGAAAGAAAAAAAAGTAAGTGGAGAAGACGATGACGATGATGAAGATGAGGATGGTAGCAATAAGGATAAGAACAAGGAAAGTGCTGCATAATTATTATTTTTTAATTCACCTTGTTAAATAAGTATAAATTTTTTGAGAAATTTAGAATTAAAATTTGAATTGTTATCTTTTATAAAATATCTATAAGTATTAATTTATAATAAAATAAAATTCTTTTTCTAATTTTAGATTTAAATTTTATTTAACGGGGTAAATGAAAAATAAAAATCAGCTAGTAAATATTGCAGGGTATATTTTACTGGCAATATTCTTACGCTATGTGATGGTGGGCGTAATGGACAGCGAGTCGTTGCTACTTTGGATTGTTGCTATCGCGGTTATTTTTGTGGTTGGAATAGTTTTTGTTTTTCGCGGAACGGCAAATATTATTGAGGAAACAACGGATGTTCTCAAGGACCGCACCGGCTTGGCTGGCGGTTTTTTGCAATC
>CAIJXA010000047.1 GCA_903824515.1 uncultured bacterium
ATCCCTCATTAGTAACTATGGACCCTGACGATGTCCCGATTATCAGCATCGCCCTGACCTCAGAAACTCGCTCACCGCAAGCCTTGCGCAGCCTAGCTTTTGATTTAGCAGACCAGCTTAAGCTTGTTCCTGGCGCTTCAAAAATTGCTGTCGTCGGAGGACTGACAAATAATTTGCAAGTTGAGCTCGATGGAGGAAAAATGGCTCAATATAAACTTACCGTTTCTGAAGTCATCGGAGCGCTTAGCGCCACTAATGGAGTTTATACAACTGAAACTTTAAAAAAAGAGACTAGCAGTGAAACCTTAAGAATAAGTGGCAATATTTCTTCAGCCGAAGACGCTAATAAAATTATCCTATTCCCCAATCAAGATAAGCCCCTTACTCTTGGCGACATTGCAACCATCACCCTGAGTCCTGGCGAAATCATCAACAGCATCCATTTTACTGAAAAAAATTCTTCCGCGAAAGATGTTGCCTATGTGACGCTAGCTAAAATTAAAGGCGCCAATATTAGTAGTGTTACGAAAGCGGCTACCGAAAAACTTACCGAGGTCCAAACGCAGCATAAATATGACGGAGTTAAATTCTCAATCCTGCGCGATGATGGTGAAACGGCCAGTGAAGAAATTTCCACCCTGACCAAACATCTCATCCTCTCAATTTTAATCGTCACAATTATCTTGATGGCCTTCTTGGGGCTACGTAATTCTTTAATTGTAGCAATTTCAATTCCCCTAACCCTACTTGCCTCTTTCGGCATCGGCCTACTAGCTGGCCAAACTGTTAATCGCATTACCCTCTTTGCGCTCATTTTAGCTTTGGGACTTTTAGTCGATGACGCAATTGTGATTATTGAGAACGTGCATCGAACGCTTAAAAATAATCCTGGCAAAAATAAGTCGGCACTCATCATCACCGCTGTGGATGAGGTTGGCATGGGCGTATTAATGTCGACGATCACAATTTTGCTAGCCTTTATTCCAATGGCTTTTGTTAGTGGGATGATGGGACCATATATGAGTCCAATTCCATTTTTTGTCTCAGTCACTCTCCTGATTTCGCTTTTTATTTCCTTTACCATCAACCCAGCACTGACTGGCATTTTTACTTTGCACCATGACGAAGAAAAAGAAAACATTTTCGTCCAAACAATTCACAAGATTGAAAACAGTTACGCAAATCTGCTTGGCAAACTCACTACCAACAAACGCCAGAAAAAAATAGTACTTGGCCTGGCTGGAGGCTTACTTTTACTCTCGCTGCTTTTACCGATTTTCCGAATTGTCCAATTCCGCATGCTACCAAAAGCCAATAAAAATCAGTTTTACATTTATTTAGATATGCCAAACTCAATCAGTTATGCAAAAACTAACCAGGTAGCATCGGCTCTTGAGCAAAGTGCACTTAATTTTCCAAACATTACTAGTGTAGAAAGTTTTGTTGCAACGGCGCCCATTACGGATTTCAATGGTCTTTTCAAGGGAAGCTTTATGCGCGCCCAAGAAAATCAAGCAACCTTAAAAATAAATTTAATCCCCCACGCGCAACGTAAAGAGACCTCCGAACAAATCGCCTTAAAACTGCGCGAGACGTTGAAGGCGGAAGTTTTGAGCGATGAACCAGATGCAAAAATTACGGTCGTGGAAGATCCGCCAGGACCGCCGGTACGCAGCACTTTCTTTCTGAAAATTCAAGGCGACGACCAGCAATTACTTAATGCTACCGCCCAAGATTTAGAAAAAATGGCGACGAGTATTGATGGCATTGTTGATTTAAATACTACTATCACCCAGCGAGCTTTTGAA
>CAIJXA010000048.1 GCA_903824515.1 uncultured bacterium
CTTTCTTTTTTAAAATCGACAATTCATTCCTTTCACTTTTAGAGAAATGTGAAAATTTCTTTCTTTTTTTTCATGCTTATTTTTTTAAAAAATCCCACTTTCTTATTCTACTAGTGTTCGGATTCATATGCGAATCTAGGATTGTAAAAATAACTGATACTGAATCAAATTAATTAGTTTTTGTTTGTCGCTTGGGAGCTGCACTTCTTAATAAGGGGAGTGCATCTCTCTTGGCGTAACACTGATTTGATTGATTCAGTGTGAGTCGGCAAGAATTGATCCTTGAAAAAGAAATAATAATACCTTTCAGTTTCAGGGAGAGTGCGAGAATAACTAAATGCTATTATCGCGTGTCGTGTTGAAATGAATAATGGAAAATAATTAATCTTAAAATTAGTCAGACGTTATCTTTTTTTTATCACTTAACTAACGGAGTTTGAAATGGAAGTAGGAATGGATTATGGGATTCGGAAACTTGCGGAAGGTCAAATTCAGGCCATCTTGAATGGGCTAGATTGGATTCCGCTTGGAGTCTCTGGTGGATGTGATAAGGATGGAAACATCACCTTTTTGAATGGGAAAGAAGAGGGTGATGATGAAGACGAAGTTTCGCTGCTTCCGGATGATTATCCAGGAAAGAATGGCAAGACAAAGTATTCATATTTGCCATGTGGCAAATGGGATGAGGAGGTTTAATTTGTCCATCTCTCGCTTTTAAATGGGCACTGCAGCTCGAAGTTGCAGTGCCCTATTTTTTTGTCGATACTTTTTAATTTGACTGATTTTATGGAAAATAGTAGACTGCTTTATCTTTTCTGATGACATCGCAAAAAAGAAGATCCTTAAAAAGTAAATGTAATAATAACCAGTTTGGATATGAAAATTCAAACATAAACCGTGGGAGTGATTATTATGGCCATAGCTAATGCGTGTAAGGATCTAATGGGTGCTTCGTATGTTCCTGTTTCCGGAGGAAAATTCTTGTGCTCCAAGACGGGCAGGCAGGAAGTTTTGCCTGACTTGTGTGTGGCGAAATACCTCGTAACAGGAAATTTATTCAGGAGATTCGTTGCCTATTTGGATGGGTGCTATCGTGAATGTGAAGAGTTTTGCTTACCGGGAATGTTTCGAACGCAGTTGAACATCATCGCTGAAAGCAATTCCTGGGGCGCTGATTTCAAGAATTATTTTCGAAAAGAGAAAGATCTCAGTGTGCTTTTTGGTTCTCTTTATGGTGATAATGATCGATTCAATGGTGATGATCAGCCGGTTGTGGGCGTGAATCAATATGCGGCAAAGGCTTATTGTTTGTGGCTATCTATGTTGGAAAATGAAGGTCTGGACACGGGCTTGTATTTTTTGCCGACAGACCAATTGTGGGAAGCTGCCGCCGCAGGAATGAACAGTCGAAAATATCCTTGGCCAAAAGAGAAAGGGTCTCCTTCGCGAGTTTTGGCTCATTATGGTGCGATGGGTGCTGACTCGGGTGCCAAGCCAATCAGTGCTTATAGCAATGCAGAAGGGCAAACCCCGACAGGCATTTGTGGCATGGTTGGCAATGTCCTGACTTGGACGGATAGCTATTTCGATGATAGGACATTCTCATTGCGCGGTAGCGCTTGGTTTGATTCAGTGGATCGGCTGCGATGCTCTTTCCGCGGCGAGCATTTTCATCCAACCGTGCGGGTCAATTTTGTTGGTTTTCGGGTCTGGCGTAAGGAGCAATGCCGAGAAAAGGGACGGGGTGAAATTTTTCACAATAACAATGGGCGCTCAGTTTGAAACTGTAGCGCCCATTTTTTTGACTTGTTTGCTGTTGAGGGCACTTTTAATGTGAAACTGGTGAAAATCTAGAATTGCCAACCCCTTGACATTTTTTTGTTTCGTGCTAGAATCTTTTGAAGTTCGTTGACATATCAATATTTCTGCAAGTGATTTCAGGAGTTTTTCGTCTCACAATGAGAGGTTAATAAGACTTCTCACATAAACATAAAAAAGGAGAATATTCATGGATCAAAATGCCACAACAAAGGCAGCGGCGCCTTCGCTATCAGTAACGATAAACGGCGGCAAGGAGTTGCTTAATTCGGCGACTGTTCCAGTCAGATGGTGGGTCAGTGACGAAATTATCAACAAAAATCCCAAGTACATTCTTTTCTTTGAACAAGGAGAAAAAGAAAAGAACGGCTATCAATCTGATCATTGCGGACATCGATATCTTGTTGAGCTTACAAGTGTTGTTAAGTTTCTCGAGTTTTTTTCCTCAGGAAGGCATCGCATGATAGCCGTAGTATTTCAGAATTATGAAGCTGCAAAGGTCTTTATGCAGGTAAGAAGTTTTGAGAAGGAAGGAGCGAAGCAATACACGGAAGGACTGGACTGGCAAAGAATAGCCCGTAGGCTTGATAATGAGGAGGAAAGTGTTGGATTAGAGGAGGTGCTGGGTGTGAGCATTGTGGAATTTGATGTTCCAGCCGATAAATTTGCCAAAAAACCGAAGGACAGCAAATCTTGGGTTGTGCGACAACTTTGGTTCTGGGCTTGCCTGTGGCAGGATGAGCCGGCCGATGAATGCCAGTTCAAGAAAAGGGCTTGGCTTGGATGTTGGGCTTGGAAACCGGTAGCTTTGTGTCTGCAGGTTGCAGTTCAATTTATCACTGGGTTGTTTTATGCTACGTACATCCTTGTCGCCAGTTTGGCGGTGTTGTTTGCTGGTTTCAGGTCACTGCCAATTTTGCAGGGAATGAAGGATGCAGTTTTGTGGAAAAGAACAGGCCTGCGGGTTTTGAGATATTATAGCAGAGGCAGTTCCATACAACACAAATATTCGTATAAGCTGTGGTCCTATGCCAAAGAAGAAGCCAAATATATGAAATTCTCACCTATTGAGATTGTTGCGATAATTGGCTTAATATTCGTTTTCGTGAACAACACGAAACTTGCAATTGGCATTATGGGAATTGTGCTTTCGTTTGCTGCTGTTATCATCATGGTGTTAGCTGCTAATTTTGCTGCTTCAAAGCTTATGGAGTATTTTTCTCCTAAGTTGGCTGCTTCAAAAAAGCTAAAGAGAGAAACTGCAGTGAAGGCTGATCTCGTATGGGCAAGAAGCACCGTGCACATTTCCAAGAGAAGTGATGAGGTCGATTTGAACATCGAATTCAAGGGAGGAGCTCTTTCTCAAGGATTTCAAAAGGCCTATGTCATGTTCTGGGAAAAGAAAGAAGAAATTTGCAAACCCTATGATCAGAAATGATCTGAGGATTTAGTTTTATGAAAGAGGCTCGGTTAATCCATAACTGACCTCTTTTTTTGTTGTTAAAATTTTACTAAATATGATTTTTTTGATAATAATATCTATACGGAATCAATTCAGCTATCAATAGTGGGAATCCGGATGTTCAGCAGAAATAGCGCCTTCCGTCTTAAATTTGCCAAAATGTCTAGGTATGACATTTCTAAAAATCGGTGACAAATCGGTTGCAACTCTTTACATATTATCATTTTTCTGATACCATTTTTAATTAGCAAATGCTTGAATTGTAGAATGTATTTTGTATTAGGTATGATGTATCTGATACAAAATATTTTATTAGGCAGTAAGTGATTTTGCGAAACAAATTTATACATTATACACCATACCTGCCTACCGGACAGGCAGGCAAGATACTAAATACATAAATACTATGGCTTCCAAAAAAACAACTCCAAACAACGTGCGAGATATTGTAATTAAGGGGGCGCGGGTTAATAATTTAAAAAATATTGACGTGACAATTCCGCGCGACAAATTTGTGGTCATCACGGGACTTTCTGGGTCTGGAAAATCTTCACTGGCTTTTGACACCATTTATGCTGAGGGAAATCGCAGGTATATGGAAGGGCTTTCTTCTTATGCCCGAAATTTTTTAGATCCGTCAGTCAAACCCGATGTGGACAAGATCGAAAATCTTTCACCACCGATTTCAATTGATCAAAAAAGTATTTCACGCTCTCCGCGTTCAACGGTGGGGACGCTGACAGAGGTTTATGACTATTTGCGTATTTTGTATGCGAAGGTTGGTGTGATTCATTGCCCGGAGTGTGGCACCTCCATGCAAAAAAGGAGTAATCGAGAAATTTTGGACGAAATTTTGACGTTTTCGCATCACACGCAGATTGCCATTTTGGCTAAACTGAAAGATGCTTCAACTGGTAAAGAACTTTTGCGACACATTCAGCGTTTGGGCTATGCTCGCGTGAGATTTGGCGAGAGAATGCACACTATTACCGATGCAATGTCCATGAACGAGATTGAAATTGTTGGCGAAATTGAAATAGTCATTGATCGTGTGGTTTTGGACAAGAAAAATCCTGACAATGAACGCATGCTTGATTCGATTGAAACAGCTATGAAAATGGGCAACAATTCCATGAAAATTTTGTTTGATAATATTGAAGAGAGAAATTATAATCAAGACTTTTTTTGCAGTAAATGTGGCATCAAAATTAAGGAAGTGACTCCGAGACACTTTTCTTTCAATAGTCCCGAGGGAGCTTGCGATATTTGTAGTGGTCTGGGGTATACCCTTAAAATCAATAGGGAGTTAGTTGTCCCAAATATAAATCTTTCTATTGCAGAGGGTGCAATTCAGCCATGGAGCAAGTCCGGGGGAAAAATAAACGGACAAAACAGTCAGTTGCTGTCATTAAAAGAGGTTGCCAAGAAGTATAAATTTTCTTTGAACGTACCAATGAAAAAATTTACAACCAAACAATGGGACGTTGTTCTTTTTGGTGGGCAAGGCTTCGAGGGTGTCATTCCAGCGCTGGAAAAGAAATATTTTGAAACTAAATCAGAATATCTTCGAAGTGAAATTGAGAAATATATGACGGCTCATATATGTGAAACTTGTCAGGGTAAGCGATTGAAAAAGGAATTTTTGGCAGTTGAAATCGATGGGAAAACCATTGATGATTTGGTTTCAATGAGTGTGACTCACATCAAAGAGTTTTTTCAGGGAGCTGGCGACTGGAAACAAACCTCTCAGGAAAAAGAAATTGAGAGGCCGATTTTTCGGGAAATTTTGCAGAGACTTAAGGCTCTTGAAAATGTTGGTTTGGAATATTTGAATTTGGGGCGCTCAGCTCAAACAATTTCTGGAGGTGAAGCGCAGCGAATTCGTTTGGCAGCCCAACTCAATTCTCAATTAATGGGAATCGTGTATGTTTTGGATGAGCCATCCATCGGTCTTCATAGTCGTGATACGGAAAAATTGATTGCGACAATGAGGCAGCTGCAAAACGTAGGTAATTCACTAATTGTAGTTGAACATGACGAAAGTATTATCAAGGCAGCTGACTGGATTGTTGATATGGGACCTGGGGCTGGCGAAGAAGGTGGCATCGTGGTTTTTGAAGGTGACTACAAACAACTTCTTAAGAGTAAAAATTTAACTGCACAATATATTTCCAAGAAGAAAAAAGTTTCCGAAAAGAAAAAGTATCGAGTTGGCAACGGCAAGCAAATTGAAATCATTGGCGCCACAGAACATAATCTCAAAAATATCGATGTGGCTATTCCACTTGAAAAGTTTGTGGCTATTTGCGGAGTTTCTGGTTCTGGCAAATCAACTTTAGTTAAGGATATCTTGGCAAAAGCTTTGTCGAGATATTTTTATGGCAGTCGAGACTTGCCTGGCAAGCACAAAAAAATCAAAGGGTTTGAGAATGTTAAAAAGGTTATTAGCATTAATCAAAATCCAATTGGTCGAACACCGCGTTCAAATGCCGCAACCTATACAGGAGTTTTCTCGCACATTCGGGACCTTTTTGCCAGTGTGGAGGAGGCCAAAACCCGTAACTACACGGCTAGTCGCTTCAGTTTTAATATGAAAGGTGGTCGCTGCGAGGTTTGCCAGGGAGACGGATCAAGAAAAATTGAGATGCATCTGCTGCCTGATGTCTATGTGAAATGCGAAGCTTGCAATGGAACACGTTTTAGCAAAAAAACCTTAGAAATTGAATATAAGGGTTTTAATGTTGCGCAAATTTTGGATATGGATGTACGCTTGGCACTGCGATTTTTTGCTAGGCATCCCTTGATTGCCGAAAAGCTCAAGACGATGGAAGATGTTGGGTTGGGATATTTGAAACTTGGACAAAGCGCCACCAATCTTTCTGGTGGCGAAGCTCAGCGGATTAAGTTGGCAACTGAACTTGCTCGTAAATCAACAGGAAACACACTTTATATTTTGGACGAACCAACAGCAGGTCTTCATTTTGATGACATTCGAAAATTATTAAGCGTGCTTAATGCTCTTGTGGACAAGGGGAATACTGTTATTGTGGTTGAACACAATCTGGATGTAATCAGGGATGCTGATTGGGTAATTGAACTCGGCCCGGATGGGGGAGAATTGGGAGGCTATCTTAATTTTGAAGGCACGCCAGAGAAGTTGAAAAAAGATAAAAAAAGTTGGACCGCACGCTATTTGTAAAAAGTAATTTTAAATTCAGAATTGACTTCTATCTCCACATTTCTTTTTTCCGCAAAAAGAAACCTGGAGGAAAGAAAAACTCGCACCGGATGAAGATACTGTGGCAAAAACTTCGTTCTTCTCTTCACCCTCCGGGTATATATTGTCTGGACAAAATCAAAGATTTTGAAAGCCAATTAAAATTCCCGCTGCACTTTTTCTGCTGAAAAAGCTCGCTTGAAATTTCTTAACGCTCATCACTTGTTTTTCGCTTACGTACTTCATATGGTGCAGGAAGGATGCAAGAAAAATCCTAACTATTTCTAAATTTAAATCATTTCAAATTTTTAATTGTCATTTTAATTTTTGAGATTTATATTTTGCATTAAAAAAATACTAGTATTATGATTGCAATTAGTGAGAAGATAATGTCATTCAGGTTGTTTCGCAGTTTCCAATCATAACGCTGGTCGCCTTTGGGATAGGGATGGACCCATTCGTGAAAGTGAAATATTTTTTCAAGAAAGCTGAAATTTAATCTCCAATATAGCAGTGTGAGTAGATCTGGAAACATAGAAAAAAATGATCCCAAAAGGATATTTCTGATTGTCTCATTGGAGGCGTGTGAAAATCTCAAATAGATAAAAATTATCGCCAGCGCAGAAAACAAGTCAAGAACTACTCGCCAAGCTGCAGTTTTAAATTTAGTGCTTCGGTTGAGATATTCTCCATGGCGAAAAGTATCAAGACAAAAATGCAGTGCGATAGCCAGGGGTGCTACAATGAGCGGGTTTCCGATTTGTTTGCCTAGTGCAGCGCCAACGAGGGCGTGAGTGATTAGAATCATATAAACTTTAATAGAAAGTTTTAAGGTTTTTAAAGTTTGTAAAGTAAATTCAAAAATACTTTATAACTTTATAACTTTATAACTTTATAACTTTATGAATGGAACCTTATATATCATTGCTACTCCGATTGGCAATCTTGAAGATATTACTTTGCGAGCACTTCGCGTTTTGAAGGAAGTTGACGCGATTGCTTGCGAGGACACAAGAGTAACCAGTAGATTGCTTACACATTATAGCATATCAAAACCACTCCTTTCGCTGCATCATCACAGTGGACAAGTTAAGTTTGAAAAAATTCTTACTTTGTTGGGAGAGGGAAAAAGCGTGGCCTATGCTAGCGATGCTGGAACTCCTGGGATTTCTGATCCGGGAAATAAATTGGTTGAGGAGGCTCTGGCAGGGCGTTTCTCAATTGTTCCAATTCCTGGTGCATCTGCCTTGGCAACCCTAATTAGCGTTAGCGGAATCGACATGCAAGTCTTTTCTTTTCTGGGTTTTCCACCTCACAAAAAAGGTCGTGAAACATTTTTCAAGAAAGTGACAGCTTCAGAGGCGCCTGTTGTCTATTATGATTCGCCTCATCGTGTGATTAAAAATCTTTTACTTTTACAGTCGTTGCAAATTGCAGAAAATTTGGAGCCCAACTCCGAAGCGGAGTCGAGCTTAGAAAAGCAAGTCATCATTGGTAGGGAATTAACGAAAATGTTTGAGGAAATTGTTCGGGGAAGCATTACTGAAATTGAAGGTTATTTTACTATTCATCCTGAAAAAATGAAAGGGGAATTTTCCGTAATTGTTTACTGATTGGCAGCTAGCCATTTCCCTTTGAAATATTATCTATTGGGATAATACTATTCAGCTATTTTTGTGGTTGATTTTTTCTTGAATGGGGGTTATACTCCTGGCGCCAGTATTAGTGCCGGCATTTAAGAAAGTACGTTTGCTTAAATTTTTTTAAAGTATTTTTTTGTTCTTTTAAATTTAATCCGGAGGTTTGAAATGCAAGAACGTAAGCTAAGAAAAAATAGAGAAAATCCGATGCTTGGAAGGCATCCTGGAGGAAGCGCAAAATTATCTCTGCCGAAAAGTGTTATTCCAATAAAGGCCACCAATGGCGATCATTGGAAAGCTTGTCCGACATGTGGATGTCAGTATTTGTGGGATGGTAGGCAATCAAAAGAGGCTGCTGATGCTTTTTGTTCTGGTTGTGGTGCGCTCCTAATCTGGCCATCCTCAGCATAGTTGCTTAACTTAATTATGCTAACTTTGTGCGGCGTGTCATAATTTTGCAGTAGAAACTTGAAGCTAAGATAAAAAATTCTATAAAGTGACAATTGTCTCAACGATTGTCACTTTTTCCGTCTAGCGGAGTGAGAAAAACGGATCAGCCAGCAGATAGATTTATTTGTGAGTAGCCCACCCACCTCGGCAAGAATGCAGGCAGTAATAATATGTATTTAATGATAAAAAAGATATATTTCGAAATTTATAAACAGACTGCTTTGTATTATGAATTGAGAAAAGCTGATCTTTAAAAAATATTAAAAATTGAATTTATTTGAGTATGGGTTGAATGCTTGCAAAGAGAATTTTTATTAACCACGACCCAGTTATCGTTAATTAGGTCAAAACGGAGGGAAAGAGCAATGAATCAAAGGTTTACAAGCGTACTTGAATTCAGAACCCCCTATTTTTTAATTAAAGGGGGAAGTTTTGTTTATTCAGTTGCGAACACTGAAGAGCATGTTAAGGATATTTATTTTTCACAAACTCTCGTAGCCAATGAATGTTATCGGGAATTTATTAAATATCTAGAAGGTGGTTCTCTTTATGAAAAACACTTACCTCTTGCTGAATTTCGGGATGAGCTGAAATATTTGGCAGCATCTGACTTTTGGAAGTGGGAAAAGGTAGTCACTTGTTTGCAAAATGACCGGGGTGATCTTGCAGCGTTGTTCAAATCTAGCTATGATAAAGACCCAAATTTTTCCGGAGATAGGCAGCCAGTGGTGGGAATATCCTGGTACGCTGCCAATGCTTATTGTCTTTGGCTTTCACTGCTCGAAAGCGAAGGAGAATGTCGCGGTGGTTATCGGCTTCCATCAGAAATCGAATGGGAGTATGCCGCAGGAGGAAAAAATAAACGTAAATATCCGTGGCCGAAAAAAAAGGGTGAACCAACGCCAAAACTTGCTAATTATGGAAAAAATAAAGAGGCAACATCCGAAGTGAGATTCTATTGGGAAGGAACAACCCCTGAAAGATTATATGACATGGCGGGCAATGTGTGGGAGTGGATGGAGAATTGGTTTGACAAAGATGAAACTACTCGTGCTTTGCGAGGTGGATCATGGAATAATAGTGCCAAGCAATTACTTTGTACTTCCCGAAGCTTTAGCTTGCCATATTCTGTCAGTAATCTGGTTGGTTTCAGAGTTATTCACGGCAGAAATGTGAAATAAATGGAAAAAATAATTTTTTAAAGGGGCATAACTAAAATTATTGTCCCCTTTTTTATTAGCTAGCCAGGTGATTGTCTTGATATGTATCGGGATCGATTCAGTGGAGGCAGTAAGGTTGATTAGCCTGCGTAGCAAGCTGCACTGCCCCCGGGGTATTGATACCTATATATTATGCAGCTAAATGGCTTTTATCAATAAGTTTCACTGCATTATAACTTAATACTTTTGTTTGCTTGTTTATAAATTTGAAAATTTTCTTGATAGCAACCAAATAGATCAGAAAGGTCTCCAAGCTATCGGGCTATTGCGACCCCTTGACATTTTTGGCCCATTACTGTATGATTAATGCAACGTGTGATGCTTCTTGAATTTTACTTTGTTTAAAGCTTTTTTTCTTCAAAAAATATAAAAACAAGCTTTCAGATAGATAAATAACATCCCTTTGGGAATTTTTATTGTCGTTTGTGGTTAACATTTTGTGAAATTCAGTGAGAAGCCCTGATAGTTTTTTGATGAACTTTTGGGGATATGGTGGAATTGGTAGACACGCTAGATTCAGGTTCTAGTGGTAGTGATACTGTGAGAGTTCGAGTCTCTCTATCCCCACAAAGAGGAAATAAAATTGCGCATTTATATACTTCTGGGTCCATCTTCAATGAAGAGATAGTAATTCCCCCTTATTATCAAAAATGAATCTTTTGTGATTCAAAATTAATTAGAAATAGAAAGACAATGCGTCTTTCACAACGTTGCATGTTTAGAAAGTAGTCCGCTATTTAGTGGATTCATCTTTCTTGATTTGCTAAATAACCAAAACTTTTAACAAGAGAAGTTTCTCACCTTTATAATTTTTAAAATTTGGTGAAAAATACTTTTGCAAGAAAAAAATTATGTTTAAAAAACAAGATACCAGTATAACTGGTCAAATCTTGGCTGATTTAAAAAAGCCAGTGGGAAATTTTGAAAAAAAACCTGCCCGCAATGTTTCGCATAACGATGCAGGTCGACCTACTCAAAACAATGTTTCACCAGCACAAAATGTTTTATCTGCTGGAAATGTTTCACTAATTCGACAGCATGGAAATCGTCATGGCGGCCAGCGTGGAGCAGTCAGGCCAGATAGAAATGCAAATCAAGCAATGGCAGAAAAGGCGACCGGAAATTCTCCGGCAACTTTTGCTGGTAATAAAAGAAGTGGAGACTCTACGCATTCTAAAGGTGGAAAAAGACATCCTTCAGGTGGCCGAAGAAGTGCGTCAAGCAGAGCTCAGACATTTCAGGGAAATCCGCAAAGTGATCATCTTCGCATTACACCAATTGGAGGTAATGAAGAAGTGGGTCGTAATATGACTTTGTTTGAATATGGCGGTGACATTATCATCTTGGATATGGGTCTGCAATTTCCTGAAGAGGATATGCCTGGAATTGACTATATCATTCCAAATATTAGCTATCTTAAGGGCAAAGAAAAAAATGTCAGAGGCGTGATTCTGAGTCATGGTCATCTTGATCATATTGGGGCAGCCCCTATTTTGCTACGCGAACTAGGCTATCCACCGATTGTTGGACGAGACCTGACCCTAGCCTTGGTCAAGAAAAAAATGGAGGATTTCGAAATAAATTCCGCCAGTCAATTGAAGTTGATCAGGGTAAACACTATTGCTGACAAAATTAAACTTGGAAAATTTGAAATTGAATTTTTTGATGTGGAACATTCTGTGATGGATGCAGTGGGTGTGATTGTGAAAACTCCAGATGGGACCGTGATTCATCCTGGGGACTGGACGATGGATAATAATCCAACTGATCATGCAAAAGTTACCTATGAACACTTGGCAAAACTTCCAGCGCCACGAGTTTTGATGTTGGAAAGTTTGGGAGCCACCGATACGCACATCTCAGAGAAAACCGAAAGTGATATGTATGTCAATCTGAACGAGTTGGTTGGAACTGCCAAGGGAATGGTAATTATCGGAACTTTTTCTTCTCAAATCAAACGGATTGGAAAAATTATTGAATATGCTGATTCAATTGGAAAAAAAGTTGCACTAGATGGATATTCAATGAAGATGAATATTGAAATTGCCAAGGAACTTGGCTATATCAAAAATTTCAAGAAAACTCAGATTTCAGTTAATGAAATTCACAAGCATCCAAGAAACAAAGTTGTGGTCATTTGCACTGGAGCTCAAGGAGAAGGTAACGCAGTGCTTTCACGAATTGTTAATGATGAACACCGTTTCATCAGGGTGCAAAAAGATGATACGGTTATTTTTTCTTCTTCAATTGTGCCTGGCAATGAGAGAACTGTTCAAAGGCTCAAGGATGATCTTTATCGCAAGTGCGACAATGTGATTCACAGTGATATTTTGGATGTTCACACCTCCGGACACAGTAATGCTCATGATATCAAAGACATTTTGCGTCAAATTCAGCCGACTTTCTTTCTGCCGGTTTATGGCAATCACTATATGCTCAAGGAAGCTGCAAAGTTGGGTGAGCGGGTTGGAATAAGTAAAGATAATATTTTTGTCTTGGATAATGGAAATCAACTTGAGGTTGCTGAAAACAAAGCGAGAGTGCTGGCTCAAAAGGTTGACACAAGCTATGTGATGGTTGATGGTTTGGGAGTTGGTGATGTTGGCGAAGTTGTGCTTCGCGACCGACAATTGCTAGCCAAAGACGGTATGTTTATGATTGTGGTAGTGATTGATTCAAAAACCAAAAAAATTGTGGGCACTCCGCAAATCACTTCGCGAGGTTTTATCTTCGTCAAAGAAAATTTTGATTTGGTCAACGCAACAAAAAGAGTTGTGGAAAAAATTGTTAAAGAAAAAACTTCGGCAGATGTTTCAGTCAACTGGGACTATGTGAAAAACAATATTCGCGAATCGGTTGGCTCATTTCTGTTTACCAAAACTGAGCGGCGACCAATGATTTTGCCAGTCGTGATTGAAGTCTAGGGCAGCTTTGCAGGCTTTCGCTTTTTAGCTTATTAGGAAGATATGAAAAACCCGACGAGTCGGGTTTTTTTGTTGGAGTTAAAATTAATATTGATATTTTTTTAAAAAATTTAATTTGTGCTATAATTTCAATATCTAAACTTTCCTAAAAAAACAAATTTAACATTAATAGTATGCAAAATAATAATTCGAATTATCTAGCAAAGCAAATTGAAACAATTGGAAGAATTTTGAAAAACAAAATGTTGTTTTTGGCAATTTTTTCAATTACTTTTTTGTTTGCGCCAAATGTAAAGGTTAGTGCTTTGGGGTATGATTGGCAAGAGACCGGGCCGAAGTCTGCTGCCAAGGGTTGGTCGGCCGAGGCTTCCAGTTCCGATGGGCTTAAGCTTATAGCGGCAGCATATAACAATGGGCTGTATCTTTCCATAGATGGCGGCGCAACATGGGCACAGACGGGTCCCAAGGATGGTGGCAGCAACTTTATCGACAGATGGGAGAATGTTGCTTCAAGCTCTGATGGCTTGACGCTTTTTGCAATGAAAGCATATCCCCAGGCATATTATTTGTCCACTGATGGCGGCGCAACATGGGCACAGACGGGCCCCAAGGATGGTGGCGGTCAGTATCTATCAAAAGAATGGCTAGGGATAGCGATGAGCGCTGACGGCAGGTATCTTATTGTTAGCGACTATAATAATCCTTACGATAGCAATCCAAGTGGAAGACTTTATTTGTCCACCGATAGAGGTACAACCTGGACCGAGACGGGCCCTAAGGACGGCGGCGGAAATTATGCCAATAAGCACTGGGTAACGCTTTCTTCAAACTCCGATGGGGCGTATCTTTATGCCGGTGAGGGTGACTATTATAGCGCCGGTCGTCTATATGTTTCCACTGATAGTGGTTTGACATGGGTTGAGACGGGCCCCAAGGATGGTGGAGGAAACTACATTAATCGCTATTGGGGAGGTATTTCCTCGAGTTCGAATGGAAAATATGTCCTTGCTGCAAACGATAGTGCCCTTTATACCTCGGATGACTTTGGAGCAACGTGGGTGGCAAGTGTTCCTGCTGGGTCAACCGGGACGGAATATTGGTCCGGGATTTCGGTAAGTGGCGATGGAAGCCATCTGATTGCGAGCGCATCATATGAGGGCAAACCGGATGTGCATGATGGACGGATATATGTATCCACCGATCATGGCGCTAGTTGGATTGAGACTCAACCGGCCGGCAATACAGATCAGTCTTGGAATTATGTGGCCTCTAGCGTGGATGGATTACAGCTTATTA
>CAIJXA010000049.1 GCA_903824515.1 uncultured bacterium
CATACCAAGTTTTTGAAAATTGAAAACGGTTTAGACGAGAAGCAGTTGCTAAAGCAAATAGAAAAAATCAAGGAAGTTAATAAAAAATTTCAAATTTCAAATTTCAAATTTCAAATTTTATGTGCCTGTGGATAACTTTCTTGCATTGCATTTAAAAATATATTGCATTATAATTAAAAGAGTTAAAGAGAACTTTTTGATATTAATTTTAAATTAAAAAAAATATCAAAAAAAATAAAAATTAAAATATTTGTTTAGATAAGACATGCTGTTTCAAAGATTTAGTCTCGCACCGCTTCTTGAGATCATTCAGAAAATGAATGCAAAAAGAGAAACGGTGCGAGAAAGAAAATCTCGCTTCATGTTTGAAGAAAAAACAAATTATTGAAAAGGAGGTGACTTAACATGGCAGTAAAAAAAGTAGCAAAAAAAGCAGCAAAAAAAGTTGTTAAGAAAGCAGCAAAAAAAGTTGTAAAGAAGGCTGTAAAGAAAGCAACAAAAACTGTAAAAAAGGCAGTTAAAAAAGCAGCTCCAAAGAAGAAAGTTGCAAAAAAAGTAGCTAAAAAAGTTTCAAAGAAAAAATAAGTATTTTTACTTATCTGATACTTTCGTTGTTTTTTCCAATTTCATTGTAAATTGGAATGTATCAACAAACTAAAAACCCTCCAATTTGGAGGGTTTTTAGTTTGGAGAAATCATATTTTGAAAAATAATTTTTTGAAATATGCAGAAACATACGCTGCAAGATGATCTCCAGTAAGTGTCTAGAAATATATTTTGCGAGATATCGCTGAAATAGGTTGTTTCTTATTTCTACTATATTCCTACTTTATTTCCACCTAATCTCTAGCATATTTCTATTTTGCACACTCGCCACTTTTTGGCTAAATCTTTTTCGAAAGATATTTCGGCAGCAGTAAAAATATTTTTGATCATTTTTGTTAGGGGAATTTTCTGCTCCGGACTGATTTCGAGAAAGCATGAAACATGAAACATGGAAAACGACTGATGGCTTGTTTTTAGTTGCGTAAGTAGCTCGCAGTAGTGGGCCAAACCAGCCTCAGCACTGTAGAGGGCTGATTTTGGTTCATATTTTTTCACATCAATCGGTGCGCTTTGATAAATTTCAGCAGATAGATAAGGAAGATTAGCTACAATAATCATGGAACATGGAGCATGGAACATAAAACATGAAGCATCAAATAATGGTGCCAAAAGATTTCCATGGAGGAATTTTATTTTTTTCTCAACGCCGTGCAACTTAGCGTTGCTTTTGGCAGTTTTGAGCGCCTCTTTGCTAATATCAGTCGCGTAGAAGTTCCTAGTCGTTAGTTTATGGTTCACGGTCTGTTGCAGGGTTTTAACTATTGAAGTAATTATACATCCTGAACCTGTACCAACATCCACAATACAATAATTTGAAATTTGAAATTTGAAATTTGAAATTTCGGAGAGTGCTAACTCGACGAGCATTTCCGTTTCTGGTCGTGGTACTAGAGTGTGTTTGTTAACGATAAAATCCAAGCCATAAAATTCCTTGTGACCAGTCAGATAGGCAATCGGCTCACCTTTGATTCTTCTTTTGACTAATTTGTTGATTGCTGCTGACTGATTGCTGGTTATTGAATTTTCTGCATGGATTAAAACAAACTCCCTTGTTTTGCCAAGAGAGTGAGCAATCAAAATTTCCAAATCAAGTCTGTCAATTTTGCCTTTGTATTTTTGAATAAGCTGGGCAATATTCATCGGACATTAGTTATTAGGAATTAGTCATTTTCAATCTCGTGTCTTCTTCACTAATGGCTGAAATGATCGAGTCAAGATCGCCAGCCAAAATTCCTTCGATGTTGCTCCAGGATTGTTTGATGCGGTGATCGGTAATGCGGTCTTGGGGATAGTTGTAGGTGCGGATTTTTTCACTGCGATCGCCAGTGCCAATTTGACTTTTGCGTGCGTCGCCCAACTCTTTGGCAATTTTTTCTTCCTGAGTTTGCAGCAGGCGCGAACGCAAAACTTTCAAAGCTTTGTCTTTGTTTTTCAGTTGGGATTTTTCATCTTGACAGGAAACGACGACGCCCGTAGGAATATGAGTAATTCGCACGGCGCTTTTGGTGGTGTTGACTGATTGTCCGCCTGGACCAGAAGAACAGAAGGTATCGATGCGTAAATCATTGTCATTGATGACTAAATCAACTTCTTCTGCTTCAGGGAGAACCGCTACCGTGGCCGTTGAAGTGTGAATGCGACCTTGTTTTTCAGTTTCAGGAATGCGCTGCACGCGGTGCACTCCGGATTCAAATTTCATCTTGGCAAAAACTGGATTGTTCTGATCGCCATTGATTTCAAACACAATTTCTTTGAAGCCGCCAACTTCGGTTTGATTGGAATTTAAAATTGAAACCTGCCAACGATTTTTTTCGGCGAATTTGCAGTACATGCGAAAAAGACTGGCCGCAAAAAGACTGGATTCATCGCCGCCGGCGCCACCTCGAATTTCTACGATGACATTTTTCTGATCATTTGGGTCTTTCGGCATTAGCATTAATTCAATTTCCTTTTCAAGCTCGGTTTTGCGTCCGGCCAACCCGATATTTTCTTCCATGGCCATTTGCTTCATTTCTGGGTCTTCTTCGGTGGCGTTGATCATTTCGGCATTTTCTTTCATGCTTTTGTCAATTTTTTCCAACTGCTCAATTTTGCCAACCATTTCCGAAAGTTCTGATTGTCTTTTCCCGAGCGTAGCCATTTTTTTGGGATCGTTTAAAATTTCCGGAGCGCTTAGCTCGGCTGTAATATCTTCATATTCTTTTTTGATGGCGATTAATTTTTCATTCATAGTTACTTGATTATAACGGAATTAAAGCTGATTGTAAAGGCTACTGATAGAGGGAAAACCGTGCTATAATTATGCATAACTAATTTTTAATTTTTAAAAACCTATGAAAAAGGGCGAGGATTTGGAAAAGATTGCTGATTTTTTGTTCGAAGCTGGAATGCTGGCTAAGACACCGCGAAGCGGATTTTATTTTCTGGGTAGTGGTGAGCAAAGTGTAGCTGAGCATGTTAACCGAGTTTGCTATGTTGGCTATGTGCTTGCGCAGCTGGCTGGCGACGTGGATGAATCTGAAATCTTGAAAATGTGCTTGTTTCATGATTTCGCTGAAACGCGCGTTTCTGATTTGAACTATGTTCATCAAAAATATACTTCGCGACACGAACATCAGGCAATCGATGATTTGGCAGCTAGTTTGCCGTTTGGTCAAAAAATCAAGCAGATTATTGGCAGCTATGAAGAACGCACAAGCAAAGAAGCGTTGCTGGCAAAAGATGCTGACAACATTGAATTTATTTTGGCCTTAAAAGAGCAATGTGATATTGGAAACGAAAGAGCGCAATCTTGGATAAATGCTGCTATGAAAAGACTTAAAACTGAAGAAGGGAAAATGCTGGCTGAAAAAATTATTCAAATTGATTCTGATCGTTGGTGGTTTGGAGACAAGGATGATCAATGGTGGGTTAGTAGAAATCAAAAATAAATCTAATCTCAAAACAAAAAAAGAGGCGGTAGTTTTCCTGATGAAAAACTGCCGCCTCTTGTAAATGGCCAATCTCGTGTAAAGCATAGATGCGCTCGAAAAAAAACGAGTCATCACTCCCAATCCTCTCATGGGCGTAGATTACATGCTTTAGCGATTGACACCTGTGAAATCCACCACTTATGGGAACATGAAAGCTAGCTTGCGCTCACTCTCATCGTCGAACGAATCTTTACAGGCCTTTGTAGATTGTTCTGGATATTTGAATAGCATAAGAATTGCTGATTTAGTCAAGAATTCGGATTATGAATGTTAGACCTCTCGTTCAAAAATCATGCTATAATTAAATACAATTCTTTTGGTCTACAACTTTTATGAAAAAAGAAAAATTATTTAATGCTGTAACTCAATTTGCCCTTCCTATTTTGACCATTAGCGGACAGCTCGCAATCGCATTGAAATATCCCCACTGGGGATTGTTGCTTGCACTGATTTCTGAACCTTTTTGGCTTTATTCCACCTGGAAGTCATACAAACAAGTCGGACAAATCGGGATGTTTTTCAATACTGTGGTTTTTACCGTTGTAACTATCGTAGGTTTGGTAAATTATTGGATATTGTAACTCATTTTTTGGCTAGTTTTCTTTGTCGATAACAAAAACATTAATTTTGTCTTAAGTGGAATAGTTTTTTCTTCAAGTTAAAACAGTGAAGCTAAAACAAGAAAAACCGCCTCAACTTTTGCTAAAGTATATTGGCGGGAAGCCTGCATATTAGGTGAGCTTTTGCTGAACTGCAAGGCTAGCTGGATTGGTTTAATATGGTTACGTTACTCATCTTTACTATTTTTTCTGGTTTTTCTTTGATGTAATAAGTACTGAATGCTGATTGGCCAATATTATCGTTAGTTTGAACTTTATGTTTCTTGGTAAGTGTAATTACGGTGTTAATTAAGCTGCAGATGCAATGGGGGTTACCATCGTGATGAGTGGTTGCATCACATTTGTTTACTCGCACTTTTCTTCCAGTCAAGTCACTAATTGATTTGTTCATGGTGTGCTCCGGATTATTAATTTTTTTAGGAACGAATTGCGAAGGTATTGTGTGTGATATCATAGGCGGTGTTTTTATCGGCTTTAATCCTACCTTGGTAGTACACCCCAACTAGTAGTGTATTCTTTTGTTGATTGTGATAGAGCTTTTGATTATTTTTTGCCAGTTGACTGATTAAAGATTTGTTTAGCATAAAAACTAATTTAGCAAGGATGATGTGGTGACATTGACGCTCTTTGGCTAATTGTATTTCAGGCACAAAAAAGCAGACATTTTCAGGTCTGCTTTTTTGAAAGATTTTTTTGCTAAACTATTTTTTGATCACATTTTTCTTTTCAACTTTTGCTTTGACAACCTTGGCGGGTTTGGCCTTGGCAGCTTCTTTCTTGACAGCGGCTTTTTCAGAAAGTTTTTTGAAGCGATCAACCCGACCAGTGGTGTCAATCATTTTTTTCTTGCCAGTGTAGAAAGGATGACAAGCGCTGCAGATTTCTGTGGTCATCTCGGCTTGAGTCGAGCCAGTGGTCAAAACTGCGCCACATGAGCAAGTGATTGTCGCCTGTGGATAATAAGTTGGGTGGATTGATTTTTTCATAAAGTAAGGATAAATTAAACCAAATTGCTAGTTATTTGTCATTCCGAGTGAAGCGTAGCGGAATTGAGGAGTCTGGGCTAGGCTCAGATCTTTCGACTTCGTTTTTTTTGTTTTAGGACAAAAAACTACGCTCAAGATGACATTAATTAAGCTAACTTAGAATTAACTCTTAAAATAGATAAATTGAGTACTCAGCTACCGTAGCATGGATGTTGGGAATTGACAAGGGGTGGCGTTCTGCTATACTTGGTCTTGTACTCACTATTTTAAAAATACATACTTTCTCTGGCCTCTTCCTGTCCCAATTACATTGGGATTGAGGCTGCATTAAAGGGAAAAGTAGGTGATTGCACCGCTGGTAAGGCGGACAGTAATAATTAAGGAATAAGTCCGGTTTGATTTGCTGCTTTAAGCAGAATTTTGGCAGGGCAAAAAATGATGGAAGAAAAAAACATGCAAACAGTCGCTCCCGAAGCGGTTGTGGCAAAGAAATTGGTTGAGCGAGAGAGCTATTTCGCTTCTTTGGATGTGTCCAAAATTGAGTTCACACTCGAAGAGATGATGAAAAATGGAGTTCACTTTGGACATCAAAAAGCTCGTCGAAATCCAAAGATGGATGAATATATCTTTACTACTAGAAAAGGTATTAACATTATTGACTTGCAAAAGACCCAGGAAAAAATGCAGGAAGCGATTGATTTCATTAAAGCAATCAAAAAGAGCGGCAAAAGCATTCTTTTTGTGGGAACAAAAATTCAGGCTAAAGATTTGATTCGCGATGTGGCTCAAGTTAGTGGCATGCCATTTGTGACTGAGCGTTGGCTGGGTGGAACTTTCACAAACTTCAAGGTTATTCGCGCCAGAACTCGCTATTTGGTTGAATCACAGGACAAGCTTGTCAGAAATGAATACAAGAAATATACCAAATTTGAGCAGATGAAGAAAATTGAAGAACTTGAAAAAATGGAAAAAAGAATGGGTGGAATTAAATTTATGACTGAACTTCCGGGAGCCATTTTTGCAGCTAGCATTAAAGAAGATAATTTGGCAATTGTGGAAGCCAGAAAAATGGGCGTGCCAGTGATTGCGATTGCTGACACAAATACTGATCCAACTCAAATTGATTTTCCAATCCCAGCTAATGATGATGCAATTTCTTCACTTCGAATCATTCTTTCTTACGCCTTTAAAGCAATCGTAGAAGCTCAAAATAAATAAATAAATTTTTAATTTTTAGTTTTTAATTTTTAATCAAATCTGAATGTTTTAATGTTTTAATTATTAAAACATTAAATTATTTCCGCCAAAGGCGGATCAGCCCGGGGCTGACATTTTAAATTTTAAATTTTAAATTTCAAATTAATGTATTGATATGCTGGAACTAATAAAAAAAATTAGAGAACGAACTGGTGCTGGAATGGTTGCTGTCAAAAAAGCAATTGATGAGGCAGGTGGCGATGAAGAAAAAGCCATCGAAATTCTGCGAAAGCAGGGTGCTGGAAAGGCATTAAAGCGTGCCGCAAAGGAGGCTAAGGAGGGCGTGGTTGTTTCGTATATTCATTCAAACAATCGAGTTGGCACACTGATAAAGCTTCTTTGTGAAACTGACTTTGTTGCTCGCAATGAAGAATTTCAACAGCTTGCCAAAGACATTGCAATGCACGTGACCGCACTCAATCCAAGATTTGTAAAACCGGAAGATGTCAGCAGTGAACTTATTGAAAAGGAAAAAGAAATTTGGACTGCGCAGCTTGCCCAAGAAGGGAAACCAGCCGAGATGATTGAAAAAATTATGCTGGGTAAGGAAAAGAAATTCCGAGAAGAATCAGCCCTGCTTTCACAGCCTTTCGTGAAGGATCCGCAAAAAACAGTTGGTGATTTGATTGTTGAAAATGTTGGAAAAATGGGAGAAAATATCCAGATTGGGGAGATGGTTCGTTTCGAGTTGTAGGTTTTAACGAAGAAATTCAAAGGTTAATGCAGGGTTAAAATATATGTATACATACTCAGTCCGTGTTTATAGTTGGGAACCCACTCGAAAATGCTTGAGTGAATTGGAACTTATCGATGGAGATATGGTGGTCGTTAAAGATGAGGCTGGCATGGAAATAGGTTTGATTGAGCGAAATGATAAACTCGTTAAGGATGAACGAAAAACCAGCATTGTTCGCAAAGCTTCACTGCGAGATGTTGAAACTTATGAAAAAAACAGGGAGAAGAAAAAGGAAATTTTAAAATTGAGCAAGAGTGAGATCAAGCGATTAGGTTTGAATATGAAATTGGTTGATACTCAAATTAGTCTTGATGGAAACAGCGCCATTGTTCTTTTTACTTCAGATGAACGAGTTGATTTCAGAGACCTTGTGAAAAATCTCTCGAAAATTTTTCATCGAAGTGTCAGGATGCATCAAGTTGGATCAAGAGATGAAGCAAGAAAGCTGGGAGGGTGTGGGGTGTGCGGGCGAGACCTTTGCTGCTTGCGTTTTCCTGGGAGCTTGCCAAGTATTTCAATTGATATGGCCAGAGTTCAACAAGTTGCAAATCGCGGAAGTGAAAGAATTTCCGGGGCGTGTGGGCGATTGATGTGTTGTCTTTCTTATGAAGCCGCTCAATATCAGCAAATGCTAGCAGGAATGCCAGAATTGCATAGTAGTGTAAGATTAAAGGATGGTAAAGGTGAAATTATTGAACTTAATGCCCTTACGCTGGACATCAAAGTTCGAATGGCAGATGGAACAATCGTGTTAGTGAAAAAGGAAGCATTGCTTTAATTGTTTTTAAAGTTAAATAGACCTTACTATACATCAAATGTTATATTATATTTTACCACCATTTATTATTATCATAAGCGCCGGGGCGTTGATAATGTTTTTGTTTCGAAAAATGGACAATGCTGGCGAAGATGAGATTGAGCAACCAGTTTCGGCACAAAAAACTATCAGTAAATTCGATTCTCTTAAAGCTGCCTTTAGTCAGTTTGGTTTAAAAATGTTGGAGAAATTGATGCACCGAGCAAAATTGCTTGCACTTAAATTCCACAATTCTAGTAATGAACTTTTTCATTCAATTAAAGAAAAGAGAGAAAGTAAGATGAAGGTTGGTCAAGAAACAAAAAAACAGGAATCCGAAATTTTGCAACAAATTGGTGAGGTTTTGCAAGCTTCTGATGATGATCGTCCTAGGGTCAAAGAAATGGTTCTTCCCTCAAGCCATCAAGAGCTCGTCAGCTCTGCTCAAAAGTCGAGATTGAAAGCCAAGGATAAATTGGAGGAAGTTCTCATCAAGAGAATTGCCGTGAATCCTCGGGATATTGAAGCTTATGAAAGATTGGGTGATTATTATTTGGAAAGAGAAAATTATGATGATTCACTGGAGTGTTTTAAACAAGTTTTGAAACTAAGTCCCGCACATCACAAAGCAAGAACGCGAATACGAAAATTGGAAAATTTATTGAAATAGAAATTAAGTCCGGTGCTTGTCTTTTGTTGGAATTTGTTTATAATAGATAGATTGCGGTGCCACCCTAGCTCAACGGTAGAGCTACTGTTTTGTAAACAGTAGGTTATCGGTTCAAATCCGGTGGGTGGCTCAGGTTTGTATGATGTATTTTGTAGTATGTATAATGTATGTGATTTAAAGTATGATACTTTATACAAAATACATAATACTTGAGCCTAAGGGTAGATACCAAAGCGGTCAACTGGATCTGGCTGTAAACCAGACGGCTTACGCCTTCGGGGGTTCGAATCCCTCTCTGCCCACCAAATTTAAAACAAATGCCTCCTTAGAGGTATTGGTTTTAAATTTATTGACAAAAGAAAAGGATTCGAACCGGCAGCAGTGAGCTAGAAATTTTTCAGTAGGAAAATTTCGTAGCGAAC
>CAIJXA010000050.1 GCA_903824515.1 uncultured bacterium
CGGATGTGCATGATGGACGGATATATGTATCCACCGATCATGGCGCTAGTTGGATTGAGACTCAACCGGCCGGCAATACAGATCAGTCTTGGAATTATGTGGCCTCTAGCGTGGATGGATTACAGCTTATTACTAGTGTATCTGACGGTGATCTCTACACTTCGGCTAACGGCGGCGCCACGTGGAGCGAAACCCGACCGGCTGGCAATACAGATAGGGAATGGTATTGTTTTATTTTAAGTTCCGACGGTGTAAATGTTTTTGCCTCAGACGGAGGTCGCCTCTACCGCGGAACCCTCCCACAACCCATCAATCCTGGTCCGACTGCCGAGAAATTCCAAAAAGATATTACCAATGAATTCCTTTCTATTGAAGGTTCTAATCCAACTCAAACTCCTAAAGTAATTTTCAATACGCAGTACACTATCACCAATGGCGACGTGAAGATCGTTTTCCCTGCCGGTACCGAAATGACTAAGACTGATGGGGGTAGTCTTGACCTTTCAAACATGACCGCCGAAGACATCACCACTGCTCTAAAAAACACGAACTCAGTCAACATTGCTGGCGCTATTACCATTGGGATTCCAAATCTCAAACTCTCTTTCTCTAAAGACATTACCGTTACTATTCCCGTTGATAGTTCATATGAAGGAAAAACTCTCAACATTTGGTTTCAAAATGCCAACGAAACCATTTGGAACCCTGGACCAATCTGCACTGTCCAAAACAGTCTTTGTACTTTCCAAGCCAATCACGCCACGACCTATTCTGCTGGTGACCAGCCAGTAGGAGCTGTGATTATCGACACGCCCGAGCAAGCCGAAATTAATGATTGGAGCGCCTATCTTTTTCAAGACAGCAGTAAGTGTGCTACTAAACTCAAACTTAATTTGGAAGGTAAGCATTTTTCCAATAACACTGAAATTAAAATTGGAAACACCAAGGCTGCTGCAATTGATAAAAAATCTAGTCAAGAAATTAAGGCAACTTTCTGTTTAGAAAAACTGCTCAATGTTAAAACTGACCTGACTAGAAAAATCACAGCTACTAATCCCAGTACTGATTCCAGTAAAGCTAAAGACAAAATTGATTTGCAAATTATTTTTGCGAAATTTAGCGAAACTGATTTTGACACCCTGACTCAAATTGGCATCACCAATGTTCAACAAGCTCTGATCAAACTCAAATTACTGAACGCCAATGAAATTACCGGAAGCTATAACCAAGCAACTTCAGCCGCTATCACTAATTTTCAAATCCAAAATCAAATTCCAGCCACTGGACTCGTGGGGCCCTTGACCAAGATTAAACTGGTAGAAAAATATCGCAGAGCGCTTTAGCAGTAATCAAGTAATCAAGTAATTAAGTAATTAAGTAAAAAAAGTACTTAAGCAAGAAACCAGCCAAGAGTCGGGTTTTTTTGTGGCTCTTTGTCAAAACGTGTGGTGGTTTTTGTCATTGCGAGCGTAGCGTAGCGAAGTCGAAGAGACTGAGTTTTAGCGCTAAAAGGAGTAAATACTAGCTCAGATTCTTCGACTACGCATCATTGCTATCGCAATTCTGCTTCGCTCAGGATGACAACAACATTAGTCATAGTATGGAACAATCAAATACCGCTTTATTGAAATAAAAGGATATTAATACCCCAGGGCAAGCCCTGGACCCTTCAGGCTCACAAGGCAAGACATGTCACTCGTGAGCGACGTGTCAAGCCTCGTAGGCAAATCACCTTTTGCTGCGTCGCTCGCTGCGAAATAAAAGATTACTTCCATTTCGCTCACTTTGCTAGATAATAAAAATTAAACTTACCCACCACCCTGTTTATTATAGAGCCTTTTTTGTTTGCAAAATGCTGGTTTTTTGGTAGTATTGATATATAATTTTTTAGGTTTATATTTTTATGTCTGACAAAAAAAGAATCTTTTCAGGAATTCAGCCGAGCGGGAATTTGCATATTGGAAATTATTTAGGAGCAATCAGTAATTGGATCAAGCTTCAGGATGAATTTGATTCAATTTTTTGCGTGGTTGATTCGCATGCCATTACGGTACCTCAAGATCCTGAAACGCTGCGAAAAAAGACCTTAGAAATTGCCAAGATTTATTTGGCAGCTGGCATCGATCCAAAAAAATCGTCTATTTTCATTCAGTCACATGTACCTGAGCATGCGGAATTGATGTGGATTTTGAACACGCTTGTGAAAATGTCGGAACTAGAAAAGATGACCCAATTCAAAGACAAAGCGCAAAATGGAAACAGTGAAAGCGTGGCTGTGGGTCTTTTTGATTACCCAGTCCTCATGGCGGCTGACATCCTCTTGTATGGCACGGAAATCGTGCCGGTCGGGGAGGATCAGAAACAACATGTTGAATTGGCGAGAGATTTAGCCAAGCGCTTTAATCACAAATTTGGCGAAACTTTTATCATCCCGAAAGCTTTCATCAAAGAAGAAGGGATGCGCGTGATGGGATTGGATGATCCAACCAAAAAAATGAGCAAGTCGGCTGCTTCGGAGTATAACTATATTTCTCTGACTGATGACGTAGAAACCGTGAAGCGAAAAATCAAAAAAGCGGTGACTGATTCCGGTAGCGAGATTATTTACGCAGATGAAAAACCAGCCTTGAAAAATTTGATCAATATTTATGCTTCGTTTTCTGGGAAATCTCCCAAGGAAATCCGGACTTTGTATGTTGGTAAGGGGTATGGAGATTTTAAGACTGACTTAGCTCAGGTTATCAATAGTTTCTTAACACCCTTTCAAGAGAAATTAAATGCAATTTCCGATGAAGATGTGAGGGAGATTTTACGCGCTGGAGCTGAAAAAGTCAAACCAATTGCCAAGGCAAAACTCGAGGAAGTGAAAAAGAAAGTTGGATTTATTTTATAGTCTTTGTAGAAAATAACGCTTTAAGAAAAACTTGAAGTTCGGACAGATGGCGTATCTGAAAAAATATGCTATAATAAAAAATAAGTTAAGGCTTCTATAGAAAAGAAAAATAAAATTTTTAGAAAAATAAAAAGATGTTAGAGTCGTGCATAAAGGTTGATCAACTCAGAGTTATTTATAACCAGGGAAAGTCGAATGAGGTTCGTTCACTTGACGGGGTTAGCGTTGAAATATATTCACAAGAATATGTGATTATTTATGGTCCTTCCGGTTGCGGCAAATCAACACTATTGTACGGCATTTCTGGACTTCAAGCTCCAACATATGGGGATGTTTTTGTGAACGGAAAAAATCTTGCCACAATGACAAAAAAAGAAAAAGTTCAATTTCATCAGACTGGCGTAGGTATGGTTTTTCAAGCGTTTTATCTCATTGATAGTTTGACGGTGCTTGACAATGTTTGTTTGCCAAAAGTTTTTCGTGGAGAAAATCTAGCTGAGCGACGTGAGGCTGCGATGAAATTATTGCAACGTTTTGGAATCAGCACGCAAGCAGATAGATTTCCGAGTCAACTTTCGGGTGGTCAAAAACAACGTGTTTCCATTGCTCGAGCTCTGGTTAACAATCCCCAGATAATTTTGGCTGACGAACCAGTCGGAAATCTTGATAGTGAATCAGCTCAAAACGTGCTCGATATCTTCAAGGAAATTAATGAAATAGACAAAAAAACAGTCATCTTGGTGACTCATAATCCTGATCATCTTGTTTATGCAGACCGAATTATTCACATGAAGGATGGAAAAAAAGTCAGAGAGGATATAAACAAAGATAAGCGTCCACCGGAAGTGGCAAAAAAGGCCAGTGTGGTTGGAGACCTTGTCGATGCTCCGGAAAAAATTTCAACAGAATTGCGTTTGTTGATGCGAACCTTTAAAGATCTTTCCTTGAAACAAGTTGGGGTGCTTTTGGTTCCATTCAAAGCCAAGCAATTGATGACACATATTTTGTCGCAGCTCACAGAAGAACAAACTTCTTCCGCAGAAAGTTTGCTGAAAGAATTTTTGTTTAACAATATTGATAGTGAGGCGCTGCGCACCAAGCTTGATTTGGACATGGAAAAGGGTGGCGCTGGCTGGAATAAGTTGAGAGCAAACTCTTTCACAGAAAGAGCTCAGGAAATTCTCACAAATGCACAAAACATAAGTCAAAATACTGAAGAGGCGTTGATTTCTCTTACGGACTATCTCATTAAAATATGTAATTTGAAACTAGAGAATGATAGTGTACTAAGATTTAGAGCGTTTATAAAAATGCGAGTTGAAAATAAGATTGACCGCTTTAGTCTTCAGGAAAGACTGGACAGCGCAAAGCAATTGGGCGGTGTTGGGCTATACCGAGGAACAGCTGAAAAAGTGGTTCATGAAGTTGAAATAATAATGCTGCTGAGCTATTCGGCGGAACCTTACTAAAAATAGCCAGGGCTGCGTTTTAAAAATGAGAATTTTTTATAAAGTTTAAAACAAACCAATGAAATTCATAGATTTATTTAATTTATCAACCAGAATGTTTAAGGCGAGGACTTCTCGCACACTGTTGACGGTTCTCGGCATGAGCGTTGGTATTGGCGCCATTTTATTTTTGGTTTCACTTGGTTATGGCTTGCAAAAAACTCTTTTGGAGCGCATTACAACTTCTGATTCTCTTTTAACTCTGGATGTTTCCGAGGCAAAGTCTGGAGCTGTTGCGCTTGATCGAGATATGATTAAGAGTATTGAAAATCTTCCAGGCGTTGAAGATGTTAGTCCGGCTTTTCAAATAACGACCCAAGGCCACATTGATGGTTTGTCAGCAGACTTGGTTACAATGGGATCAAAAGCTTCCTTTTTGAAGTTGGGAGGCGTCAAGCCAGTGCTTGGAACACTTTTGTCTGATAGCGATGAAAATGGTATTGTTATCAGCTCAGCAATTGCCCAAGTCTTTGGAAAATCTGTTGATGAAATGATGGGCAAGGAAATATCTTTCTCTTTCTTTGTTCCAAGTGCTACTGATGCTAGTGATGTAGCGCCTTCTGATCAGGCCCAGTCGGAACTTAATCGAGTTGACAGCAACAAGAAATTTAAAATTATCGGGATTGTTGATGGTCAGGATAATATTGCTTATTTGAATTCATTGGCTTTGGCAGATCTTAATATTGATAAATATGGCCAAGCCAAGGTTAAGTGTCGAACAAATCCGGAAATGACAATTATTAGAGATAAGATTTTAGGTTATGGCTTGTTAGTTTCTTCGCTTTCTGAAACTGTTGATCAGGCAAATCAAATCTTTCGAGTCGTTCAACTTGTGCTGATGCTTTTTGGCATCATTGCCTTATTTGTTTCGGCTATTGGTATGTTTAACACAATGACCATAACCTTGCTTGAAAGAACCGAAGAAATCGGAATCATGAAATCAATTGGCGCTTCAGATTCAGGAATTTCGGTGATGTTTTTCATGGAATCGGCAATTATGGGCTTTCTTGGTGGAATTGCTGGGGTGGCAATAGGTTGGCTTGGCGGAGTCTTTTTTAACTTTGTGATAAATATAGTGGCTTCGCGTTTCGGCGGTCAAAGCGTTAGCTTGTTTTATAGTCCGCTTTGGTTTGTGATTTCAATTATTATTTTTTCTACGGTAGTTGGCTTTTTCACTGGGCTGGTTCCAGCTCGTAGAGCTAGTAAAATTGATCCCTTGGATGCGCTAAGATACAAGTAGGAGCTTTTTGGTATTGGCTGCTTAGCTTCTTAGAAAATATAAAACAAAAAAACTAAAAAGCTAAATTCCAGGAAGCAAAAAAGCTGAAAGAGTACTGCGGTTGCTCTTTTTTGTTCGTATTTTTAAATTACCTCCTATTTGCATGAGTGCATGTTTAAATGTTAGCATATTTATATGAAACTACTTTACGGGGGCCCAATTGCAGAAAAGATTTTATCCGCTTTGAAAGTGGATATTTTGCGTGACGTAGAAAAGCCAGGGTTGGCGGTGATATTAATTGGCACCAATAAGGCTTCAGAAATTTATGTTTCTTTGAAAGAAAAAAAAGCCAAAGAAATTGGCATGAATTTTTTTCTGTATAATTTTGTTGAAAAATCTTCTGAGAAAGAAATTCTGAAATGTATTGAGAAGCTTAATCAAGATGAAAAAGTTCATGGAATCATTGTGCAACTACCGCTGCCAACAGGTCTTGAGACGGAAAAAATAATTGCCAGCATTGATCCAAAAAAAGATGTGGATGGTTTTCACCGTGAAAACGCTGAGAAATTTTTGAAGAGTGAAGGGGAAATTTTTCCAGTGTTTCCTCATGCAATTATGCGTCTTGCGGAAAGTAGCGGGCTTGATTTGAAAAATAAAAAAGCAGCCGTGATTGCTAATTCAAAGGAATTTGGCAAGATAATGTGCGCTGCACTTGCCAGGGAAGGCCTGATAGCTGAATATATCACAACCGAAGACGTTTCTCGCAGCCTAAGTAAAATAAGTGAGGCTGACGTGCTAGTAAGCGCTGTGGGGCTGCCAGGGCTTTTGAGGGGCGAAATGTTCAAGCAGGGCGCTATTGTTGTTGACGGTGGAATTGAGAAAGTTGGAAATAAGATTGTTGGGGATGTTGATTTCGGCTCAATAGAGGCTCTTGAAGGATTCATTACCCCGGTTCCTGGGGGAGTTGGGCCAGTAACGATTGCTTGTTTGTTGGAAAATACTTTCTTGGCTTTTAATGCAAAAAAAACAAAAATACAAAAAGATATGTCTATAGCTTTCGATACAAATTAAATTTGAATTTGTACTATTGAGGTAGTTCTTTAAAGCTTAAAGTGTGATTAAAAAAAGATTTTTTTGTTGAGAAAAAATTTTTAGATTAATTTGTTAACGTCGTTTATTTTGAAAAGGAGTGTTATGATGGCAAAAAAAACATCCAAGATCGCTACTCAGAAGAAAAAAATCTTGCTGAATCCTGAATACGAACTCATTCAAAGAATACAAACTAACTTCCCTCGAGAACTAATTAGCGCAGAGACTATCCAGGCTTGGAATGAATGTCCAGGTGCGTTTTTGAAAGAGAGCTTGGCCACGTTTTTTTCTCAGCCACCAGTCTTTCAAAAGCAAGAAAAATTTCTAACATTTCTTTTTTCTCTTGATCTGTCTGAGACAGACGGTAGCGCTACAATCGCAGATGCAATTGATGTATTTGAACACATCGATCCTTGTTTTGAAAAATTGAAGGCAGATTTGGAAATTAGCAATTATTGCGCAACTCCAAAAATGAAAGTTGATGTGTTTGAATCGTGCGCAGACGGAACTTTCATCGACATCTTCGGTTCTTTTAAGGGAAATATCTTTGTGACAGAGGCCCAAATCATCACTTTTGTAAAAGATCATCGTGACCAGTTTGGAATTAGTGAGAACGAACATGCAACGTTCTTTGCCTGCAAAGCCAATGAGGAATATTTTGTTATATGCGTGCGCCCAGAAAGTGTCGGTAATTTCGGTATTTATCGTCTTCCTTTTAAACATACCTACAAATGGCACGCTGGCTTCAAGCGTCATTTCATTGTTCCGCACCAGTTTTTAATCTGAATTTTTTCAAGTCTTTATTCCTCAGTTGCCATCCATATTGCAGCTGAGGAATTTTTTGTATAAAAGCCTAACTTTTTAGACTTAGTAGGGGTCATATGCAAATCAGGGTTTTGAAAAATAGCATTTGTCCCTGAAAAAATTGTTACGAACTCGCATCCATTTTCTGTGTCGGTTCAGTGTCTCTGACCTGAATCGAAATGGTTCTAAGAAAAATGCGGCTGAAGTCGGAGATATTGAAACGACAGGAGCTTCTATGGCCAAAAAAGAACGCAAGTTCGTAAAAATTCCGAGTTACTTTTGAATCATTCAAGACCATAAATTGTGCATGATCCCTTAATAGTTGTTTAAGTTGCTGAATTGTCAAAAAATATATATTAGAAAAGCTGAAGCCATTTATGTCTCTGGTTTGCCTGATAACAGTTAAAATTAAACTAGAGTGTTTTTTAATCACACATTTGAAAGTCTTAATGTTTAAATGAATGAACAGGGTCGATAGTTGAAGCGCAGAAATGTAGCCACCTTGAAAGTGAACGTTTTGCGAAGTTCTGAAAAGGTTGAAGAGTTTTTTCTGTGTTTGTTCTGTCTTCATCAAAGAAACCCCTATTATCAAGGCTTGTTTTTGGGGAAGCTTGGCCAGTAGCAATTGCGAGCCTGCCGAAAACACTTTCTTGGCTTTTGATTGACATTGGCACAAGAAAAAGTACCTTGAAAAGCTTGAGGCTTAAAATATATTCAATTTGGTTTTGTAATATTAAATTAGTTCTTTGAAATTTTTTAAGCGGTGATTTATGACTAAGGATGAAAGATTTTTGCCTTGGTATGGATGATTGTGGTTGAAAAATTTCGGAAACTAGCTGAGCAATGTTGTTTAATCTTGAAAAAATATAAAAGGAGAGGCTGTTATGAGCATGCATGTTGGCAAGAACGAAGAGACTTCCAGAAAAGAAGCCGAAATCAAGTTCATCAAGAGAATGCAGGTTTTTTTTCCCAGAGGCATTATTTGTTTGGAGATGCTTAGTGATTGGAATAGTTGCCCAGGTGAAACTTTAAAAATGGAATTGGCTAAATCATTTTCTCAATCGCCTGTTGCGCAAAGCAACTTCTTGAAATATATCACTTCGGCTAATCTATCAGCGGTCGATGCATTACGGATTCTTAAAGACGCAGCGAATATTTTTGGAAATGTTGAGATGTGTTTTGGAGATAGGGGCACAGATTTAAATGCACTGGCGGCTTCGGCGATTAGGGTGGATGTTTATGAGATGTGTGCAGACGGAACTTTTGCACAGATTTTTGCTTCACTTAGAAAGAAATACCTATTAACGCATGCACAAATCCTTCTTTTTGCAAAACAACACAGTAACCAACTTAGAGAGGGGTGTGCGACTTTTTTTGCGTTTAATTCAGACGATAAAAATTTTGTCGCATGCGCACGCTATGATAATAAGGGAATTTTGAATTTTTATCGTCTCCCTTTTAGCTCTCCCTATATCTGGCATGCTGGTTTTAAGCGTCATTTTGTCATTCCTCATCAAACTTGAATAATTTGCCTCATTTTCATCCTCCCCCTAGATACTTTAATATTTGGCATCTGGGGGTCTTTTTATGTATACTGATATCATTTAGGCCTTTGAAAAGGGAAAAATAAGTAGTTTCCTCCCTTGCTAGAAAGCTTAAATACCACTAAGATGAAGATAGTGGCTTTTTGTTATACTTATATGTAGACTGTCATGCTGAATTTGTTTCAGGATGACAATTGAAATTCAAGATTAGCGTGTGAGTAATTTATTCGTAAATTAGTTGGGTTATGGAAAATTATCAGCCAAAAGAAATTGAAAAGAAATGGCAGCAGAAATGGGAAGATTCCCGATTATATAAGGATTATGGCCGAGCAAAGAAATTCTATGCGTTGAATATGTTTCCGTATCCATCTGGAGCAGGTCTTCATGTGGGACATCCAAAGGGAAATATCGCCACAGATGTTGTTGCGCGTTTCAAGATGCTGAGTGGATATAGCGTGCTTCATCCGATGGGCTGGGATGCTTTTGGCTTGCCGGCGGAAAATTATGCTATCAAAAATAAAGTGCATCCAAGCATTGCAGTGGCTGAAAATATTGCGACTTTCAAAAAACAACTGGAAGCTTTTGGTTTCACCTATGATTGGGATCGGGAAATTGACACGACCGATCCGCAATATTACAAATGGACGCAATGGATTTTTTTGAAACTATTTGAAAAAGGTTTGGCGTATGAGTCGAATGAGCCAGTCAATTGGTGTCCAAGTTGCAAAACCGTGCTTTCTAATGAGGATTTGGAAGACGGTCTTTGCGAACGCTGCGGCACACAAGTGGTTCAGAAAAGGTTGCGTCAATGGGTTTTGAAAATGACCGCCTATGCTGACAGATTGTTGGTGGATTTGGATAGTGAAGATTTGGATTGGGAAGATTCAATTATTGCGCAACAGAAAAATTGGATCGGGAAAAGTGAGGGAGCAATTGTAAAATTTTCAATTTTCAATTCTCAATTTTCAAACAAATCTCAAAATCCAAATGATCAAAATTTTATAGAGGTGTTTACTACTAGAGTTGACACTATTTTTGGTTGCACGTATTGCGTGGTGGCGCCGGAGCATAAAATTATTGAACAATTAAAAGCTCAAATTTCAAATTACGACGAAGTCGAAGCTTATCTTATTGCTTCGCAGAACAAAACTATTTTGGAACGCACGGAATTGCAAAAAGAAAAAACTGGGGTGAAATTGCAAGGGGTTGAAGTGGTAAATCCTTTCAATAATGAAACTGTACCGCTTTTTGTGGCAGACTATGTTTTGGGTGGTTATGGCACGGGGGCAGTGATGGCGGTGCCAGCTCATGATGAGCGTGATTTTGAATTTGCAAAAAAATATGATCTAGAAATCAAAAAATCTGTAGCACCATATATTGAACTTACGGGGGCATTTTCTCCTCGTCTGGACAAAGAAACCACCAGGAGAAATACAGTGACTGCAATAATTAAACATCCTAATGAAAACAAATATCTGTTATTGAAATGGCAGGATTCGTTGGGATTTGTTGGTGGAGGAATTGAGAGTGATGAAAAATCGGAAGAGGCTATTATGCGTGAAATTAAGGAAGAGACTGGATACAAAAATTTTCACATTGAGAATGTTATTATTGAACATCTTTATGGTCATGGATATAAAGCCCGTAAGGAAAAAAATAACTTTGATCACGACACTGTTTTTTTTGTTAAGTTTGATGATCTAGAAAAAGAAAGCATAGCTGATACAGAAACACATGAGATTATATGGGTCAACGAAGATGAGATGGACGGAATTGTGAATCTTGACCATCATCTGTATATGTGGTCACGGTTAAAAAATGAAGAAGCCGTATTTATTAAGGATGGTATATTAATAAATTCTGAAAGTTATTCTGGTCTGACTTCGGTCGAAGCTCGCGAAAAAATGACGGCGTGGTTGGAAGAAAATAAATTGGGCAAGAAAAAAGTAAATTTCAAAATGCGAGATTGGATTTTTTCGAGGCAACGTTATTGGGGCGAACCGATTCCGATTGTGCATTGCGAAAAGTGTGGTGCTGTGGGGGTGCCAGAAGAGCAATTGCCAGTGCGTCTTCCAGAGGTTGAAAACTATGAGCCGACCGGCACTGGCGAATCTCCTTTGGCTAATATTGAGCAGTGGGTTAATACTACTTGTCCAAAATGTGGCGGACCGGCCAAAAGAGAAACCAACACAATGCCGCAATGGGCAGGTTCATCATGGTATTATTTGCGCTACATTGATCCCAAAAATGACAAAAAGCTTATTGATCAGCAATTGGAAAAAGACTGGATGCCAGTGGATTTATATGTGGGCGGGGCAGAACATGCCACCCGTCATCTTTTGTATGCTCGTTTTTGGCACAAATTTTTGTTTGACCTTGGCGTGGTGACAACCATTGAACCTTTCAAAAAATTGATGCACGTGGGACTTATTCTGGCACAGGATGGTCGCAAGATGAGCAAGCGTTGGAACAATGTTATCAATCCCGATGAGGTGATTGGTCAGTTTGGCGCTGATTCGATGAGGCTGTATGAAATGTTCATGGGACCATTTTCGCAGAGTATTGCTTGGAGCACCAACGGAGTGGTTGGCACAAGAAAGTTTTTGGAAAAAGTTTGGAAATTATCGTCACAGATAAACACGGAAGAAGGACGGATAAACACAGAAACACAGAATAATAAAAAAATTCAAACTTTATTACATAAGACGATTAAGAAAGTGACGGGGGATATTGAAAATTTCAGATTTAACACAGCAATTTCGCAACTGATGATTTTGGTTAATTCTCTTGAGAAAGAGTATGCGAAAAGCGCAACTACGAAAACGCACATGCGAAAAGAGGATTATGAAAAACTGCTTTTAATTCTTTCTCCCTTCGCTCCACACATCGCTGAAGAACTTTGGCAAAAATTGGGAAATGAACAATCAATCTTTCTGCAAACGTGGCCGGTTGCTGATGAAAAATATCTGAAGGATGAAGAAATTGAAATGGTGGTGCAGGTCAACGGAAAAGTTCGTGAGCGTTTGATGGTTTCGCCAGATGTGACGGAAGATGAAATCAAAGAAACTGCTTTGGAAAGTGAGAAAGTCAAAATTTTTACAGCTGGAAAAGAAATCAAAAAAGTGATTTTTGTGCCAGAAAAATTAATCAACATAGTGGTATCATAAAATACGTTAGTGTCATCATAAATAAAAAAATTGTCATGCTGAACTTGTTTCAGCATCTCGGTTATGGGCAGTGTTGTGAAATAAATGAAGTAGATTCTGAAACAATTTCAGCATGATATATTTGAATTTTTTTTAAGATCTGTGATTAGCGAAAATTCGTAAATAATTCGCATAAATTAGCATTAATAATATGCAAATCGTGATACCTACTGCCGGGAGAGGAACTAGGATGAAAAATCTGACAGACACTGTTCCGAAAAATATGTTGCTTATAAAAGGCAAGCCAATTTTAGCGTGGAAATTGGAGGCGCTGCCGGCTGAAGTTGATGAAGTGATTTTCATTATGGGTTATTTGGGTCAGCAGATTAAGGATTATTTTGGAGAATTCTATGCCGGCAAAAAAATTTCTTATGTAGTGCAAGAGAAATTAAATGGTTCCGGTGGAGCTCTTCATTTGGCTAAGGATTTGCTTGATGAAAATTTTTTAGTGATGAATGGTGATGATTTGTATTTGAAAAGAGATATCGAGAATATTTCGAAATATAACTTAGCAATGTTAGGTTTAGAAATCAATGCTTCTGATAAATTTGGAGTTATTGGCTTTGATGAAAATGGAAACTTGGAGAAAATAATCGAAAAGGGAAAAGTCGCTGGATTTGCACTTGCCAATGTTGGACTGTATAAGTTGAATAAAAAGTTTTTTGATTATCCTTTAGTTCCGATTGGAAATGAAGAGTTTGGTCTGCCGCAGACATTAGTTTTGATGGCTCAAGATTTCCCGGTACATGTTGAAAAAGCCACTGATTGGTTTGCGATTGGAGATCCCGAGCAGTTGGAAAAAGCTCAGGAAATTATTGAAAAATTCATTTAGGCTGTGCGATGAAGTTTATACATACAAGTCGAATTTTGCTCACATGTGTTTTTCTTTTTATCCTAGTAAAACTGTTTCTTAACCATTTAAACTTTTGACATCAAGGTTAACCGCTTTCAAGCGAAAAAAGAAAAAGTATGCGTGCTCATTTTCTGTGAATTTGTTTAGCTAAAAATTTGTGATTAGCGGCAATCCGTAAATAATTCGCGTAAATTCGTATTAATAATATGCAAAGAAAAAAAGTTGTGACAATCGGTGGAGGAACTGGAAGTTTCACATTGCTTAGTGGGCTAAAAAAATATCAGGTTGACCTGACAGCGATTGTTTCGATGGCTGATGATGGCGGTTCGACTGGAGTTTTACGAGATGAACTCGGAGTGTTGCCACCTGGAGATGTGCGTCAATGTTTGGTGGCGCTGAGCGACTCTTCTCAGATGTTACGAGAATTGATGAGTTATCGTTTTGAAGTTGGTGGTCTCAAGGGGCATAGTTTTGGAAATTTGTTTCTTTCAGCTTTGGAAAAAATTAATAAAAGTTTTTCCAAAGGCGTAGAGGAGGCAGCAAATATTTTGAATGTTAAGGGTGATGTTGTTCCTGTCACCGATCAGGACACTAATCTTTTCATAGAACTTAAAAATGGAAAAAAGTTGAAAGGGGTGGTGGATGTTGATCATAGTCCGGAGATAGAAAAAATTGGCATCAAAAAGGCTTTGCTTTTCCCTGAAGCGAAGGCAAACAAAAAAGCAGTGGAAAAACTTTTAGAAGCCGATATTATTGTGATAGGTCCAGGACACCATTATTGCAGCATCATTCCTAATCTTTTGGTTAGAGGTATTCCTGAGGCTATCAGAAAATCAAAGGCAATCGTGGTTTATAATTGTAACTTGGTTAATAAGCAAGGACACACGGAAAATTTTTCTTTGGATGATTATGTGGCTGATATTAACAAATACATTGGCGCAGAAAGAATAGACTTCGTTACTTTTAACAGTAAAAAACCAAGTGCGTCTTTGGTTAAAAAATATGAAAATCAAAAAGAGCTCCTGGTTAATTTTAAGCAGGAAGATGTACCTGAAAGAAGTTATAGAATTGTTAGATCAGATTTGCTAAGTGATAAAAAGAGCATTTATAGTAAGGCAGATATGTTGGCCAGTCGTCGAGCTTTTATTCGTCATGACAGTGATAAGCTCGCAAAGGTTTTGGTAGCGATTTTGGGGATGAGCGACTACGAAAATATTATTAAAGAGATTATTTAAATATAAAAACTGATAAACACAGGTTTGTCACGAATCAGCACGGATTATAGATAAAACACAAAAAGCTTTGTGATTAGTGAATATAAGTAAAAAATCCGTTAAAAATTAGTATTATATATGGAAAAACAAAATCAAGCTCAAACTCAAAGCATTGCTGAAAATTCTCAACCCAAGCTGCTTTCGCTTTCGCAGTTTCGTCGCGAGTTGGGAATACCATTGATTTTAGCAAAGAAGCTTATTGTCTGGGGAGAGGTTGGATCTGTTAGAGCGATAGATGGAACTTTACGCATTGCTGCTTCAGAGATTGCAATTGCAAAAAAACTTGTTGCCACCCCAGTGCAAAAAGCCCGGCTTTTTGTCAAAGCGTTGGGCCCGGGACTCATTACTGGAGCTTCAGACGATGATCCTTCCGGCATTGGCACATATTCAGCAGTTGGCGCGACGTTTGGACTCGCAATTCTTTGGATGGCGGTTTGGCTTCTCCCTGTTATGACAGCTATTCAAGAGGTTTGTGCTCGAATTGGAGTTGTGACAAACAAGGGCTTAGCTGGAGTTATCAAGACTCACTATAGTAGAAAAATTTTGATTGGGTCAGTTTCTTTACTTATTATTGCTAACATTGTTAATATTGGAGCTGATCTTGGGGCGATGGCTGCAGCAATTGGCATGTTTAGCGATATTAATTTTTATCTGGTGATAATTTTGCTAACGATTGTTATAAGTTTGCTCGAAATTTTCGTGCAGTATCATCTTTATGTGAAATTTCTGAAATTTTTGACAATTTCAGTTTTGGCTTATGTGGTGACGGGTTTTATGATTCAGCCAGATTGGCTTGATATTTTCAAGCATTCCTTTATTCCAAGTATAACCTTTAGTAATGAATATTTATTTGCGATGGTTGCAGTGTTTGGCACAACTATTACGCCGTATCTTTTTTTCTGGCAAGCTTCTGAAGAGGTTGAGGAAAATAAAATGTTCAAGCATGATTGCAAGGTGCAAAGAGGTTTGTACGATCGAATTGCGCACATGCGAACAGATGTTTACACGGGAATGATTTTGGCTAATATCGTTTTTTACTTCATTGTTTTGACAACTGCGCAAGTACTTTTTAAAAATGGCATCACGAATATCAACACCGCTGCTGATGCTGCTCGCGCTTTGGCTCCCTTGGCTGGAAAAAATGCTGCCGCATTATTTGCTTTTGGCATCATCGGAACCGGGTTGCTAGCTATTCCGGTTTTGGCTGGAAGTGGAGCGTATGCTTTGTCGGAAGTTCTTAATTGGAAGGAGGGATTGGAACTTAAGTTTTTGAAAGCCAAGGGGTTTTACTTGATTATTACTTTGTCGATTGTTTTTGGCGGATTGTTCAATTTTTTCAAAATTAATCCAATCGCAGCGCTTTATTGGTCAGCTTTTTTGAATGGAATTATCGCGGTACCGCTTTTATACTTAATTATGAAAATTGGAGATAATCCAGAAATTATGGGAGAAGAGCGTCATCCAAAGTGGGTAAAATTCTTTGGCTGGTTCGCCGTTGTGGCTATGACAATTGCGATTTTGGTGATGGTGGGGATGGAATTTATTTAGTAAATTATTATTTATTAACGAATTAATTTAAATTGGGATTAGACACTAGAAATTAGGCATTTTTGTTCTATGTTCCATGCTCTGTGTTTCATGACTACTATGGATAATTTCGAAATAAAATTTGTAAAATATTTGAATCAAATCGGTTCAAAAAAAATCGATAAATTTTTGGGTGTGGTGAACGCAGTTAGCTTTTTGGCATTTTTCTGGATATTTCTCACTGTAGTTGCTATAGTGACTCACCCGATTATCACTGAAAAATTTATCGTGGCAGTTATAATTGTGGTGGTGCTTCATTTTACAATCACGGAAGGAATTATTAAGCATTTTTTAATCCGTTTTTATCCAATGCGTAGACGTCCCTATGTTGCTTATCCTGAAATGATAAAATCAGTCGGCAGAAAATTCAGTGATTCTTCTTTTCCCTCAAGTCATATGGCGACAACTGCGGCTATGCTGGTTGTGATTGTTAGTTTTTATCCATCATTGCTGATATTTTCGCTGCTGCTGATTTTATTGATGGCTTTTTCTCGTTTGCATAATGGTATGCATTATCCAAGCGATGTTATTGCTGGTATATTCTTGGGTTTTGTGTATGGATATGCAGCTTTGAGAATTGCGGAAATGGTGCTATAAAGAATTGTTCATTAGTATAAATGGTCCAGTCTTGAAAGCTGGCTTACCCTGCGCGATTGGATTTATTAACTGACGGAGAAATCATGAGAACAATTTTTTAAGTTTGTTGCTATTTTTTTCCGTCTTCGCGAGGATTTTTGTAATTAGAAATTCGTGGCGATCCAGAATCAGACATTGCCATGGATTGCCGCATATGCTTGTAGACTAACGATGATAATTAGAAAATGATTTGATACTATTTTTTATGAAAGTATTTATTGATTTTGATGATGTGATTTTTAATACCAAGGATTTCAGCATATACCTGAAAGGTTTTTATGCTTCACGCGGAGTGAGCCAGGAGCTTGTGCAAAAATATTATTACGATCCTGCTGCTGAAAGTGAACTAAAATTATTTAATCCAGAAGGCTTGTTTTTGCGTTTGGAGCAGTATGAGAAAATTGATGTTAGCAAATTACGCAAAAACTTCACGCAGCAATTGAAACATCTTTCAAAATTCGTTTTTGATGATGTAAGCAAATTTTTAACAAAAATGAGCAAAGAAAATGTCTATTTAGTTTCTTTTGGTTTGCCGACTTTTCAAAGTCAAAAAATTCAAGGCTCTGGCGTGAATAAACTTGTTAGTGATTACATTGTGACAGAAAAAATGAAGGGACAAGCGATTGTGCAGGTGATGAAAAAAAATAAAATTGATTTTGAAGAAAAACTTATTTTTATTGATGATCGAATTGCGCAAATTGAAGATGTTAAAAAAACTTTTCCTCAAGCCTTAACTTTTTTACTTTGTCGTAAAGAAGGAAGATATTGCGATCAGAAGAATGACTATTGTGATTATGTGGCTGGCGATCTGCGGCAAGTTTTGGAGATAATTTCTGGGTTGGAATAATTTGTTGGGAGCATTTGCGAAAGAAATTTAAGGCTTTAATTTTTTTAGTATTTTCATTTGAGTGTGGTTTTACTATAATTATTTATTTTTTCTTGCTAGTTAATAAGCCAGAAACTTGCCCGTCGGCAGGTAGGGCAAAAGCTTGAAAAAGCTAACTTTATGTGTGGAATTGTTGGATATATTGGAAAAAGACAAGCTGCTCCAGTTTTGCTTGATGGTTTGAGGAGACTTGAATATCGCGGCTATGATAGTTCTGGGATGTCTGTGATTGGCGGTATAATTTCGATGAATTTTGCACAATGCGGGAAATTGCCAAATGAAATTGGAGATAATTTGAAAATGGAAACAGTTAAAGCAACTGGAAAAGTTGCCATGCTTGAAGCAAAGATTGGGAATATGAATATCTCCAGCACCATTGGAATTGCTCACACTAGGTGGGCAACTCATGGCAAACCCTGTGATGAAAATTCTCACCCGCACACAGATTGCACGGGTAACATCTCAGTCGTGCACAATGGCATCATCGAAAATTATCAAGAGTTAAAAAAGCAGCTAATCAAGAAAGGTCACAAATTTTCTTCTGAAACTGACAGTGAGGTGGTGGCTCATTTAATTGAGGAATTTTCGAAGAAGCATGATTTTCGAAGTGCAGTTTTAAATTCTTTGAAATTAATCAGGGGAACCTATGGCTTGGCAATCTTGAATAGGGATTATCCTGATCAGATGATTGTGGCGCGCTTGGGAAGTCCCTTAATTTTGGGCGTTGGAAAAGATGAATTTGTTGTGGCATCTGATGCTTCAGCAATTGTTCAATATATGAAAAAAGTTGTTTATTTGGAGGACGGAGAGGTTGCCATCATAACTTCAGATGGATATGATGTCGTGAACATCAAAAATAAACAAATTGAAAAAAAGATTAATCTGCTTGATTGGGACATTGAGCAAGCTCAAAAGAATGGCTTCCTGCATTTTATGCTTAAAGAGGCTTTTGAACAACCAGAATCGGTCAAAAATGCAATGCGCGGAAGATTTTCAAAAACTCATGGACTGGCAAGGCTTGGAGGGTTGCGATATGTTGAAAAAAAATTGAAAAATATCAATCGTATTATCATTGTCAGTTGTGGCACTTCATATTATGCAGGTCTGATTGGCGAATATCTAATCGAGGAATATGCCGGTATTTCAGTTGAGGTTGAGTATGCCAGCGAATTCAGATATCGAAAACCAATTTTAGACAAGCGCACAGCTGTTATTGCGATTTCACAATCAGGTGAAACAGCAGACACTTTGGCGGCAATTCGCGAGGCTAAGCTTAAGGGTGCGCTCACGTTGGGAATTATTAATACGGTTGGTTCGACGATAGCGCGTGAGACGGATGCTGGGGTGTACAATCATGCAGGGCCGGAAATGGGGGTGGCTTCGACAAAGGCATTTACTTCGCAACTTACTATTCTGACATTGTTGGCTGTATTTTTGGGAAGACAACGAGACATGTCACTGGTGACTGGTCAAAGGATTATCAAAGAACTTGAAAAAATTCCTGCTCAGATTGAGACAATTTTAAAGCAGAATAGGGAAATAAAAAAAATTGCAACGAAGTATAAGAGTTAGCAAGACTTTCTTTATATGGGAAGGAAATATAATTTTCCTATTGCCCTGGAAGGAGCGCTTAAAATCAAAGAAATTGCTTATGTGCATGCTGAAGGTTATCCCTCAGGCGAAATGAAACACGGACCGATTGCGCTAATCGATGAAACATTCCCATCACTTTTTGTGGTGCCAAAAGATAGTGTCTATGAAAAAAATATTTCTGGGATGCAGGAAATTAAAGCTCGTGGCGGAAAGATTATTGCAATAGCAACCCTTGGGGACAAAGAAATCAAAAAACACGCCGATGATGTGATTTACATTCCAAAAACCTTGGAAATGCTCACACCACTCTTATCCGTGATTCCCTTGCAGCTTTTTGCCTATTATACGGGCATTGCAAAAGGATATGATGTGGACAAGCCTCGCAATCTTGCCAAGTCAGTGACGGTTGAATAGGGATTGACTTTTTTGCGATAAGTTGTATACTGCAATGAAACATAAAAGTTTATTTGAAAATGAATTTTTATGCTTTTTTGTTCCTCGTCTTAATATGCTGGTTTTTAAAATGTTTTTAAATGGAGATTACCAATGAAAGATCCAAAAATCAAGAGAGCCATCGTGTCGGTCTCTAATTTTGAGGACGTTGTTGAATTTTGTCATATTTTAATTGAATATGGCGTGGAAATATTTGCAACGGTTGAAACTCTGCAAATTCTCAAGAAAGAAAATATCAGAGTTAGTCCATTTTACAAATTACATGGCGTCGTGATATTTTCGGAAAAAATATGGGATATTTTGCATCCAAGCATTGTTGCCGGATTGGCTTTGCCTATGGAAAAAATCGCACAAAACAAACATCTTGAAAATAAAAATATCAAACTTGTTGATCTGCTGGTTTGTAATCTTGGTAGTCCATTTAAAGTGATTAATTCGAAATCTTTTGATTTGGCTGATGATATCAACATTGCAAGGCTTTCGATGCTCTCTGTTGGTGCGGCTAACAGCAGACGAGTCACGGTTGCCAGCGAAAGTTCTGATTATCATGCTATTTTGACTGACATGAGTAATCATGATGGCAAAGTCCAGGGGTCTACTCGTTTCGAGCTTGCTTGCAAGTCTTTCAAGCGCATTTCAGAATACAGCAGACTAACTGCGCACCACTTGGAGGCTTAGATTAATGCTAATACCATGCCTTCTCATTTTTAATGCCATTTGAAACCTGAAAGAAACCCCCCTGTTGAAAAATAAAAAAATCAACCGGGGGATTTTTGTTTGCCATCGAAAACTATTTACGCTACCGTATAAAGATATGAATATAGAAAAATTAGAGCAATTTTTGCAACAAAATAACTTGCCCAAATTTCGTTTGGGACAAATTCAAAAAGCCATTTTTGCTGATGGTGTTGCTTCATTTGAGGAAATTACGACGCTTTCCAAAGAATTGCGAGAAAAGCTGGAAAAAGAAATGGACATCCTTTCCTTTGAAGTTGAAAAAGTTTTGGTGGCTGCCGATGGTCAATCGATTAAGGCTTTATTAAAATTAAATAGTTGTCACTGCGAGCGAATCAGCCAGCAGGATGATGAGTCGAAGAAACTGGGCTCAGATTTCTCCACTAAAGTCGAGATGACATATGACTTAATTGAAACCGTCCTGATTTCTCCCAAGCCAGGCACATGGTCGGCTTGCATTTCTTGTCAGGTTGGTTGCGCGATGGGTTGCAGGTTTTGTGCCACTGGCAAAATGGGTTTCAAACGCAATTTGACCGCCGAAGAAATCACCGATCAGATTCTTTTTTGGAAACAATACCTTGCTAAAAATCTAAAATCTAAAATCCTAAATCCTAAAACCGATAGTGCTGAAAATAATCAAGAAGATAATTTAATTCCATTTCAAAATTCAAAATTCGAAATCCAAAATTCCGATGTTTCTAACATCGTCTTTATGGGTATGGGAGAGCCTTTTAATAATTGGGAGCATGTTTCCCAAAGTATTAAGGATTTGACCAATGAAAAACTTTTCGGTTTTGGCTCGCGCAGTCTCTCGGTTTCAACCTCCGGCATTGCCAGTGGAATTGAAAAATTGGCAAGTAATTTTCCACAAGTGAATTTGGCAATTTCGCTGCATTTTGCCAGCGACGAAAAACGTGACCGCTATATGCCAGTTAATAAGGTTGATAATTTGGAGAGCTTGAAAAAAGCGCTGCAAAAATATTTTCAAGTCACCAAAAGGAAAGTTTTTCTGGAATACATTATGCTCGATGGGGTCAATGACGCTGCCTTGGATGCCAAAATGTTGGCGCAGTATTTGCACAGTGTTGGCAATGCACATCTCTTGCATGTGAATTTAATTCGCTATAATGCGACCAGCGCAGATCTCAAACCTTCCTCAAAAACCAGAACGCAACTTTTCAAAAAAGAATTGGAAAAATATTTCATCAACGCCACTATTCGAAAAAGTCTTGGAGAGGAGATCAAGGGTGCCTGTGGGCAATTAGCTTCTTAAGCTAGCTTTTTAGGCTTTTTTTCTCAGCTTCTTGGGTTTGAATCGATAAAAAACTGCAAAGTTTGAGCCTATTAAACTTAAAAAACGGCCCTATTGACAAATTGGTACTTTTTGTGCTACAATATGTTGTTATTGATTTTCCTACCCGACGGGCTCAATCCGAACACTTTTCTAATTTCGCCACTAGGCGTTTTTTTGTTTTCTATACTCGTCTAGCAGTTCTGCAGGACTGCGAAAACCTAAACATTTCATAAATCTACGATTCAATTTTTCTTCTAC
>CAIJXA010000051.1 GCA_903824515.1 uncultured bacterium
AATGAAAGCTTCAGCGACAAGCGGTTTCATGGGGGCGGCAGCTAAAAACGTTCCAGCTGGGATGAGTGCAAACTGGTTGGCTTCAGCATCATATTTTGCGATTCCAATTATCATTTTGTGGATTGCAATGGGAATTTCTCAGAAAATGGGAATTGCAGGTGCGGATAAGGTTGTTGGTGCAGGAAAGAAATGGGGAGGTACGGTTGGAAAATGGGTTGGAAACAAGGCTTTAGGTGGGGCAAAATGGGCGGCATATAAAAATCCAGTTGCACGAGGAGTTGGTGCGGGTGCAAAAGAAAAACTTGGTATAAATAAATTTAATAAATGGATTAAATCTCCAAGTAAGATTGAGGCTGGAGTAAAGGGCGGTATAATTGGACTTGGAAAACCAGGAGGAATGCGTGGTGGTGCAAAAAGTGAACGTGAAAAACTTCAATATGCTGAAGTTAGAGATGCGGTTGAAGAGCACAAGAAAAATAAAACCAGCCATTCTCAACTGGCTCTTGATCTCAAGAGTAATAATGATGTCAAGAAGAAAGCTGCAGCGATGGCTATGGCCGAAAATGACGACATTAGGAACATTACTGAATTTCAAAATGGTCTGGCGGCGCTTGCGGGTGATGCTGATTTGACGAGTAAATTTGTACAAAAGGGACATTCAGCAATTCAAGATTTTACTGGCTTAAAAAGTGCAATTTCGGCATTGGGAAATGATACTAAATCAATAGGGGCATTGACTGATAAAGTTGGAGGAAACGCTGTCAAGATGAGTCACACTGATTTCGATGATTTGAATGTGGCCATTGATTTGAAGAACCCAGGTGGAGCTGGTGATGGAATCAAAAAACAATTGGAAAGTCGCATAAAGAAAGAGGGTCATGTGCAAACGCTAGTTGATTCGAAGGCCGCATCCTTGGGTGGTGATATGGCTAATTACCACTTAGCTTATCATGATCTTATTGCTGATATGTCGCCAGAAGAATTGTCGAAACAGAAGGATTCGCTTCATAATGATGTTCATTTTGTTGATTATGTTGTTGCTAATAGTGGGAATAATCAAACATTTAGTGATGAGCATCGCAAGAATGTCTTTGCGGAATTAAGTGGAAAAAAGAAGGCAACGTGGGTTAATAATGGAATTCATCCTTAAAATTTGAAATTACATATTTAAAATGGATTATAGAACAAAAAAAACATATCCTCGTCGTTATCATCCCATGTTAGTTTCTAATAGTGGAACTGATGAAAGAATGGATGGGCAAACATCTCTCAAATTATGGGAAGCTTTTGATTTGCTGCCAGAAGAAACACGCCGAGTTGTTGCTGCGGACGAAGTTGCGGAAAAAATGAAAAAGTTGCAGGATACTTTTCAGATAGAGGATTCTGCTATTGGGAAGATAACGCTTTTGATTCGCAGGCTTTTTTTTGGCGAAATAAATATTTCAAAAATGGAAATTGAAATTGGAAATGTTTTTGCTCAGATTAGTCCAGAAAAAATTAATCAAGTTAAGAATGTTGTTCAGTTTATTCAAGGCGAAATTTTGACAATTAAACCTCAGCCTAGAAGGGAAAATAGCGAAGATGAAGCGGAAAAGCAAATCAAAATTGAAAAGTTAACCTTAGAAAAAGCTTTGCTGCAATATCCAAAACTTGGTGAGCAATCAATCACGAGCAATCCTTTGAAGCTGCGATATTTCCCAACACCAGTGCGATCTTCAATCAAAAATTGGATTACTGACTATCACGACTGCCTCGGGGCAGGAAAACACAGCACAATG
>CAIJXA010000052.1 GCA_903824515.1 uncultured bacterium
GAACGTGAAAGTGAAGATTCCATGAGCTTTGCATAAATATCTTCCAAAAAAGCTGTTTGACCAGTGGCTCGCCAAACTTCCTCCATTGAAGTCATGCCTTCAATCGCTTTCAAAATTCCATCTTGCGCCATCGTAATCATGCCATCCTCCAAAGCAGCTTGGGTTATTTCTCGTTCGCTTCCCATTTCAAGAATTAACTTTTCAATGCTTTCACTGATGGTCAAAACTTCAAAAATTCCAATTCGACCCTTAAACCCAAGATGATGACATTTGTCACAGCCAACGGGGCGATAAAGCACCTTTATGTCCTTGGGAATTTCAATTTTAGCCTTTGGCGAAATAATAGAAAGAATTTTTTTTACAGAGTCGATTGTTTCCTTGGCTGGCTCGTAACTTTCCTTGCAGCCCGCACAAAGTTTTCGCACCAAACGCTGGGCAATAAATGCATTCACAGATGGGGCAATTAAATTCGGCTTAACCCCAAGTTCAATAAAACGAGGAATCGAAGCCGGCGCATTATTCGTGTGCAAGGTCGAAAAAACTAAATGACCCGTCAGCGCAGCATTAATTGAAATATCTGAGGTTTCCTCATCTCGAATTTCTCCCACCAAAATCACGTCTGGATCTTGACGAACAATTGCTCGAAGTCCTTCTGCAAAAGTGTAATTTCGATCTTTGGCGACCTGAGTTTGGGAAATATTTTTTATTTCATATTCAATTGGATCCTCAATTGTGATTATTTTGACTCCTTGTGTGTTCAACTTGTTCACAAGGGCATAAAGTGTTGTCGTTTTTCCGCTACCCGTTGGACCGGTTGTTAAAATCATGCCATGAGGCTTGGCAATTTCTTTCTGCACATGTTCATATGCCAGACCCCGAAGTCCCAAATCCTCAATTGCCAAAAGGGTGTCAGCCTGACTCAAAAGTCTCATCACGACTGATTCTCCATGATTTCCAGGAATAATATTTGTTCGCACGTTAATCTTTCCGTCAGTCATGTCAACTGAAAAATGTCCATCTTGAGCAATGTCTTTGATGTTGATTTTCATTTTGCCCATCATTTTAATTCTTGACAAAATAAAATGATAAACATCAGTTGGGAAATTTCCAATTTCCTGAAGCACGCCATCTACTCGAAAACGCATTCGTACTTCTTTTTCCTGTGGTTCAAAATGGATGTCACTAGCTTTCATCTTAACCGCACCAGCCATGATGATTGAGATTATCTGAGTTGTTGGAATTTCCTTGATACGCTTTTTAAGATCCAGCATGCTTCCAAATTCCTGCTCAAATTTTTCCAAGTCTTCTCCACTTAGCGAAATCTGCATCGCTTCAAGATTCTCAAGCAATGGGACTTCTTTGTATCTTTTCCAAATTTTTCTCAATGATGACTGAGAAATAACATAGATGATTATCACCCAACCATTTTCATTTTTTAATTTTTCGAGATACGACAGCATGTTTTCATCAGATGGATCAGTCACTCCTATTCTAGTTTCTTTGCCAACTTTCTGAAAAACAGTCATGTTGTATTGCTTAGAATCCTCCTCACTGAGCGTTCTCATCTTTTCAGAACTAACTGGAAAAATATTCAAATCAACATAAGGCAGATTATATGCATTAGCCAGTAGTGCAGCTTGCTCTTCCTCTGATTGTCCTCTCATCTTCTGAAGTAATTTGTCGGCTGCTGCTTCAACCGAAGAATCAGTTGGATTTTTTTGATTGATAATTTTAACCATACGAAGAAATATGCACATGCGACATAGAAAAATGGAGCATGCAACTTTTTGTTTTTATATTAAAACTAGAAATAATTTCCTTTGATACTATTTTACCTTAAGCGCACCAAATGTGCAAAACAAAAAAACAGAGCAAGTCTGTTATAATTTTTCCAAATAGTTTATTTTGTTTATTTATTGGAAACCAAAAAACCACGAATTTTTTCCACCACCATAACACCGGACTGAGTGGTGTCTTCTGAACTCAAGAAAAATTCACAAGTGTCACCCAGACATTTTCCTTCCAGCAATAGTGCGATTTCCTTCAGCTGCTCATTATTGCCGTCTTTAATAACGCCATGTACTTGGCCGATGTTTTCACTGTAGAGCACCATAAACATTTTGCCAGCTGAATAATTTTCCTTAATTTTGTCCAAAATAAAAGGCACATCATTTGGGTTGCTACGGCTTTGCACAAAATCTTCCAGAAAAACCGGCGCCCAAACTAATTCCAAATCACTTTCCCATTGCAGTCGCGCCATTACTCGACCCCAAAGCTTGAGCAAATGAAGCGGCTGAGTTTTATAAAGAAAACGAATGATTTCTTGTTGCTTGGCACCCTTGGTCATGAGAGCAGCCGAAATTTGCAAAGATCTTGGTGTGGTATTTTTGTTTTGAAAACTGTTCGTTTCATCAATAAGGCCGGCAAGCAAACACTGCGCAATATTTTCATCCACATTTTTTTCATCAATTCTCAAAAGTGTTTCCGCTAAAATTTCACAAGTTGACGATGCTCTAATATCCACAACATTAATCTGCCCGAACTGGTCATTTTCCGTATGATGATCAATGTTAACAACTGGGACTTCATAAAATATATCTGGATTTTCCTCATATATTTTTCCAATAGTTTCCTTGTCAGCGCAGCCCACGGCAATTACTAAATCATACTTGAATTTGGCTGGAATAAAAGAAAAATCTCGTGGATCAATCGAACCTTTTTCAGGAGTGATGAAAATTCGCAGCTCCTCCTCCTCTTGCTCAGTTTTCACATTAGTGATTTTGTTGTGTTTGGTGTTGAAAGCTAGCACGAAATCTCTCGCTCCAGCTAGACTTTCAATGATATGTTCTGGTTTGCTTAAAAAAGAAAAACGCTGCAAATAAGGATTGCTTGCCCCAAACACAACTGTTGCCTGAATATTTTTTTTCTTGAGAAAAAAATAAACAGTCCAAGCGGCTCCCAATGCATCACCACCTGCATTTTGCGGCGTGAAAATGAGCACGTTCTTAGCATTATTAATGACATTCTTAAATTGTTGGGAGGGATCAAGAATCATAGTGGACAACTTACTGACTCATCAGTCCGCCAGCTTGCGGATAAGTTTTTCAGATTTCTAGAAAATTATATTTTAACCTGTTAATCTAAAGTTCTTCAGCTTAGCAACCTTTCTAGCCCGTGTCAATAATTTACTTGACAAACAAGCCATTTTTGGTCATTGCGAATTTATATTGTTAAATTGCCAAAATTAAATACTCCTCGAATACTACTATTTGTGTTTTTCTTATTTTTTCGCTACGCTTAGCAATATGAAAATAATCTCGACTTCATCGTTTCAGACAAAGAAAATCGGCCAACTTTTGGCCGAGGAACTTCGTGGAGGCGAAATTATTTGCCTTTCTGGCGACCTCGGAGCTGGCAAAACAACCTTCACTCAGGGACTGCTGCGAGGTTTGAAAATCAAAGGACCTTACACTAGCCCAACTTTTACGATTGTGAAGGAATACCATCGCAAAACGCAAAACGTGAAACACACGCTTCGCGCTCGACGCTCCATGCTCCATGTTTTCCATATAGATGCCTATCGTATCACCTCAAAAGATTTACGTGAATTAGGATTCAATGATTTCGCCGGCAAAGAAAACTCCGTTGTCATTCTTGAGTGGCCGGAAAAAGTAAAGCGCCTAATCCCTACTAAATCAGTATGGATTAACTTTCAATGGGTCAATGAAAAGGAAAGAGAAATCACTTTTGATACAAAATGATTTTTTAGAAATATATAGAAACATGCTTTGCGAAATATGATTGAAATTAATTGTATTTTATTTTTACCCTATCTCTATTATATTTCTATCATACCGCTACTTCCTTTCTGTTGTATTTTGTTTCTGTTGCTTTCGTACATTCACCCGCCTGCAACCATGTTGCATTTCTGGCAAGGAGAGATTTGAAAAACTTTCTTTATCAATATAGTCTTTCGAGCCCCCTTCGCGAATGCTACACCTACTCTCATTCGCCACTTTTGCAATGGGGAAGAAACCGCTTTTTTACTAGTTACTGGTTACCGATTACTGATTACTATCCGCACCTAGTTCACTTCAATATCAATATGCCTCACTTCCGGCACTTCGTCCTTGATTTTCTTTTCAACCTCATCAATCCTAGTGCCAATCATGCGTGGCACACGATCAGCATAGTCCACACAAAAACGCAAAAATTCTCCATAGTCACCATCAATTTCTTTGAATTCATTTTTCAAGGCTTGCCCACGATACATGCTTCGCATCAGGGCGCTGCCGTTGATTTCCACTTCACATTTGATGTGATATTTCCCAATGTCAATCACCACTGATTTGAAATCTAAAACTTTTTCAATCGCTGGATCATTTTCCAAAATTTCAATCACTCTTTCTTCCGTCTCCTCCGGAATTGATTTGCGCATCAGAAATCCGCGATTAATATTGATCAAAATAATCGCCATCACGCCTAGTAAAACTCCAATGACAATCGAACCAACCGAATCCCAAACATAATTTCCCGTTAATTTGGAAAGTAGAATACTAATA
>CAIJXA010000053.1 GCA_903824515.1 uncultured bacterium
AAAAAATCATTCCCAAAGAAATCAAAGCCAATTTCACCGATCCTGAAACCAATGAAACCAAAGAAATCAGTTTCAATCTGGCCGAGCAAATCAAAACCTGGCAGCAGTTTTATCAAAACCACAACCTGCCAATTCCCAACGAACAAGAAATCAAAAACAGCTGGCGCAAAAACAAAAAGGAAATCCAAAAAGCAATGGAAACATATGGCTATGACAAAATCCTCATCATCCCTGAAAACTTGCCAGCCACTGAAAAACTGCACACTCAAATGAGTCAGGGCTACAAGGAAACCTATCAAAACGACAACTTCAAAAACGCTGGCAGCTTTGCTGGCGCCAAACACAGTGAAACTCAAAAGACCAGAATCATCCTTTGCCACAATGACCAGAATACGTATCAAAATCCCCAAGCTAACTTTTTTGCCAAACAAACTCTGGGCAAAAGTATCCTGCAACTTTCAGGTTTGACTGAAAAGCAATTGCAAACAAAAATCCAAAAACACGAAAACATCCCCATCAATTTTGAAACTCAAATTAACAATCAAAAAATCCAAATCCAGGCTGAGGGTCTCTCGCTCAATGAATATTTGATTTTACAAAGACAATATCTCGAAACAAACCAAAAACACCTGGATGAAAAAGGTTGGACGTGGCTTCTCAAAACAAGCTCCGCTTCGCGCATCGCCGGTGCCCGTTGGAATCCTGACAATTCTCGGCTCAGCGTCAATGCCAGTGATCTGGGCCTTTCGAACGGTAGTCTTGGGTGCCGCCTCTCCCGTAGTTTTTCAAGTTAACTTAGGCTTTGGGTCTTTGGGTTTTTCTTTTGAATTTTTTAAATAATTTCAAATTAAGATTTGAGCAACATAGTAAAGGATTTTCTGTTTCAACAAAAAACAGAAGACTCAAATCTTACTTAACAAGGGTGAATTTTTTTAAATTTTTATTAAGCAACAATACGATTAATTTATTGATATGAAAATAAAAAATGACAAGCGACCATGGGGAAATTTTCGCCAATTCACTGAAAACGAAGTTTCAACTGTGAAATTGATTAAGGTTGAAAGTGGGCAACGTTTGAGCTTACAAAAACATCTCAGGCGCAGCGAATTTTGGGTTGTTCTTGCTGGTAATCCAATCGTCACCATTGATGGGCAAGTCAGTCATGCGAAAGTTGGGGACGAATTCCTGATTCCTCAAGAAGCGGTGCACCGCTTGGAGGCTAAAGAAAATAATGTTCAAATTCTAGAAATTGCATTTGGAGATTTTGAAGAAAGTGATATAATCAGACTAGAAGACCTTTATGGTCGCAAATCTTAAGTGTGCAAAAATAAAAAATGATAAAGATAAAATCAACATTCTATCCATTTTCAGTCGTATCTCACGAAAAAAAAGTGGTTCTTGTCTATGGCTTGAAAAATCTTATTGAAACAAAACTTTTTTTGTCTCAGAGTGATGATGGTTTGTCATTTAAAAATAAATATGAAATCCAGTTGCTTTTGGAAAGTGGAAAAAGAAAACGACTGGTTGATTGCGACGCTCTTTGTTTCTTTGCTTATGGAAAGCAGGCTTATCTTGCATTTGAGCAAATAGTCAGAGGGAAAAGACAAATTTTGATTGCGCAGTCTGATGATATGCTAAATTTCATTGTCAAAAAACAGGCGACTGATTTGGCTGGTATGTATCCAGTTGTTTCAAATCACAAATATAAGAAAAACTTCTTGGCGTATTATGGTGATAAGTCTATTCGGGTTGCCGCTTCTGACAATTTGACTGATTGGCACACCACCAGTGCATTGCTGCCAACTCGAAATGATTTTTTTGATGATGGCGCGCTACTGCATGTTATTAGCAGTGTGATTGTTGATCGGGGAATTTTGGTTTTGTATGATGCCAGAAGTGATCAGAAAAACAGTCACAGGATAAAGATTGGTTGCGCAATGTTTTCTTTTGACAAGCCGTATGCTCCGATATGGAGATCGCAAGTTCCCATCTGGGAAGAAACTGCAGAAAAAAGAAAACACAAGGTGCGGTTTTTGGGTTGCGTAATTGTGGCTGAATCGTTGCATATATATTGGTCTTCTTTGGAGAATGAATTTTTTGTAAAAACTATCAATCTTGCATCTTCAGGTCTGATTGCTGCAAAAAAAACCAGACTGCTAAAACGGCATCTTAGCAATCCAATTTTAAAACCCCTGGCTGCCAACAAATGGGAACAAGATGCTACTTTCAATCCGGCCGCTGTCTATTTGGAGGATAAGATTCATTTGCTGTATCGAGCAATTGGTGAAAATGGAGTTTCAGTTTTGGGCTATGCGGCTTCAAATGATGGAATCTTGGTTAATGAAAGATTGAATTATCCTGTTTTTTCATTGGCGCAAAATTTGAAAATTTTCAAAAATAAACCAGCCATTGCTTCTCCATATGTTTCGGGTGGCAGTTGGGCAGGCTGCGAAGATCCTCGCGCAACCGTGATTGGAAAACGTATTTATGTAACGTATGTTTTTTTTGATGGCTGTAATCCTCCCGGAGTTGCTTTGACATCTATCAGCGTTGCTGATTTTTTGAATAAGAATTGGAATTGGAAAAGGCCGAAATTGATTTCTAAAGTCGGTGAAATTCAAAAAAATTGGATGATATTTCCAGAGAAAATAAATGGAAAATATGCAATTTTGCACAGCATCACACCTAAAATTTCCATAGAATATGTGGATAGTCTTGACCGCGAAGGAATCACGATTGAAAGCATGAAAAAGGCCGGGGTTGATGAACATCGTTGGGATAATATTGTCAGAGGGGCTGGAGCTCCGCCACTTTTGACAAAATATGGTTGGTTGGTTTTGTATCATGCCATGGACAAGCGAGACCCGAATAAGTACAAAGTGGGCGCAATGATTCTTGACTACAGCGATCCAACTAAAATTTTGCATCGCTGCAATTATCCGATCTTGGAACCAACAGCTCACTATGAAAATCATGGCGCTAAGGCCGGCGTGGTCTATGTCTGCGGGGCTGTTATCAAGGAAAATACACTCTTTGTTTATTATGGTGGAGCGGATAGCGTGGTTTGTGTAGCTACGGAAAATGTTGATGAATTCTTGAAAGAATTGACTCAAACAGTGCCGCACGTTTCTGCCAAGCCAGCTCTTTTGGAAATTATTAATAACTAATTTTCCTACTATCAAGTTGCATTCAGCCGAAAAACAAACTTGCAAAGCTTTAATTAATCCAAAATAAATCAGCAAACTATGCTTGTAGTCAGAAGATCAACTCATAACCCACTTTTGAAACCAATTTCCGACCATTCTTGGGAATCGTTCGGCACTTTTAATTGGTGTCCAATTCAAGACAAAAATAAAGTCCATGCTTTGTATCGAGCGGAATCAGAAATGGAATATGTTCACAAAAAAGAATTGAGAATTTCTTCGATCGGTTATACTCAAAGTGAAGATGGTCATCATTATGAGCAGCGCAGGCAATTCATTGCGCCGGAATACGAGTGGGAGCAATTTGGTTGTGAGGATCCGCGGGTGACAAAAATTGAAGATACTTACTACATTTTTTATACGGCACTTTCGGTTTTTCCATTTGCAGCCGAAGGAATCAAAATCGCAGTTGCAACCACAAAGGATTTCAAAAAAATAATTCAAAAACGTTTAGTCACGCCATTTAATGCTAAGGCGATGGTACTTTTTCCTGAAAAAATAAATGGAAAATATGTTGCGATGCTCAGCGCTCACACCGACAAGCCGCCAGTTATTACAGCCTTGGCCGAGTTTGATAATTTGGAAGAAATGTGGTCGCCAACTTATTGGGAAAAATGGCACAGTGAAATCGAGAGTCATCGAATTGTTCTGCGTAGAGGGGAAAGCGATCATGTTGAAATAGGTTCAGCTCCGATTAAAACTAAGGATGGATGGCTTTTGATTTATTCTCATATTCAAAATTATTTTAGTGAGCATAAAATTTTTGGTATCGAGGCTTTACTTTTGGATTTGAAAGATCCTAGCAAGATTGTTGCCAGGACGCATGGGCCACTGCTTGTGCCGGAGGAAACCTATGAAGAATTTGGGCAAGTGCCAAATGTAATTTTTCCCTCAGGATCTTTCGTGGCTGGCAAAAAACTCTTTATTTATTATGGCGCCACGGACACAACTTGTTGTCGGGCAAGTGTTAATCTTGCCGATTTATTGGCGAGTATCAAGGGGCAAGCGGTTTTTTCCCGCAGCAAAAAAAATCCTATCCTGCTACCCATTGAAAATCATGCTTGGGAAAATAAGGCTGTGTTTAATCCAGCCGCGGTTGAATTGAAAGGCAGCGTGCATATTGTTTATAGGGCGATGGGCAGTGATGACACTTCCGTGATGGGTTATGCTGTTTCAAAAAATGGCAAAGATATTTTAGAAAGATTGGAGGGGCCGATTTATGTGCCTCGGGAGGGTTTTGAAATGAAGTCGCATCCAGGAAACTCTGGCTGCGAAGATCCTCGCATTACTCATCTTGAGGATAGATTGTTTATGTTTTATACGGCTTATGATGGGGTCAATCCGCCAGGCGTTGCCGCCACAAGCATCGCGGTGGATGATTTTCTGAAAAGAAAATGGGATTGGACAAAACCGGCAATCATCACTCCGTTGGGAATTGACAACAAAGATGCTTGTCTGTTTCCAGAAAAAATCAAGCAGCATTATTTGGTTTTTCATCGAGCGCACAATCATATTTGCCTGGATCCAATTAAATCAGCTAATTTCGAGCTGGATAAAATTGAAAGTTTCACGCCGATTGTCGGCCCGCGAACAGGCATGTGGGACAGTCAGAAAGTTGGCATTGCTGCTCCGCCAATCAAAACGAAGGAAGGTTGGCTACTATTTTATCATGGCGTTTCAGATACTAGCACTTATCGAGTTGGGGCAATTTTACTTGCCTTGAAAGATCCAGCTATTGTGCTGGCCAGGACTACTGATCCTATTTTTGAACCTGTTACTGACTATGAAAACATCGGGCAGGTTTCTCGCGTGGTTTTCCCTTGTGGGGTTGTGAATCAAGGAGACAAGATTTTTATGTATTATGGCGGGGGAGACAGTGTGGTTGGTGTTGCCACGGCTAGCATTGAAGAAATTCTTGAGGCGATGGATGTTTAGTAGTTTTTGAATCAATAAGGTTGATTGGGGTGAAAGCTCGTCATGAGTTTGTTTTGAATTGACACAATTTAAAAAACAAGTATAATAGGGAATGTTATCGTAATTTTTGAAATATTGATGTGATGTGTGATTGCAAAGCAGTTTTGCTAGTAATCTGGCAGCTCTACATCGAAATTAGGAAGCTAGGTTTTAAAAATATAGCGGGATGGAGCAGTCTGGCAGCTCGCGTGGCTCATAACCACGAGGTCGTAGGTTCGAATCCTACTCCCGCAACAGACAAACTGGTTTGAAATGTCAAAAAATAAATTTCAAATTCCAAACAAATTTAATTTTTCAAATTAAAAACCAAGGAGCTTTTGTTTTTAATTTTGTTTGGTATTGGTCTTTTATTGTTTGTGATTTTCGCAGGGGCAGGGTAGCTCAGTTGGTTAGAGCACAGCCTTCATAAGGCTGGGGTCGCGAGTCCGAGTCTCGCCCCTGCTACTTGAGATAGTATAAAGTATTTTGTATGAAGTATTTTGTATAAATACCATAATACATAATACAACCCATGGGGGCGTAGCTCAGTTGGTTAGAGCGTCTGCCTGTCACGCAGAAGGTCACCGGTTCGAGCCCGGCCGTCCCCGCATTGAAAATAGCACCCCAGTGGGTGTTATTTTTGTTTTGATCAAGAGCATAATTTAGGGCTCTTTGTCAAAACGTGTGGTGGTTTTTGTTATTGCGAGCGTAGCGTAGCGAAGTCGAAGAATCTGAGTTTTAGTGCTAAAAGGAGTAAATACGGGCTCAAATCCTTCGACTACGC
>CAIJXA010000054.1 GCA_903824515.1 uncultured bacterium
CAATGTCATGTGGCTTGAATCAAAAAATCAAAGCTCAAATTTGATGACACAGGTTGATGAACTCGGAAGGATAAAGGGGGATGAAATATTTATTGATGATGTTGGCGTGGGCGGTGGTGTTACCGATAGGGCGAATGAACTTGGCTATAATGTGATTGGAATTCGAGAGGGATCAAGCGCAAATAACAGTGACATTTTTGCAAACATAAAAGCCGAGAATTATTTTGAGCTTAAGCGCTGGATTAATAAGGGCGGTAAGGTTTTAAGGCATCAAGATTGGAGGCAATTGCTTGAAGTGAAATATAAAAGAAATTCAAGCGGAAGGACACAGCTTGAACCAAAAGATGAAATGTTTAAGCGTGGTGTCAAAAGTCCTGATATTGCAGATGCAGGCTCGCTTACTTTCAATGAATTTATTGAACCCGGAGTTGATTTTATTTGATTAGAAAAAATATGAAACATCTTGCACACTGTCCGAAATGCGGATCAAAATTAATGGAAATCAGGAATATGGGAGCCTTTGATGATTTCACTTTGAAGTGCTTTAATTGCAAAGCTGTTTTGTGCGTTTATGACCTTAAATTTAAGGCACTTGATGAAAAAAATAATAATTTCAATCTTTCTGCTATTGACAAAATGAAGAAAAGCGAATACGATAAAAATGCAAAATTAAAAATGATAGCAGTTTAGCATCTTACGAGGTGTTGGCTGTTAGGCTTACGAGCCCAAATGATATTTAGTCTTACGAGATTAAATGCCATTTGGGCTTTTTTTATTTTATGTTTGAAAAACTTTTCAGAAAAAAAGAATTTACTCCCGGCATTTCATCAATCAGAAACTTCTTTTTTGGCAAGGTTTTGGGTCGTAATAATGATTTTGCTGATAAATATCACAGCTGGGTTTATAGGTGCATTAATCTTATTGCGCAAGAAGTCGGATCAGCAAATCTCAGGCTTTATAAAAAAGTCAGCGGTGATAATGACAAAGAACAAGCAGATCATGATCTATTGAAATTGTTTAATAATCCGAATCCCGAAATGACAAGGGCTGATATTTTTGAGCATATTTCGGCTTCATTGGATATTGATGGTAATGCCTACATTTTCAAGGCAAAGGCTGGAAACAAAACAAAGGAATTGTGGCCACTTAGGGCTGATTGGGTAAAGATTGCGCCAAGTGATGACAAGGAGAGATTGATTGAAAAGTATATTTATTACAATGGTCAGATCAATGTTGACCTGATGCCTGAGGAGGTTATCCATATCAGAAATTATAATCCGAAATATTTTGACAGAGTCAGACCATTTAAGGGAATTGGAACAGTACAGGCTTCAATCAGCTTTATTGATGAAGACGAAACTATTAGAGAGTGGAATAAAAAGTTTTTTGAAAACGGAGCATTTGTTGGAGGTGTGCTTGAGTTTGATGGCAAATTAAACGAACAGCAAAAGCGCAGGATTGAATCAAATTGGAAAAAACAACAGGAGGGAATTGAAAATGCAAACAAAACACCAATATTGCATGGCGGTTTGAAATATAACAAAACGCAATTCAATCAGCGAGAGTTGGCATTTATTGATCAGCGCAAGTTGGATCGTGACGACATTTTTCTGATGTTTGGAATTCCGAAGGGCTTGATGATGAGCGAGGATGTTAATCTCGCCAATGCAAAAATGGCGCTTTGGGCTTTCACTAGATTTACGATCAAGCCACGACTGAAAAAAATTCAGGATGCGCTTAATGCATCATTGGCTTCGGAGTATGGGTCTGATTATTATTTGGAATTCGACAATCCAGTTCCTGATGATAGGGCTGAAATTGTCAGTGAATATGCGCAAGGTTGGAACAAGTGGCTCAC
>CAIJXA010000055.1 GCA_903824515.1 uncultured bacterium
ATATGCGAAAAATTATACTTTTGAAATTATTGGAAAAGTTTGGCTGTATGTGATTTTGGGCGTTGGGGTTGGGGCTTGGATTCATGGTTACGTGCCAGCGGATTTTTTGGCGCAATACGCTGGATCGGATAAATGGTATGCAGTGCCACTAGCAGTTTTAATTGGGATTCCGCTTTATTCGAATGCGGCTGGGGTCATCCCGCTAGTTGGAGTTTTAACTGAGAAAGGCGTAGCCATTGGCACAGGCCTGGCTTTTATGATGGCAGTCACGGGGCTGTCCTTGCCAGAGTTTATGATTCTCAAAAAAGTGATGAAACCCAAGCTTATCTTCATCTTTGCCAGTGTGGTTGGCATCGGGATTATTTTTACTGGGTATCTTTTTAATGCGGTTTTAAAATAAAAAGTGAAAGCGTGAAAGAGAACTATTTTTTGGCTAATTTTCACGTTTTTATGCTCAAAAGCGTGAAAAGTGGCTATTTTATGATACATTTTCACGGTTTTTACCTCAAAAAAGCGTTTATATTGCTCATTTTCACTCAAGATTAACGCATTATTAATGTAAAAGGAGTCTTTTACTGGATTCTGTATATTTTCACGATTTTGTGCCAAAAATCGTGAAAATATGTTGAAAAATAGTCCTTCTTCACGGTTTTGTTGACAAAATCGTGAAAAAGGACTATAATTGAAGTATATGACGAGAATAACTAGCAGTTACAAAAAAATAATTTCCTTGCGGGAAAGATATCATAAAGCAGCCGTCGGCAAAGACGCGCTACTTAAACTTATTGCTGAGGCTGAAGTTGCTGAACAAGTTTACAATTCCAATGCCATTGAAAATAGCACTTTGAGTCTCGAAGAAACTGAAAAAATTCTTTTGCAAATTGATTTGGATCGCTACATTTCTGAGCGAGAAATTTTTGAAGCCAGGAACTTGGCGCAAGTTGTTTCCTATATCGACAAGCGGGCCAAGCAACAAGAGCTTTCGTTGGAGGTGATTTTACTGCTGCACAAAATGCTGATTTCCAATATTCGTGATGAGATTGCAGGCAGATTTAGAAATGAAAATGAATTCGTGCGCGTTGGCAGCTACATCGCACCTGCTCCACAAGAGGTGCTGGGTCGCTTGGAGAAAATGTTGGTAGTCTATAACGCAACAAGCCACGAAAATATTGCCGAAAGAATTGCAAGACTGCATTTGACTTTTGAAAATACGCATCCATTCTGTGATGGCAATGGTCGCATTGGCAGGGCTATCAATAATTATCTTTTGATCCGCGAGGGTTTTGTGCCAATCAATATCAAATTTATTGACCGCCAAAAATATTATTCAGCTTTTAGGGAGTTTGATTTAAATGAAGATACCGCAATTATGGAGGAAATTGTTGGCAAAGCGTTGACAAATAGTTATCACAAACGCTTGGCCTATCTTGAAGGTAAGGAGGTTGTCACTTTGGTGGAATATGCCAAACGGAAAAAACTTTCTCATTCAAATCTGATCAACAAGGCGTTGCGACAAACCATTGAGGCTTTTCTCGAAAAAGGCATTTGGAAGATTGGGATTGACTTTGAGAAAAAAGTTTAAACAGTAACTAGTAATCGGTAACTAGTAACTAGAAAATGAAAAGTTAAAGGAGTTGGGCAGTCGTGAAAATTTATCAAGGTCAGGAAAAAAATCTTAACAAATTATTGGCTTGAAAATGAATAAGATTATGAAGCAAGATAATCAAAAATCACAAATAGTAATTCATAAGTCGCCAACTGGGGAAACCAAAATTGATGTGCGTTTTGATGGTGACACTGTCTGGCTGACTCAAAAAGAGATTTTTATATGAAAAGAATTTTAATTTTGGGCTCTGTTGGCTCTGGAAAATCAACTCTTGCAAACAGGCTTCATGAAAAATTTTGTTTGCCGATTGTTTGTCTGGATCAATATTTTTGGAAGCCAAATTGGCAACCGACCGAAGACCCCGCGTGGCGCCGGAAAGTCGAGCAATTGTCTCAATTTTGTTGGCGATGAAATTAGGTGGAGTGAATGGAAAAGTTTTAAAATAGGAAAAAATAATGAGCAATTTAGTAATTGGCTACAATCAGCTACAATTGGATATAGTTAGAATATAGCTAAATAGGTCATCACTTCGTGCGGTAAAACAACTAAAGAAATTGTAAAAATTATTTTGAAAGATTTAATTTTGAAAAATAATTCATGAAACTACTGAAAGTCATCAAGCTTAATGAGTTATTTCAACCATGCCAGTCAAAATTATGACGGAAAGTTTATCGTTGTTTGGGATTTATGTTTTTTGGAGGAAGTCAGGAAAAATGTTTTAGAAAAAATATGAAAAGAGAATTAGAAACAGTTACACTCCTGAGAATTGATTGTGTTGATCTTGATCGGCTGGTTTTGGCTATGGATATTTGCCAACAAGAATTTGAGTTTGCGGAGGATAAATATTTTGTTTGAGTTTACTGAATCTGTTAAACTATATGAAAAATAGATTACCGATGCTGGAATACGTTGATCAGCTCTATCCATCTACAAGGTTGGATAATGTTTTGATTGTGGCATGCCAACATATTCTGGAGACAACAGTTGACCTTTTCGATGTAATTATAAGTAAGGGAGTAAAGCCTGAAAATGTTTTTCTTATTGGGAAATGTTATTCTACAAGTCTGGAGGTCTATGAACAACTTCGGGAGAGGAAGATTAATGTTTCTCCATTAAGCATTGCTTATGATAGCTATGAGTCTTTTGATGAGCAATTTAAGTCCTATATTAAAGATTTTTTTGATGAAATAAAGCAAGAAGTTGATTTTGAAGGATTTAATAAGATCATAGTGCTTGATGATGGAGGCGGATTGATATTGTATGTAAATAGTATATTGGAAAATTTTAATAATTTTGTTGCAATTGAACAGACCGCATCTGGTTATGAAAAATTAAAAGACGCAAAGCTTAATTTTCCTGTAATTAATGTGGCAAAATCACAGGCTAAATTGCAGATAGAATCTCCATTTATTGCCGAAGTTATCGTGAGGAAACTTAAGCGATATATTGAAAGTATCGGTCTAGCAGAACCGAAAATAGTTGTTGTTGGACAAGGAGCTATCGGAAGAAATCTTTATGAATTTCTGGAAAAAGAGTTTCGCACAATAAAATATGATATTGTGACCCATGCGCATCCATTTCCGGGGGAATATGAAAAGGATATTCAGGAATTTGACGTGATTATTGGTGCAACTGGAAGTCAGATGTTAAAAGAAAATGATCTCAAAAAACTGAAAACCGGCGCTGTCTTGGTTAGCGCATCTTCGTCTGATCGTGAATTTCCAGTCGCTCATTTGAGAAAATTAATAAAAAAAGATTGCAATTGTCATGCTGATATATATGTTAATGATATACATATTGCAAATTCTGGATTCCCGATAAATTTTGATGGCAGTAGAAATAGTGTTTCGGCTGAAAAAATTCAATTCACAAGATCCTTATTGCTTGCTGGGGTGCTCGAAGGTTGCTCAAATAAAAACTTAAAAAACGAGATAATTGATTTGGATGAATTTATTCAAGACAAAATAGTGCTTGAATTTGAAAAATGCGATAGAAAGGTGTTACCATTTGCTAGGGGAAATTAAGTGTGATTAGTCGAAATTTTATATGAAAAGAATTTTAATTTTCGCCAGCATTGTTGGCATTGGAATCATTTTCATTGGGTATCTTTTCAATTATATCTTAGGAAAATAGCTTAATTGGATAGCTGCTTGCCTTTTTTGCTGTTAAGGAATATGGCATTTTTGAATTATATATAAATAACCAAATTTTGCCTCTATGTTCTAGCAATTCTTGATTACCTTTCTGCCAGCTTTCCCTACATTCTAGCTTGAGTTGCAATTTTGCCCTCTACAAATACCTCGTAGGGAGTTAAATAGCCAAGACGCTTTCTCGGACGATTATTGATGCCTTTAACGACAGCATCTACATCCTTTTGTGTTAGTTTAGCAAACAT
>CAIJXA010000056.1 GCA_903824515.1 uncultured bacterium
AAAGCCTGAAAATTGAGAAGGGCTATCGAGATAACCCGACGAGATTTGAAGGTTTTGCAGCCGGAATTTTCAGATTTCAGCCGACAAGAGCATTTTTTTGTTTTATCCATGGGGTGAGATTTGCAGCAGGCTCTTAGCCCTTGGCCATTGTTTTCGGCCAAGGAGCGGCTCTAAAAAGTAAACAAGCGAAGTAAAAATTACTAACTTAGTTTCTTGGAACCCTAATTTGCGCATGACCCCAGATAAGCCTAACCTCAGGAGTAACGCAAATAAAAAAAGCGCCGTTTGAACCAAACGGCGCTTACAAAAACTCAACCTCAAATGCTCACATCCACAATCTCTGCATGATCTGCTGTTCCATGCTCCCAACGAGGATTGTGATTCTTCTGATTGAATGACGTGGCATATGAAAGTGACAATTCCTCATCTCCTTCAAAAAGAATACTGTCAGCAGTCATAACAACCAGCGAATCTTCCGTCCCAAACTCTTTCAAAATAGCAAGCGCATAAACTTCATCAATGGTCATTGGCCATTGTTTGCGAAGCTCCTGGGTGACCTTACGTATATTCTGGCCATTACTGCCAGCAATTACATTCATCACAACCACATCCCCATTAACCATCGTTATAAGTCCCTGTGTCATTATTGCCTCCTTTTGCATTGATTAATATCAATTCTCCCCCGACACAAAAAGCATTGTCCACAAAAAAATTGCTACTTCCGAAATTCTTCCTTGCCACAAAGCTTCAACTGCTTCGTAATCACCTTTTCGTAGTGCCACCAGCCGTTAACTCGTTTTTCCCAAATAAGACGAACTGCCTCAATGTATTCATCTTCACTCCTGAGCGCTGGATATGAGCCAACTTGCCCCACATCAACACCACGACTTTCCAGAAAAATTTTTTGTGCAGACATTTGATGCAGATCGCCTGAAAGCATGAATTCATAGCCTGCATCTGACCTTTTTTCAATTCCAGCATGAAGCAAAGCAATCACTCCCCGGGTTATTGTAAACATTCCTTTCATTTTTATCTCCTTGGATAAATTAGTTCTCGTTTATAATGCAAACCACATTCTGATTGCTCGAAAAAGCAACAGCAACAGCATCTTAAAACTGCCAATCTAGCTCTCCTTTTTACTTAGCAAAATTTCTTGCAACTTTAAAATTTTCTCATCGCGGGAAAGAAAACCGCACAGCCAACAATCCAAAGAAAGCAGTTGAACGACTAATGCATCTTTTTCCATGCCAAGATTGTTGCCTCGTTGAGCCTTTGTAGCATATTTGGCATAGTGAGCCCGATAAAGGCCCATCTGATAAGCTATCTCGTCTAGCCAAAATTTCTTCAGCCTTCGCAAGGGAATCTTGTCATTACGCAGAACTGGAATCTTTTTCAAGTTAGAATGGAAATCCTTTGTTTCAAGGCTGAAAAGCTGCACCAAATGTCTCAACTCATGGCAAACATACGAAACGCACATTGCTTCCACAAAAACACTTCTGCTCATTTCAAGACCCAGTGTTGCGTATTCCCTTTTTGCGCAATTGACCACTTCGCGGAGAGCCTTAATATTCAAGACTACTTGAAAATCATAATCGACTGATTCATCATCTTGATTTGTTGCTCTAAGCGCCATTGAAGAAATCATTGCTAACCTACAACGAAGTGTTTCCTTCACTGATTCCCTACTGCTGGGCTTAAGTGCCTCCAGCCAAACACTCATTTCACTTTTTGTAATGATAATTGGTATTCGCACATTGCCATCTTCTGATGAATAAATCTTCAAACCGCAAACCCT
>CAIJXA010000057.1 GCA_903824515.1 uncultured bacterium
ACCACCACAAAAAAAGCAAACAATAGTGCCTTCCACTTTTTCCCTTGTGAAGTATTTATATTTTCAGTAAAACTCATAAAAGACTCAGTTTCACTAGGTAATTTTTTGTTTTTGAAAATCCAACTCATCAGGATTTAATTCTTTATCTCTACCCAGAAAGTATATCATATTTTTTTCAAAAAAGCACCAAGCAATTTTCCCCAAATATTTTTGTCAAATTTTCATCTTCCTCATTCCGCATTTGTATTTTGAATTCCTCCTGCACCATATGAAGTACGTAGGAAAAAACAACTGATGAGCGTTAAAGGAATCGACTTAGTAATGTCGTCCTGAACTTGCAATTCTGGATTGCTTCGGATGATTACATTCTCGCAAAGACACGTAAAAAACAAAAAAACCGCAATCTTCACTGAGTGCGGTTTTTTTGTACTTTTGTATTTTCGTAATAATTTTGTACTTTCGTAGGAATTAGTATATAAATCCCTTAATCGCCCTGCTTGAAGCAGAAAGTGTTCGCGTGCTGCGCTTGGCAAACCCAACATAATTCATTTCACTGACCGTGATAGTGTCGCCGCTAACTTTCTCCACATAGGCCACGTGTCCATAATATCGATTTTCGGTTGTCACCATAATTGCGCCAACTTTTGGAGTCCGCCCGGTGGCATATCCACCAGCCTTGGCGTGATAAAGCCAGGTTCCAGCATTTCCACTCCATGGTACATAGCGTTTTTGAGCCACATACCAAGTGCAATATCCATAAGGAAAGCCATGACCATTACCAGCTTTTCCAGACAAGGTTGTTCCGCTGGAAACTTCTGGCGCTCCGCCACTAGTGTTGGCATATTGCCTTGGCGCAATAACCCCGGCTGGATTTGTAGTTTGAGATGCTGCCGGTGTCGGCGCCACACCTTGTCCATCAGGAATCACGATATCCTTGCCAACACTAAGATCTCCATTGGCTGGCAAATCATTGAAAGCAATAATTTTTTCCTTGTCCGCCTTGAACTTGGTTGAAATAGTTTCGATAGTGTCACCCGACTTCACTGTGTACTGAATGCCCGAAACAGGCAAAATAAAGATTGTGTCCCCAGGTTTAATCTGATCAGCATTACTAATGTCATTTGCCCACAAAATCGTATTTACGGTTATTTTATTTTTGGTAGCAATAGAGCCCAGCGTGTCTCCCTCTTCCACTACATACATCTTAACTCCACCATCTTCTTCGGGATCCTTCATTGGACTGGCTGAAGTTGCGCTCATGATTCCTTGATTTTTGATCAGACTTTGGCTGGCGGCCTCATCTTTTGCAGTCGGGTCAATAGCGCTGCTTGATTTTGAAAGCGGCACCAGGGCCAGGTCATTTTTGCGACTGACTTGACCATTCATTTTTCCACTAACCGTAGCACTGGCTTGCGAACTTCCATCTAAATAACCAAAAAGAAAACTGCTGCTTCCTTTTCCGGAAGCAACATTAGTCGCAGACACAAGCAGCGCGCTTGACACTACAACGGCTATCGCTGAATAATTTCTAAGAAGATGAAGTAGTTTCAGGGTTCTTCGCTGTTTAATGTAATTCGCAATTGCTCGTTGCCTGAGTTGAATCTTAGCATTCAAAGCCCTAAGATCAATTTTTTTTGCAATCTCACGAATATAAGAAAAAAAGCTTTTTTTATTAATAGCTGAAATCCTTTCAATTGACATGCAAGTTTAGAAAAATCACTGTCATCCTGCTCGCCAGCTGGCAAATCAGAATCTGAGCCCGAATATAAACCGGGTTCACAGTTGTTTCATAGTTCGCAGTCTTAATTTTTAACGTCTTTAAAGTATATACCTCCCCAGCCTTTTGTCAAAGGAATTTTTCCCCTTTTGGCTCTTTTGTGGCTTAGAATAGCCATAACTTTAAAATTGATTTCTTGAAAAATGAAAAATGGAGTAGAATAAAACCAACGCCAACGCGCTGAATTTTAAATTTTTAATTTTAAATTTAAAATCAATGAAAAAATGAATTAATTTCTAATGTTTTAAAATTTAGGCATTTAAAATTGATTTAAAACTTAAAATTTAAAACTTAGCCTTAGAAAAAAATTAAAGAAAACCATAAACCAACCAAATCAATGCCAGCTATCAACAGCCTACTAACAGACTTTCTTGAGTATCTCGAAGTCGAGAAAGGTCGCAGCCAAAAGACCATTGAGAACTATCATCACTATCTCATACGTTTTTTGCTGTGGGCTAAAATTTCCAATCCCGAGCAAATAACCCCGGAGCTTGTTCGAAAATATCGAATCTATCTCAATCGCCTGGCTGACGGCAAAGGTCAACAACTCAAGAAAATTACTCAGAATTATCATATGATTGCCCTGCGAAATTTTCTCAAATATCTTTCCAAGCGCGACATTCAAAGCATGGCAGCCGAAAAAATAGAAATTGGCAAAAATCCAACTCATGAAATTGAGTTTCTTGCTGGCGGTGAAGTCCAGCGGCTTTTGAACTGTGTCAACAGCAAAAATTTGAAATCGCTTCGCGATCGCTGCATCTTGGAACTTCTTTTTTCGGCCGGACTGCGCGTTTCAGAATTGACCAGTCTTAATCGAGATCAAATAAACCTTGACCGACAAGAGTTTAGTGTCAGGGGCAAGGGCGACAAAATCCGCCTTGTTTTTGTCTCAGACAGCGCCAAAAATTTTCTTGAAAAATATCTAGACAAGAGAATCGATCTTGATGAGGCTCTTTTCATTCATTTTTCCAAGAAAAAATCCCAGCAAACAACTGGGCAGGAAAGCAAAAGGCTCACACCTCGTTCTATCCAAAGAATCGTCAAATTCTATGCAGCCAAAGCCGGCCTCGTCAAGGATGTTCATCCCCACACCTTGCGCCACAGCTTTGCAACTGACCTATTGTCTAACGGCGCCGATATCCGCAGCGTTCAAGTCATGCTCGGTCATTCCTCCATCACCACCACCCAAATCTACACCCACGTCACCAATGAGCAACTCAAGCAAGTACACCAGAAATTTCATGGTAGGAAAGCTTAGCTAATTTGAAATTTAAAATTTTTAATTTGAAATCAATTTCTAAGAATGAAAAAATTTCTTAATTTTCATTTTTACTTGCTGTTGCTGCTATTTTAGAAAATATAAGATTTAGCTCATGTGCTTCTTTCCATAATTTTCTACATTCATCTTCTTTATCAGGGTTAGCTTTTGCAATAAGTTGAATCCAATAAGCAGATTCTTTGCTTTCTTTTTTACAAATATAAATTTTATTTCTAAAATCCTTTTTAG
>CAIJXA010000058.1 GCA_903824515.1 uncultured bacterium
AAAGCCTGAAAATTGAGAAGGGCTATCGAGATAACCCGACGAGATTTGAAGGTTTTGCAGCCGGAATTTTCAGATTTCAGCCGACAAGAGCATTTTTTTGTTTTATCCATGGGGTGAGATTTGCAGCAGGCTCTTAGCCCTCGGCCATTGTTTTCGGCCGAGGAGCGGCTCTAAAAAGCAAGCAAGCGAAGTAAAAATTTTACCACTTAGTTTCCGCAGAGATACATTGCACATGACCAGTTAATTTGATTCTTTGTTTTCAAAAGCGAAACCTCCTTTCAATTCATCCCAGGACTTCCTGATAAAATCAATATCCAAAGTCTCCAAGTCTGATTCCTTAATAAAGCCATTTTGCAACAACATGCACAGCGAGTCCAGATTCAATCCGCGCACCAAGGCAAATTTTTCCAATCCAGCCTCTCTCAAGCGATTCATCACGGCCAATTGCTCCAAATACACAGTATCCTTGCTTTTGCTCAAAATTGCTGCTGCCAAGCCAGTGTCCTCACCTGTTTTAAATAACCGCTTACAGCTTCGCATAGCTGCGGCCAAAAGTTCCTCAGGTTTTTCACTAAGGTCAATTTTTTCAGTGGTTTCTAGATATATTTTCAAAGAACAATCATAATATGCTTTTACGCAGTCCAAATAATTTCCACCATTTATTTTTTTTGCCATAGCCTTTACATAGTATGGCTTCGGCAACTCGCCAAAACCAAATATCTCCTCGGACACCATTTTCTGCATTGACATGGCTGCGCCCTCAGTAAGAACTTCCATCCGATCTCCCCCAATTTTATTATAAAGCTTCAATTTTATTTTATCTTGATTCAAGGCTTGCATGAAATGAGTAAACTCATGACCAAGCAAAACAGTAACGAGTTCCTGAATTGATCTATCTCTTGATGGTGCTTTAATAACCTTCTGAACTGAATCTACTTTCATTGACGCGAACCTATCGCTTGCCACAAATTGCCATTTTCCATCGGGGGCTGGTCCCTTTCTTTTTGGATCATAATCGCTGGCCGGCGTTGAACTCTTTTTATCATATCTTTCCAGAAAAGCATCAGCATATTTTGAAAAAACTTGTTGGGATATATTCTTTTTTGTTATTTTGTCAAAATCCAAGCCGCACTCTGTAGCTTTTTGCTTTTTTGTTTTTTCATTTTCAATATAGTTTCTTTCCGCTTCATTTGCATATGCCGTTATCTTCTCGCCAATTTGTTTGTAGTTACCCTCACCATCAAGCTCATATTCGACGCCATAAACCAGCTTGTCGAATCTGGAATACATCGAAACAAAATTTTTCAAGCCTGCAAATTGCTGGGTTAATTTCTTTTCATCCTCCGACAGATTTTCTTCTCCGATATCGTCGGCCAAAAGTCTTATTTTCACAACCTGCATAAATTGCTCGACAATAACCTCATTCACTCGCTTCCTATATTGATCCACTATGGCGCGAGCAACATCCTCATAACCTTTTGACCTATTTTCGTCCAAAGATAGCTCTGTCGAGTTCTTCAATTTTTGTTTGAAATTTCGAAGTTTTTGAAGCTTATCCAAAGCCGCTTCAGGATTGAGAACCACACTAAAAGGCCTGCCAAGCTCAACACCCTCCATGCTGATTTCTCCTAAATCATTCACATTCGCCATCATTCTTTTGAGCAGCTCGTCTTCTGAATATTTTTTTGATTGTCCTTCTATTTCTTGCAATTGAGCGCCCTTGATGCTCGCAATTTTTCCCCTATTTTGAAGAATGATTTTTTTTACCTCTTCGACGTCATCAGTTTCAACCTCGATTCCGGTATGCGCATGAAGAAGCTCCTTTCCCTTCTGTATTAAAAGATATTCTGGATATATTGCTGCTGAACTGACCTTGATTCCATATATTTCTTCAAATTCTGTGCCAAGTTCATTTTCAAAAGAAAGAATATCATTTCTTTCTTCTGCTGAAAGCTCTATTGCATCAATCTCACCGCTTTGAATTTTTTTCAACTTTTCAATACTCTGGTCCACAGATAAAAAAGCGCGCTCCGGATAAAGCCTCTTTTCTCTTCCTTCTTTTTCTGAAAATTCCAACATGGGAACAAATGATTCAATACTCATATTAATAAAAAATATTCTATCAGCTGTTTAAGTCTTCAAGCTTATGTATTTTATCATTATACCACAAAATGCAACAAAAAAATGACCAGCCATTGGTCATTTCCTGTTTCGGAACTTTCATTTTCGGAAAAGCTCCTTATCTATTTTTTGCTGCGCTTTTCAATTGCATATTCAATAATATGCTTGGCCGGATTTATTCCAGTCACTAATTTAAATTTCTCCCACTGCGGGGTAACATTCACCTCAATAACATATATGTCGCCATCATGCTCAAAAAGATCAACCCCGGCAACCTCATATCCCATCGCGGCCGTTGCCTTAATTGAGATTTTCTCCATCTCTTCACCAATTTCAATCTTTTCAGCTCTTGTTCCGCGAATATTTGATTTATATTGACCCTCATTAATAAAGCGTTTGAAACTTCCAACCACCTTTCCGCAGACCACAAAAACCCTGAAGTCACTCACGATTGGAAAATATTGTTGAACCAAATAATCTGGCCTACTGAGGGAGAAAAAATCCTGCGCCTCCTCAAGCGTGACGAGCTTCTGAATACCTCTTCCCTTGCATCCCAAAATCGGTTTTGCAAGAATCGGAAAACTCAGCTCCTTCAAAACATTTCCCCATCCTTCAATATTATTTGCTTGAAAAGTCTTAGGGTGCTTAATGCCGCCTTGAAAAAGCCTCTTCGCCTGCTGAATTTTTCCGGACACATAACAGCCAGCGAGCGTTTGCTCGATGATTGTCACGTTTTTCTCCACAAGCATTTCAGCCAGCAATTGAGCTTCTTCGATGTGCCTGTCATATCCCCTGAAAATAACCACATCAAAATCACAAATATCCACACCGCCGCGTGTTGCAACAAAAACATCTCCGACTATTTCAAAAATAATTTCTGAAAACTTCAGGACTGTCGCATGATGTCCAGCAAGTTGGACTGCTTCGGACAAATCTTTCGTGTTTGCTGTGGCTGGCCCAATGATTGCAAATTTCAACATATATATGCTTCAAAAAAAATGAGAAATTATACTTGCAGAATATCTCTGCCGTTCCTATTGCCGACTAAACTGGTAGGAGTTCAATGAAAGCCTCGAAGTCTTTCCTCTGGAGCTCAGCATCCTTCAGGTCTTCAATCAAACAAAGTCCTGGCACAGAATTCATTTCAATAAAAAATGGCGTGCCTTTTTCGTCAAAAAAGAAATCGAGAGAATATTGAGCCTTGGTGAAAATCATCAATCTTGCAATGATTTTCTCAGCCATAACCAAGACATTTTCAGGAATTTTTTCCAATGGAACGCGAACGCTCGAAGCGCCTTGATGCATGTTGGTGAAAAGTGAACCATTCTTTGCAACTCGAGAAAGCGCATACAAGGGCATATGATTGATATAGGTAATCCGCAAATCAGCCAACTCGCCCTCAGCCGAAAAACCCGGGATGCCGTTGTCATTTTTGATAAATTCCTGCAAGATAATTGGATACACAAAAGACTCTTTCAAGATTTCCTCCTTGCTTCCGATCACAATGCCAAAACCGCCAGAACCCTGAAGAGGCTTGGCTACAACCCTTGAGGTGACAATTTTTTCCACTGCCTCAGTCAATTCACTTTCATTCAACGCCACCAGTGTTTGCGGCATATATTCAAAAAATAAAGCATACTGGGAAAGTTTGTTATCTATCATCATTCGAAAAAGTGGACTGTTGAAAACTATTGCGTTTTTACCCATTGAAACTTTTAATGCAAACAACTCATGCTCTTGCGAACCTGGTGTTTTGTCATAAATAAGGTCCGGTGAGATTTCTTTTTCCATTTTTTGCCATTTTCCGTCTCGAAAAGCCCAAGCCTTGGTAAAAATATTTTTTTTACTGTCATACCATTCAACACTTGCTCGATACATTTGAACATTTTTTTCCAAGGCCATCATGTGCCATTTTTCAAAAGCAGCTCTAGTTTGTTGATAAGTAATAGGAACCTCTTTCTCCCAATCATCCCCAGCGTAGATAACCACCACATTCTTGGTTTCTTTTTGCATAAAATTTCCCAAACTTATTTATTCACATCAATTAAAAACTTTCCTAAATTTTTCTTGCCGATAATAACTGAGTATTTCAACTCATCGCGATCAACAATATTTGCATTAGCACTTACCATTATTTCATCTAGCACAAACTGCACCTTGACCTTGGGCCGGATGGAACAACCATGCGACGAATATACCACAACAAAATCAACCAAGCTAGTATCCTTTCCGAGATGTTCTTTCCGCAAATTATCTTCGATTTTTTGCGCTTCCTCGCGAGAAAATTCTTTCGGGAGCTCTATGGTATTGAAATAATCAATCACACTTCCAAAGCCTAGCTGACGTGCAAATTCCGTGTCGATAGATGTGGAATTTGCACCAGTGTCAATCTTGGCCTCAATCTCAATTTCGACGCCACCCCTTCCAATCATTCTAACTTTTTCAACTGTTCCGATCACCTTACGTCCAGAAATGTCTTCGACTTCCTCCTCAATTTCTCCTCCAAAAATATCCCTCCCAACTCTCACTCCTCGTGCGGCTGTTTTTATTTTCAGTCCCTTGATACGCTCGAGCCTTTCTCTTAGTCCAGAAAGGTTCGCAACCTGAATTGAAAGTCCTGGACGAGCATTAATTTCCAAAAATACTGGCCCGCGTTCCCTGTCGATAGCCACATCAGCGCCCAAAAAACCCATTCCTGAAATTTCCTGAGCCTTGACCGCCAAAAGTAATATCTCTTTCCAATATGGAATTTTGATACCAGAAAGCAGCATTCTGGTTCCAGGAACATAGTCAATAATCTTTCCTTTGCCAAGAACTGCAGTTGTAGTCACGCCCGTTGCCAAATCGATGCCAACCCCAATTCCGCCTTGCTGCAAGTTAGCCTTACCTCCTGACTCTTTGGTTGGAAGCCGCAGCATCGCCATCACCGGAATACGATTAAAAACAATCACGCGAATATCCGGGATACCTTTGTATGCATAAGGTTTAAATAATTTAAGCAGCGTCAGGCGTTCTTCAAAAAAAGCCGTATCAGGGGTGTTCGACAAAGAAAAAGCTCCGTCAATAATATTCAAAATATGAGTCTTCAAATCATCCACTGTAACTTTTGAACCATCTGATTTGATCCAAACAGGTGCCGAAACTTCTTGAGAATCATCTTGCACAATTTTTTTTGACAATTTTTTTCTACCATAAACAACCAGAATCCCACCGCCACCGAATCCACGATTAGGCTTGAGTGCAAAGGTAGAAGGAAGCGTGGTCCAATCAAAGATTTCTAATTCCTCCACAGACCTGATTTTAGCAAGCAGCTTTGGAACAGGAATTCCGCCCTTCCTCAAAGCGCGCTTGCTGAGAATTTTGTCATCGGCAAGACGCTTGGATTTTTTTTTGTTGTATGGACGGATATAGTCAAGGCTTCGAGCATTCAGCCCCAGCAATTTCCGCGCATTTTTGAACTGTTCAAACATATTCTGTAACCATTTAAGTATGTAAACTTTTTATCGTTCAGGTATTAAAAATGTAGTCTGCAAAATTAATTTATTGAAATAAATAGAAATATGCTTCGCGAAATATGCTTGAAATTAATTGTTTTCTATCTCTATCTTATTTCTATAGCATCTCTACTATATTTCTATTTTCATATCTATTCTATTTCTACTGCATTTCCATAATATTTCTATTGCATTTCTATCTTATTTCTACCATATCTCTACTATATTTCTATTGTGTTTCATTCGTAGATTCGCATCGTTTTTATTTTATATTCTTCAAAACATCTTTAAACCTCACATATTCCGTAAGACGTAGTCCATCCCATTTACCGAGGAAGATATTTATTGGGATTGTAATCAAGATCATCCATGGAAAAGCAATTATTCCGCGAATAAGAATTGGCCAACTTGCCAAATAATAACCAGCGAGTGAAATAACCAATGTTTCCACCGCAAGAATAATAGCAGTTCTATTTCCATTTTCGATTTGAGCAACCACAAATTTTTCCACAATCGTAATCATAATCAAAATTGGAAAAATTGAAACGCTAGCAAGTCCGGTTCTTTGCATATAACCACCGAGACTAAGTAACAATAGAATTGAAAACGCAATAATGCTTAAAGTTATTGCAACGCGAGGTAGATACAAAATGCGCAATCCCTTTAGAGCAACACGCATCAACATTCCAACCAGAATAACACTAACAAAAACAGCCACTCCATAACGAAGTTGCGGCACAGCCAAAAATGCAAAAGTCACAATCGCAGGCGTATAAATTCCAAAGGCTTTAATTCCAACAACTTGACGAAAAAATGCAATCAAGGTCACAACGACTGGCAACATCAAAAGTAGAATGATGGTATCCAACGGAACACCCTGATTTATAAGGAAACTAATAACCGGGCTAACATTGTTCATAAAATTTTAAAAAAGTGATTATTTATTAACGCATTAAAGAATTAACGGATTTGGATTTAAATTCGTTAATACGTTAATCCGTTAATCCATTAATTTCTAATCTGTCGCATTTTGCGACTATTTAAATGGCAAAGCGCAATCGCAATTGCATCCGCAGTGTCGTCTGGTTTCGGAATACTCTTGAGATTCAAGATTTTTTGGGTCATGATTTGAATTTGCTTTTTTTCTGCTCTCCCATATCCAGTAATTGCCTGCTTGACCTGTAGCGGTGTATATTCAAAAATGCTAACACAAAATCGCTCTAGTGTCAAGAGTATTGAACCTCTCGCTTGGCTTACCTTCATCACTGTCTTGAGATTCTTAAAAAAGAACAAGTCCTCAACGGCAGCTTCGTGGGGTTTGAATTTCTCGATAATCTCTTCCAAGTCCCTCGCAACCTCCAAAAGCCGCTCAGCGGTACTGTTTTCTGGCGAAGTCGTGATATGTCCATAAGCTATTGGCTTGACACAACCTTTGCATTCTTCTAAAACAGCCCAACCAACAATGGCGGTCCCGGGATCTACCCCCAAAACCCTAAGGGGTTTAGGGGAATTTTCAATTTTTAATTTTAAATTTTTAATAAATTTTTAATGACTAAATTTTTAATATTTCAAACATTTGAAAATTAAGATTTGATTTAAAATTTCAAATTTAAAATTTCAAATTAGTTTTTAACAATCAAAGATTAGGTTCTCGGAATTTCCAATGACCAATTTTCAATTTCCAATAAAATCTCGATGACTCAATGATCAAAAACAGAAATGCAATTTTGAAAATTAAGACATTAAAAATTCAATGCCTGCCTATCGGCTTGTCTGCCGTTAGGCAGGTAGACAGGAAAATTGTGAATTGAAAATTGAAAATTATAATTCGTAATCACCAAAATTACAAATTATCGTATACTTCCTGCACGTCTTCGTGCTCATCCAGTTTTTCCAAGAGTTTTTCGTATTCTACTCTTGAGCTTTCCGCCAATTCGGTTTTTTGCAAGGCTGCATAGACCAGTTCGGCGCCTTCGATTTTCAGGCCCGCTTTTTCAAGGTTTTCTTTCACGGTTTTGAGATCTTCAACTTTCGTATAGACCACGAAAATTTCTTCTTCGCCAATCATATCATCTGCACCTGCCTCAATCGCCAGCATTTCAAGTTCATCAGCGCTTTTCTCGCCAACCGCAACCGCAACGCTTCCCACCAATTTGAACATGAATTTAACTCCTCCTTCTGAAGCAGGTTTTCCACCAGCTTTCGTGAGAATACTGCGAATTTCACTGCCAGTTCGGTTTCGATTGTCTGTGGCAGTCTTTATGAGCATTGCCACATTGCCGGGGCCATAACCTTCATAGATGATTTCTTCAATTTCAGCGCCGTCTTTTAATTCGCCCGTGCCTTTTTTGATGGCGCGCTCAATGGTTTCTTTCGGCATATTCATATATCGAGCGCTATCAATTGCCATTTGCAATTTGAAATTCATCTCTGGCTTGCCGCCACCCTCCTTGGCTGCAATCGTGATCAATCGCCCATGCCTGGTGAAAACTTTCGCCCTCTTGGCATCATTGACCCCTTTTCTTTGTTTAATCCCCGCCCAATGTGAATGTCCGCTCATATATGTATTATGTATCGAGTATTATGTATTATGTATAAAGCATAAAGCATGAAGCATGAAGGCAAAATGCCAAATAACCTTTTAACTTTATAACTTTCTAACTTTCTAACTTAACTCCATCCTACCACCCTAGATTATTCATTTCAAGCTACTTTTCAAAAAACCGCTTTGCAAAACTTATGCAAAGCGGTTTTTCTTTTCACCCTCTCTCTATATCTTACGCTTTTAAAAAGTCCTTATGTGGCTCCCATGGACATCTCGCCCACATACAAAGCCCCAATAGAAACTATCGGGGCTTTGTCCTCTTTACCTTATGTAGTTGTATGGTAACGCTTAAATTTTCAACCCCGAGTATTCCCTCAATGTTTCCAGCGTGGCTTGCACGGTTGAGTTTTCGGTGTTGAGAAGTTTGATGTTTTTAAATTCTTGAAAGATTTTAGTGACAACCTCATCTGCCCAAGACGGCGTGATAGCTTTGACACCTTCAAAATCTATTTCAATCAGTTCGTCTTTTGGCAAACCATTCAGAGAATATGACTGTAAAGCCAAATAAGCTTCTCTTCCGGCTGGACGAGAAACCAACAGATCTCCAAATTTTTTGATTTCAATCTTCATAAGTTTAAAAATATAACTCAATCAAGCAACCTTTTACGATGTTAT
>CAIJXA010000059.1 GCA_903824515.1 uncultured bacterium
GTCGTAGCGACTGACTTCTTTTTGGCTCATGATAATGAGATTATCCATTGGGTTAATATTAGGGTTTAGCTAATATCATAACCTATTGAAGCGGACATTTCTACTTCCCGCTACTAGGACATTATCATTTCCCTGTGACAATCAATTGTAGCTAGTCAATCAGGGGGAAAACCAGGGCGAGTCCTATACCGCTTAGGCTGGCACCGATAAAATCAGAAAGATATTTAACCTTTCGTTACCTCCATTGAATCGGTCCGCCCTGGATAAATGCTCACTTCGCTAGACAATAAAAAAGCCACTTCTACTAAAAACGCAGAAGTGACCTTGAAGAAATATTTCAATCCACAAATCTTGATATTTTTTTGTACAATTCCCATGGAAGAATTCTCAGCAATAATTCGTAAAGAGCAGACAATTTTTCATACCTGGTTCTAATTTGAGTTGATTTTTTGTCATACCATAACTTATTTTTTTCGGCCTTAACCAGAACATAAACGTTTTCCTTGAATTCTTCCTCTAAAATCTTCTCCAAATCTCTCTTTAGCCTTTTTGAATAAATTGGCTCAGAAATGATAACCACCAAATCTCCAGAATCAATATAAGACTTTGCAATATGCTTAATCAATCTGACTAAGCAACAACGCTGATCCTGTAAATCAGGACCCACGATAAATACTTTTTTATAGTCTTCTTTGAGGGAAATTGCAGCATCCGCAACAATAAGTCCTCCATTATAAAACGCTTCAGCTTGTGCCAATTTAGCAATAAGCTGATTAGCGGTCGTACCCGATGGCTTCCCAAAAGAAAGTGCCAAGATGATTCTTGCCATTACAATACCTCCATTTATTGTTTCACAAAGAACTATTAAAATTTCAACCGATAATATACTTTAGGGTAATATTGGTAAATTGTCAAACGAAAAAGACAATCCTAATATTCTTCAGATTTTACAATGATTTCCTTATGCGAATAAATATTATTCAAAATTCCAATGCTTGCGAGAACCATTATCAAGGAACTTCCACCATAGCTGAGCAGTGGCAAGGGAATTCCAGTGACGGGCATAATTCCAATATTCATGCCGATATTTTCCATAATTTGAACGAAAAACATGCTCATAATACCAACCACGACCAAATAGCTAAAATTATCTGGCGCATTGATTGCAATTATTCTCATTCGATAAAACATCAGCAAATAAAGACTGATAACTAAAAGCGAACCAAGCAATCCAAGTTCCTCAGAGATTGAAGCGAAAATAAAATCTGTATGTTTTTCTGGCAAAAAATTAAGTTGCGATTGACTCCCGTGTCCAATTCCCTTGCCAGCAAGCCCCCCACTGCCAACGGCTATCATTGCCTGAATAACATTATACCCTGCTCCTTTCGGATCCATAGTTTCAGGATGAATCAAACTAAGAACTCGATCTTTTTGATATGGCTGCAGACTAAACCAGCCAACAAAAGCACTCAAAGAGATGAGCGCTATGATAATAATAATTTTTTTTCGACTAATTCCACAAACAAAGGTAACACCAAGCCAAATGCCAACCAAAACCATTGCACTTCCAAAATCAGGCTGTTTGATAACCAAAAAAATCATCAAGCCAGAAAGCACCAATGAGGCAACTAATCTTCCAGTTTCCTCCAATTCCATTTTTTTTTGAGAAATAAAACTTGCTAAAAAAATAATCAAAGCTAATTTTGCGATTTCAACCGGCTGAATGTGAAATGAGCCAAACCCAATCCAGCCGGCTGTTCCACGAATTGTGCGTCCAAAAATAAGCACGCCCAACAAAATAAATAGAGTCAAAAAATAGATGCCAGTGCTGCGCGCCTTGAGAGTTTGATAACTAATCTTGGAAAAAATATACATACAAACAAGGCCCACCACAATAAAAATAAGTTGACGCCAAAAAATGCTCAGCCCCCCTTCACTTGCCGTTGACATTGAAATGCTATACAAAACGGCCATGCTTATTCCCAATAGAAGCATGGCTGACAAAGTAAGCACCCAATCAGTTTTTAAAAACTTATCAAACATGCAAAAAGCAACTTGCAACATGCAACATAAAACAATAGCTAACAATCAATTGCCCTAGCGACATTTTTGCTACTTGCTTAATGTTATATGCCAAATGATTTTTATATTTTGGTTAAGAGATTCTGGGCGTCATACACATCTGTTTGAACATCAACTTCCATGCTTCGCACAGCTTTTGGAAAGGTGTATGGCCAGGTCAAAACAAAACCTCCCTCTTGTTGGGCTCTCATATTATCTTCTTGCGTGTTGCTTACGCCCAACACATTATTATCTTCATCTCGAAGAATCACAATAACGGTAATTCTTTTAAAATCACTGACACTTTCATTTCGAACAACACCCTCAACTCTACTACCCAAACCATTGCCATCAGGTCCGAATCTTTTATTATACACATTCAATTGAGGCTTTTGGATATTAATTTTTTGAATCCATTTAACATCGCTAACCTCAAAGTCAATCTGAGTAGGAACAAGATTATTCAGCGTATTAAGCCCAATTTGAACAATATATTTTGAATCAGCCGGCAAGATATAATCATCACCTTCTTTTGTCGATAAAACTATTCCCGAAGCATCCCTAAGGTTGATCAAATAGTGAAAAGAAGCTGCGCCAATTGCATCATTTGGGTTAGTAATTTTAATCACAGCATCATAGGTGTTGCCACCGCCTGACACAAAAGTTTTCTCAGTAATCACTAAATCCTTTCCGACATTATCAACTTTGCAAGGACTACATACCCCGCCGCAATCAATTCCAGCTTCGCTTTGATTTTTCTTTCCATCAAAGCAAGTTGCTTTTGGTGTAATAAGATAATATATCAAAAAACCGACAATGGAAAAAAATATAATATAGCCAACTATGATTATTAGGCGTCTGATTAAATAATGTGAATTCATTTTTTTTGGATAATATTTTAATTATTCTATTATACATCATTTGCACGCTTATGGGTAATTTATTAAGTACTGTAGTGGGTCATACGTAAATTATGGTTTTGAAAAATAGCATTTGTCCCTGAAAACATTTTTACGAACTTGCATCCTTTTTTGAGCACACGCTTCGCCCAAGAATATGGCTAAGCGCTCGGAGTTACTGTCGCTTCTATGGCCAAAAAAGAACGCGAGTTCGTAAAAATTCCGAGTTACTTTTGAATCATTTGAGACCATAAATTACGCCTGATCCACTTTAGTCCTAAATTTAAAACAAAAAATTGGTTTCAAGGAAAATCTTGCACAAAAAAACAAGCTTGTGCAGCTTGCGTTTGTTTATTTTTGAAAGCAGGATTCTGGCGACGACCTACTCTCCCTCATGGAGGTACCATCGGCGCGGACTGTCTTAACTGCTCTGTTCGGGATGGGAAGAGGTGTAACCCAGTCGCAAGAGTCACCAGAATTCTGCTTTCAAAACGTGTCTTCGCGTAGCGTGGAACTTGAAACGTGGAACGTGTTTTTATATACGTTTTGCGTTTCGTGCTTTACGCTATGCGATTGTCAATATGATATAAGTAACTCTTAACTGCTAACCATAAAAATTGGAAAGATTAATGAATCTATTAGTACTTCTTGGCTCAACCCCTTACAGGGCTTACACCTAAAGCCTATCAACCTAGTCTTCTTCTAGGAGATCCTCCAATGCACAGCATTGGAAATTCCAAATAACAAGAAACAAACATCAAACAAAATATATATCTCAACTGCCAAAATTTCCAACAAAGGCGGATCAGCCTGTGGCTGACAAACAGCTCTGTTTTATTTTTTGGAAATTGGTTATTGGAAATTGTTTGGAATTTGGAAATTTGTTATTGTAATTTCCAGTGCCATGCACTGGTAATGCCTTATCTCGGGATGAGCTTCCCGCTTAGATGCTTTCAGCGGTTATCTCGTCCAAACATAGCTACTCGACAATGCTCCTGGCGGAACAGCCGATACACCAGAGGTTTGTTCTTTCCGGTCCTCTCGTACTAGGAAAGAGTTCCCTCAAGCATTCACGCCTACAGCAGATAGAGACCAACCTGTCTCACGACGGTTTGAACCCAGCTCGCGTACCGCTTTAATTGGCGAACAGCCAAACCCTTGGGACCTTCTCCAGCCCCAGGATGCGATGAGCCGACATCGAGGTGCCAAACCCCTCCGTCGATGTGGACTCTTGGGAGGGATCAGCCTGTTATCCCCGGGGTAACTTTTATCTGATGATCTTCCGCGCATCTACATGCTACGGTCGGTTCACTAAATTCTACTTTCGTAACTGATCGACTTATGGGTCTTGCAGTAAAGCTGGTTTGTACTTTTGCGCTATCAGTCCGATTTCCATCCGGACCTAACCAACCTTTGTAAACGCCTCCGTTGCCATTTAGGAGGCGACCGCCCCAGTCAAACTACCCACCAGGCACTGTTCCCCCTCTGGATAAGAAGTAAGAAAATGCAAAGTAAGAAAGATACTAAGCGTCGAAATGTTTTTGAAGCATTTCACAACGACACAACAAAAAATTAATCCGAAAAATATAGGGATATTTCTTGATTGCGCCGATAAAAGTTTCGCTTACTATTTTCTTGACATTCACTTTTCCTGCCTCTTAACAGAGGAGGGTTAGAATTAAAACTCCAACAGGGTGGTATTCCACTAGTGACTCCACTGCGCCCGAAAGCGCGGCTTCAAAGTCTCCCACCTATTCTCGGCAGCTAAAATCTCAATTCAATACCAAGTTGTAGTAAAGCTCCACGGGGTCTTTTCGTCTTGCTGTAGGTCGACGGCATCTTCACCGTCACTGCGATTTCACCGGGTCCTTCGTTGAGACAGTTCCCAA
>CAIJXA010000060.1 GCA_903824515.1 uncultured bacterium
ATAAAAAATTAACATCGTTTAACAAGGAATATCTGGTTCAATAATTTTTCAATATAGATTATAATAAGGGATAAAAAATTATTTCACCCATATTTTTGCTTCATTTCATTCCGCAAAAACATCAGATATTCCTAAATGTTAGGCGACATATTTTTGAAAAATTTGTTAATTAAAATGTTTTTGGTGGGCTTTAAGAAATAAGGAATTTGATTTTTTTAATTTTTAAAGAGGGGGGGTAAAAGGTGTTTTCTCCGCTATCGCTCCGAAAACTATTTAATTTGATTGAATATGTTACTATAAAAAGTATAGTATAAACAAAAAGTAAATTTTATTTTTAACTGAGGAAAATTATGAATTATTGGACACAATTAAGCATAGATTATGCAAATCAGAGAAATTATCTTGATGATCTTTTTTCTGTTTACCCAACAATACCAAATGGTATAAGAGAGCTAGACGAGAATTTGTGGAAAAAAGTTGAAAATGCTTTCAATTCTCAGGATAATAAAAACCTAATTGAGAATTTATTAAAATTGGAATTATTCCCAATAAAAGATTCTTATGTTGCCTACTTAAAAAGAGATAAATCCTCTATTGAAAGAAATCCAAAAACAGTGGATAGACTTTCTGGCAGGATTTATGAAATGGGACTTGAAAAAGTATTTGAAAGATCGGCAGAACCAAAAGAGACCAACAGACAAATCGGTCCACTATTTAGAAGATGGTTAAATAGAGGTAGTTTGGGTATAAAACCAGTTCCGATGAAAGAATTTCTATCAAATAATGAAAATGCGATATTAGATGCTGGAGATAATGAGATGATGAATTTTGCAAAAGAACATCTTGGATATACCCATAGCAAAGGTCTTGATTTGGTTGCAAGGTTTAATGGTAAATATGTAATTGGTGAAGCAAAGTTTTTGACAGATTTTGGTGGTCATCAAAATGCACAATTCAATGACGCAATTACTACAGCAACAACAAAAGTTGATGCAATAACCATCGCTATTTTGGACGGAGTTTTGTATATACCTGGGAACAACAAAATGTATCAAAGTGTTACAGAAACATACAAAGAACAAAATATAATGAGTGCTTTGGTTTTGAGAGAATTTTTATATCAAATTTAGGATTAACTATGATTTTACACTATCCAAATAAAAGAACTGAATTAGAAATATTATCAGAAACAAAGAAATTAAACTTAGTTTCTATTTTTGGTAGTGGTGAAAACAAACTTATAAAAGGCAATAATCTACAAGCAATGAAATCATTGTTAGAAGACTTTGATTTAAAAGGAAAGATTGATTTAATCTACATAGACCCACCTTTTGCAACCAATAATCACTTTACTATTGGAGATGAAAGAGTTAGCACTATAAGTAATAGTAAAAATGATAAAACAGCATATAAAGACGAACTTTTAGGAAGTGATTTTTTAGAATTTATAAGAGAAAGGCTTATTTTATTAAGAGAGTTAATGTCTGATAGAGGTTCAATTTATTTACATATTGATTATAAAATAGGTCATTATGTAAAAATAATAATGGACGAAGTTTTTGGAATTGAAAATTTTAGAAATGATATTACTCGCATTAAATGTAATCCAAAAAACTTTTCTCGCAAAGCATACGGAAATGTTAAAGATTTAATTTTATTTTATAGTAAAACCTCAAATCCTATCTGGAACGAAACCAAAGAAAAATTAAGTGAAACTGACATTGAAAGACTATTTAAAAAAATAGACTCAAATGGTCGCAGATATACAACAATTCCGCTACACGCACCTGGTGAAACAGCGAATGGAGCAACTGGAAAAGAATGGAAAGGACAACTTCCACCAAAGGGAAGACATTGGAGAACTGATCCAAAAATTTTAGATGAATGGGAAAAACAAGGACTTATTGAATGGTCTAAAACTGGAAATCCAAGAAAAATTATTTATGTCGATGAAAAAGAAGGCAAAAAAAGACAAGATATTTGGGAATATAAAGACACACAATATCCAAATTACCCTACCGAAAAAAATCTTAATTTGTTAAAAGATATAGTTTTAGCTTCTTCAAAAGAAGATAGTATTGTCTTGGATTGCTTTTGTGGTTCGGGTACAACTTTAATAGCAAGTCAAGAACTATGTAGAAAATGGGTTGGAATAGACCAATCAGATGAAGCAATAAAAATAACAGAAAAAAGATTAAAAAAAATTCCAACAAATTTATTAACACCAGAGGTAACCTTTGAATATTTTGAAGAAAATAAAATTATAAAAAAAGAAAACATTGTAAGTGTAAAAAAGCAGTTAGTAAATAAAGAATTGGTTTTAAAATAAGGAGTTTTGAAAAATGGAATTCACCCCCAGCCCCTCTTCCATTTTTCAAAACAAAAAAATCAAATACAATAATAAAAAGCCCACCAAAAACGGAATAATATGGATAAATTTTTCAAAAATACGCAAGGCACGTTGCACTCTCACTCCGCTATCGCTCCATTCGGCTCGCCTAACACAGTATATGCGGTTCGCTCGTTGCACTTCGCTCTCCCATATTTTGCTCCGTTTCACTCCGCAAAACATCGCATATACTTAAACGTTGGGCGAAATGCATATTTTCTTTTTGGGCTAACGCCCCTGTTCGCGACAATAATTATTTTTTGTTTTTCTTTATTTAATTCAGGGGTATTGGGAGTTTTCTCCACTATCGTTCCGAAACTTTATTTATAATTAATACACATATGAAATTTGGAGAATCTCAGATGCCAAGTGCTGGTGAGTTGAATAAAATTCACAATGAGTTACCAGAACGAGAGAAAAAATTAAGCAAAAGGAGAGAAAATGTTTTTAATAAAACGGAGTCTTGGCAAGAATGGTTTAATAGTAGCTTTATTGTTCACATCGAAAAGCTAAAAAATCATGCAAATGCACAAGGTGTCGAGAGGTTGGATTTAGAAGCGGAAATATTGGGCAATATTTTAAACTCAAATCAGGATGTTAATATTCTACGAGGTGTATATGGCTCTGGTATTCCGGAAACAATGAAGCATGGAGCATCATACGATGGGCTGGATTATTTTTTTGAGTCAAAAGATGATTTATATAGATACGTGGACGGACTTGACCTAAGACATGAATCAACTTCTCACGAAGAAAAAATTAAAGTTGATGCAGATAGCTATAAATATTTTGCTAAGAATGAAATTGTAAGCACGATTAATAAAGTCATCACCATTAATGAAGAAAAAACGAAAGACATTATTTCAAAGTCTCCGAGATTACAAAGTGCTTTCAAAAAACTAGAAGAGCTACATGCAATATATATTGCGGAACCAAAAGATAAAAATATTCAAGATAAATTTTTTTCAGCTTGTCTTGACTTCAGTAAACAGTATCAAGTTTTTGCTTTTTTAAGTGATGGGGCTGAGGATTTAGAGGATTATAAAAACAAAATGCTAAGCGCTGTAAAAAGGCTAGAATTTGGCCACAAAAGCTCAGCATTAATTGAGAATAATGAGAATTTAGAATTAGATAACGAGTGCTCGACTATTGCAATGAATCATCTGGTTAATCTTGAATCATGGAGGCCAGAATTAATGTCACGAGTTGCGTATTCTGGTTTGTCGAACAAAATTCTGAATGACGGCTTTAATAATCAATCATTTTTTCAGGACAAAAATGAAAGTAGATTTGATCTGTCTGACTTAAAAAAATCAACTCGGAACGACAGTTTTTCAAATTGGGCTGATAAAGAAATTTCCAACGGCTTTAAAGGTCACCCTCCAACTGAATCAGTTAAGTTTAAAGGGTTTTCACAACTTCTCGAAAATTATGCCACAAATCAGGATAAAAAAAATAACACAGTTGAAAAAATCATTATTAATATTGAATCGGGCATTGAACCAAATAATTGGAAATACGACGAACAAGATTTAACATATCGAGCTCTTGTTGATGCATGTTTTAAGAAATTAAGCGAAATGTCACCTGGAGCAGAGCTAGATTATCAACTTTATGATGTCGCATATATTATCAATGAAAATAAAGTAAAAGAAAACAGCTCTGGTTTTTTGCCTAACGAAAGGATGATAGCAGCACCTGCTGATTCTATTGAGGCGATAGTGGTTAATGGCGGACCAGTTAAAATGGAAAGTTATTTTGTAGAAAAAATGCTTAGAAATTTCAGGAAAAACCCCAATCTTTCTAGGCCGTTGTATGATTCGAGTAACAATTTAGTTTGGCCAAGCAAAATGAATAAAAGCGAAGTTGCCCAAGCAGCGAAGCTCAGTCGAGGACCGTCCTCGACTAGATTTCAGATTGAAACATACAATCATTTCAAGAAGAGAGTGGTTGATTCTTTTCTGAGCATAATAAAGTCAAAATATCAGGCAATTGCAATTATTACACATGGCGGACCAATTCGCTGTATATTTCGAGAAATTTTAAAAACTGAGGAATTGGGGAAAATTGAAAATGGAGCTGTATTTGAATTGGAAAATGACGAGCTTGGCTTGCGAGTTGTGAAATAAGAATACCAATTGAGATGGAAAACTTACATCGCCAAATAGCACAATATTGATTCAAGAAGTTAGCATATTGATATTGCAAGGGAGGTCGGGCTTACTCGTGCTGTGATTATCGATAAATTTAATTCTTAACAAACAAAATTATGATTGGAGAACCACGACTAGATATAGGCAATATTAAAAAATCTGAGGAACAGAAATTAACAATATTGGAAAAAGTCAACAAATCTCTTGCAGATTTAGGCAGTACAGCTAAGTGGAAAAGAGCGCCTGAATTTTTAGAAGAATACAAACCATTAAGAGGTAAGACGTTGGTCATGATTGATGACGTAAAAAAACTTTTGGAGCATTTTGCGCCCAATTTGATGGTTGCAACAGATGGAAATGCATCTTTTGTTGAATATACCGATCAGGACCCAGACAAACTAGTCAAGCAAATCATGCAACATAACCCAGACATAGTTATAATAGATTATCATCTATCGGATTACCTTAAAGGTTCGAGTGTTATTGAGTCATTGAAAGAAAAAAATTTTTCTGGCAAAGTTATAGGCTTTTCTTCTGATAATGATACAGTTAAGGCATTTATGAATGCTGGCGCAATAGGAACAGTAGAAAAAGACGCTAGTCAACCAGAAAAGTCTGTCACGGAAATGGCAAATTTAATCTCAAAAGAATAAAACATCAAAATCACTCCTCATAAATAATTATGAATTTAAATTTAGACAGTCTTGAAAAGTATTTAAAAGAAAAAATCTTGCCGGACTTGGAAAAAAGTCGAGGTGGTTTTGATAAAATTCATACCATTGAAGTTGTCAGCTGGTTGAAGCAAATCATTAGCCACAATCCTGAATTAAAACTAGATGAAATAGTTTTAACAATTGCAGCCTATGCTCATGATTGGGGTTATTCGGAAATATTTAAGGATGGCCAAGTTATGAATATTGAGGTTATAGAAAATGCTAAGAAATTGCACATGGAATTGGGCGCAAAAAAAACTAAACAGCTGCTGCGCGACGATATTTTTTCTTTCCTGACTGAAAAGCAAAAAACACGATGCATTCATCTTGTCGCTGTGCATGATAAAAAACTTGAGATAAAAGATGTTGACGAAATAATCTTAATGGAAGCCGATGTATTGAGTGGCTTGGATGTGAATACAGAAAAACCCGTACTAGACGCTACGTCCAATATAAAGTTCATGGATTCAATGCTTAGTATTAGAATTCCAAAATTCGTTACCGACTTTAGCAAACATGAGGCGGAAAGACTGATTCAAACAAGAGAGGATTATTTTAGACAAAAAGAAAAAGTAACTCAAAAATATGTTGACTCCGATGAATATCAAAATGAAATAGCCCAGCAATACAAAAAACGTGTTTCAACTTTTACTCGCCAGCAAGTTTTGGAAGCTTTAAGGGTTTTAAAAATTCCAAATTTGCCCAACATTGATGAAGTTGTTGAGGCTGGCGCAGGGAATGTCAATGCAACATTTCTGACCAAAGACTTTGCCATAAAACTCAATCAGAGAAAAGAGCGCCCTGAATATTTGGCAAACAAAATCGTTTCCGAAAGACTCGGCTTGCAAGCTCCCGTAGTGGAAGTGATTGCATATGATTATTTCAACACAACTCCGTTTGAAATCTTGGTCATGAAGCGTTCAAGTGGCAACATGCTCTTGGATGACATCCTTGAAATGAGCGAGCAAGACAGAGAAATCATTTTTCAACAAGTCCTTGATGTTATAGAAAAACTCTTTAGCATCAGCTTTACTGATTTTGGCTTGGTCAACCTTGATGGCAAGGAGTCCTTCGCAACATATTCAGACTTTCTAGTTAAAGAATTTGATGGGTATGTTGCAAAAATTATGGCTGAAAAATTGTGTACACCTGAAGATATAAAAGAGATTGAAACATATTTCAAAAAACATATCCATATTTTTGACAATTGCGAACCAGTATTTGTCCACACAGATACACATATGGGCAACATTTTGCATGAAGGAATGAGGCTCACAGCCTTGATAGATTTCGATTCTTCGCTCAAAGCACCGAAAGTGCGCGCGCTCAATTCCCTGCTTGGTTTTATTGATAACCCTCAACAGTTTGCCGAAGGCACAAAAGATTTTCCAAAGTTCAAGGGAAAAAACTTTTATCATTTGTTGCCAATTTTAAAATCAAAATTTCCAGAAATTTTTTCTGATCCTCAACTGCTGAGAAAGTTAAATTTGATTGGCATCAAAGAAGGCGTGATGTGGGTGTCCCAAAATTGGTCAACCGATTGGAATGCTGAAATGATCAATGGAATGATAGAAAATGAGTTGCCAAAAGATGACCTCAGTCAAACTTATCATGGAAAAATTTTGTTAAAGCAAAAGATATGATTGCAAAAAAGATAATATTTTTCGATGGCGACGGAACGCTGTGGTATCCAAAGAAAACAAAATATCAAAAGAAACCGCACTGGATATATGCCCTTGGCGGAACTCTTGATTTTTATTGTGGGCTCCTAGCCATAACCCCAACAACGTTGGACACGCTAAAAAAATTGAAGGAGCGCGGAATCATCACAGTCATTCTCTCGACCCATCCACACACTCCTAAAGAAGCTGACACTATTATCAAGCACAAAGTTTCCCACTTCAAACTCAATGAATTTTTTGATGAAATACACGCAACGAGAGAACGCCAAGAATCCAAGGGTGAATTCATTGTCAGAATCCTCAAAAAGCACAAAATCCCCAAAAACAGAGCTTTGATGATTGGCGACAGCTACCGTTGGGATTACAAACCAGCAAGAAATGTCGGGGTCGATGCCTTGCTGATTGCGTCTGATTATCAAAAAAGTGACACACAAGGAAAAAGAATACAAAGGACTATTGAAAAATTGAGCGAGGTTTTGAAATACATATAGGAATATTGGTGGAGCTTTATTAATAGCAAATATTAAAAAACACCAACCCTTATCTTTCCAAAATCTCCGCCACTTCCCTCGCGCATTTTTCCCAAGAAAATCTTTGGACATTTTCAAGACCTTTCTCGATAAGGTCTTTTTTGAAAGGTTGATTTGAGATTATTTTATAGATTGCTTCGGCAATTTCTTCGGGACGCTGAGGATTAACCAAAAGGGCGCTACTTTCAGCAACTTCTACTATAGAGGAATTGTTCGAAGCCACCACTGGGCAACCGACACTCTGCGCTTCCAAGATCGGAATGCCAAAACCTTCATATTGCGTCGGGAAAACAAACACTTCGGCCTTTTTCAAAAGTTCCCATTTTTCCTGCTCAGAGACAAAACCCAATTCAATAACATCTTCCTTAAATTTGAAATTTGATATTTGATATTTGATATTTTCCCAGCCATATCCAGGTTTCCCTGCCAAAACTAATTTATGAGGAATTTCGTATTTCTCTTTTAAAATTTCAAAAGCCTTAACAATATTGCCAATATTTTTCCGCTCTTCGATGCGGCCGATAAATAATAAATAGGGATAATTATCAGTAACCAGTAATCGGTAATCGGTAACTGAAGCTTGGTGGCTGACTTTTTTTATTTCCTGATTACTGATGACTGATGACTGATTGCTGTCTGAATTTTTCTGATTACTAATTACTAATGAAACACTTGCCAACGAGGCAGACTGATGACTATTCTCACAGCCCTCATAAATAACTTTTATCTTATTTTCAGCAACGCCATACAATTTCATCAAATCTTTTTTTGTATTTTCCGAAACTGAAATAATTTCACTTGCCCAAAGGCAAGATTTTTTGATAGAAACTTTCATGTACAATCGTTCCCAAAAAGAATAAGCCTGTGGACAAAACTCGTATTCTAGGCCGTGAATTGTTACGATTGTCTTTTTAGCGTGAACAATGGGCACGGTGTGCGCTGGGATAAATAAAACGTCGACAGGATGAAAAAGCATCTCCAAGGAAAGACCAGCCTGAGTCCAAAAAAATGGCCATTTAATAATTTTTATTTTCCAACTTTTAGGAAGTTCAAAATCCAACCTAGGGACTAAGTCCCCATTTGGGGACTTAGTCCCTAGATTGGTAGCAGATTTTCGCACGTACAAAACAACCTGTTGATCATGTAAAACAACGGTCAGGTTTTTAATGACTTGGTAAGCATACTCTTCAATCCCGGTTCGATTTTCTAAAAACGCCCGCGAGGCGTCGATACCAATTTTCATATAGCCGATACGAAACTACGAAATTAATACGAATCTACGAACAAAATGGAGCGATACGAAACTACGAAATTAATACGAATCTACGAACAAAATGGAGCGATACGAAACTACGAAACATACATAAATCTACAAACAATCATTCAAAACTCTTTTTGTTTTAATAAAATCATCTCTAAAATTAACAATCAATCCTAATTTTTTATTAGTATCTATTAAATATCTCTTTGTTTGATAAAAATCTTCTTTTGTAATAAATTTTTTTGCCTTAATTTCCAGGATAATACAATCATTTATGATAAAGTCTAGGATATTTCTAGTAAATTCACTCTCTTTATATATTCTGTTTTCTCTAATATAACTAAGACCTTTTTCTTTTAAGCATTTTTCTATTTCATCACCATACTGCCTTTCTTTACTATACCTTCCAATTCTTTTATGAATATCAAAAAATATTCCATTCAACATGTAAGATAATTCTGGATACATTATTTTTACATCTTTTTTTACTTGTCCCTTCATTTTTATTTTTTTGATTTCGTAGATTCGTATCTGTTTCGTAGTTTCGCATCGGTCATTTATTTTGCTAGCATTATGGTGCGTTTGTACACCTCCAAATTATCCAAGGCAATTCCAATCCCTTTGATGACACAAAAAAGTGGATCATCGGCGACGTAACAAGGTACGCCAATAGTTTTCGTAATAAGCTGATCAAGATTTCGCAGCAGCGCCCCACCGCCAGAAAGAATCATGCCTTTATCCATAATGTCCGCTGCCAGCTCTGGAGGAGTTTCCTGAAAAACTTTTTTAATGGCGTTAATTACTTCGCGCAGTTCGTCTTGCAACGCTTCCGTAATTTCATTAGAAGAAATCTTAACCGTCTTTGGCAAACCGCCCATTAAATCGCGTCCGCGAATTTCCATGTGCTCTTCTTTAACTTGACCAATCGCACTCCCGATTTCTTTTTTGATATCTTCGGCCGTGCGGTCGCCAATGGCTAAGCCGTATTTTCGTTTAATATAATCCGAGATGGCTTGATCAAAACGATTGCCACCCACACGGGCGCTGTGAGCCGCTACAATCCCGCCCAAGGAAATCACCGCGATCTCAGAGGTTCCACCCCCAATGTTGATAATCATATTACCTTGCGCGTTGTGGATTGGAATCCCTGCCCCAATAGCTGCCAAGAGTGGCTCTTTTACAACGTAAGCCGATTTTGCCCCAGCCTTGACCGCAGCGTCAATTACTGCGCGACGCTCAGTTGAGGTTACGCCAGCTGGAATTGAAATCATAATCTCCGGGCGCACAATGCGAATCTTGCCCATTACTTTATTAATAAAATAACGCAGCATCGCCTCAGTCACGCGGTAATCTGCAATCACGCCATCTTTCATGGGCCTGGATGCGACAATATTGTCTGGGGTTCGGCCAAGCATTTCCCTGGCTTGATTGCCCACTGCCAAAACAATATTTTCCGTCGGCGAAACCGCCACCACGGATGGTTCATTAATCACAATGCCCTTCCCTGGAATAAAAACCAAGGTGTTGGCCGTGCCAAGATCGATTCCAATTTTTCTGATAAACATACTACTTGAAGAATTTTGAATTTCGAATTTTGAATTTCGAATCAATTTCTAATAAATAAAGCTCTACTTATAATTCATTTTTAAATTCAGCCACCTCACCTGCCCCGTGTTTAAATTCTTCTCCCATATAATTTTGAAAATTAAAAATCTTCTGTCATGCTAAGCAAGTTCCCTCCAAAGGCGGACGGGCAGGATGACATTTTTAGATATTAGGAATTAGGAATTAGACCCTTGTCGGTTCAATGTCTCCGACTTGAGCCGCATTTTTCTTGATTCCAAATGCATTCCCAATTCAGGCTAGAGACACTGAGTCAATATTTAAAATATAATAATTATTTTTCACAACTTTATATATTTTTTCTCGAGATAATTCTTAATTGGCTCTCGAGTTGTCTGTGTGATTTTTTTTGGCAGGTTATCCAATGCAAACCACTTTATTTCATCACACTTATGCGGTTCGAGATTTTTAACTTCGCCCTTTTTTACACTAGCCAGATAATTAAAAGCGACCCAGTGCTGACCTTCTTTCTTAATTATATGATCCGTGTGTGGCAAACTTCCCCAGATATCTATTTCAATCCCAATCTCTTCTTTTATTTCGCGCTTCATCGCCATAATAACTTTTTCAGCATATTCAACCGTTCCTCCTGGCTTTGACCACCATCCAGCTTCATTCTTGGCATTTTTCCCGCGCTTCATCAATAAAACTTCTTTCTTTTTATTTAAAATAAGAACTCCTCCGCCAACTCCGATATAATCCCTTCCAACCTTGCACTGACATTTTTCAAATTCTTTTTCCATAAATCTTGAAATTTAAAAATAATTTGTCATGCTGAACTTGTTTCAGCATCTGTTTTCTTAGTCTCATTATGCTACCTGTAACCGAGATCCTGAAACAAGTTCAGGATGACATTTTGATAATTATTAGTTGTAGGCTAACAGCTACTTTATTTCAAGTTACTGATTACTGATTACTGATTACTATTTATCCTTCCATCCTCTTGATATCCGCTCCCAACAGCTGCAAGCGCTCCTCGATTCTTTCATATCCCCTATCAACCTGGTAAATTTCGTCAATCGTTGTTGTTCCCTTAGCGCAAAGGGCGGCAATAATCAGCGAGGCGCCGGCGCGCAAATCGAAACTTTTAATCGCGCTCCCTTTTAACTTCGTTGGTCCCGTAATAACGGCCTGATGCGGGTTTAAAACTTTAGCCCGAGCGCCCATTTTTTCCAGTTCGCTTAAATAATTAAAGCGTCCTTCGAAAATCGTATCGAAAATTAACGTCTCACCCAAAGCCTGGGTAGCTAAAACGCCCAGCGGTTGTTGGACATCTGAAGGAACGCCTGGATAAGTTCGCGTATCAATTTTCTCAACGGCGACTAAATTTTCATTCGGAATAACTTCAATAGCATCCTCCTCTATTTTAAAATCGGCGCCAAATTGTCGCAGTCTTTCCAAGACAATA
>CAIJXA010000061.1 GCA_903824515.1 uncultured bacterium
GCCAGAACCTTGATTTCCAAGACTTTTCCACATTTTCACTTTGTCTTTTGGTTCAAATTTTGTTGACAATGCTTTGTCTTCATCAATTTCTGATGAGTTGCGAAATGAAATTCCCCTGCTTCGCACAGATAGATTTTTCTCCGGAGAAACGCCAGCCCGCTTCAAATTAGCATCAAACCTATGCAAGGCTAAAAAAATCAAAAATTCAGCCAAGCGCTGGGTTTTCCATTTCATTTCGCCATCCACAGTCTGACTCATGGAACTTGATTTGTCACCTATCATATAAAAATCAAAGCCTCCAAAAATCTTTTCATCTTTTTCTTTTTCGACTTCTTTTTGACGCGAATTCGGATCTGCCTGACCAACACTAGTTCCAATAAAGTGCGTCACAATATCTTCAATTTCTTCCCCACCTTCGCTTTTTCGAAGCGGTCCAGTGTAATCTGGGGTAGCTATTTTTCGAGATTCAATAATTTGATTGAACAAGGCAGCCAAAACATCCGCCACCCGCTCGCCATTTGGAAGCTTTGTGTTTTCCGCTTTTTCAATTTCCTTGACAATTTCTCGTGCCTCCTTCATTTCGATATTTGCAACTTCCGCAAGCTCTCTTTCTTCAGCAGTATAGTTCAATTTTTCAACCAATTTGGCAAGCTCTTTCTCCAGTGCGAGCAATTCCTCATCAGTAAATTCCTTGGCTTCTTGTGCGCCATAATCTCCAGGAATTGATTCATTGCCATTTTTCTCTTCTTCAGCTGAAAACTGAGAATCTCCTGGCGGCGTTGCATCAACACGTTCCCATTTTCCATGTTCCTCATCCCAAACCTCACTCCAAGCATGTCCAGTTCCGCTAGTTATGCGCGAATTTCCTGTTTCATCTTTTCCCTTGACCATGTGCCCCACGCAGTGCCTGACGGGAATTTCCAAACGCGAGCAAAGTCCAGCAAAATAGGTATTGGCAACATCACAATCAGCCTGCTTCAATTCATCAATTCCGCCAATATAACCACTTTGATGATTTTCATAAATCGAATTATAGGAACTATCATTTGAATATTTCAGCCGACGCATCACATAACTTGAAAGTGCTCTTGCTCGCGCTAAATTTCCCTTTTTTCTGGTTTGAATTTCTTTGATTTTGCTTTCGGTTTCGGTTGACAGCTGCGCCTTGAAAATATTTTTTTGATCAGCGCTCCCTGAAACTCTTGATTTGCCAGCTTGCGCAAGAACAATCTCAATTTCAACTAGTCTCGCATTTTTTGCCTGCGCAAAAATAACATAATCCCCATTTTGATCAAGCTTTAACTGATAATTTTCAGCGTTGCTTGAATTTATTTTTGCAATTTCAAATGTATATGGCACTGGCACTCTTGTCCATTGCCCGGAAAGTATTTCTGCCTGCAAAGAAATTTTCTCCGCAGGTTCTCCTGTTTCAGCAAGCTGAATATCAGAATATTTATATGTAGACTGAGTCCATTTTTGATTTTCATTGTCCCAGGTGTCAAATGATTGCTCTTTGAAATATCCCCCTTGGGCGGGATGAATTGACCAAATTGCCTGAGGACTTTCGCTCTCTTTACTTCTTTCCATTTCATCCATGGATGGTTTTGATTCATCACGAGCAGGCGGAGGAGTCGTTGGAGCATTTTTTATTTTTTCTTCCCTTTCTTTTTTTTCTGCTTCATTTTTTACTCTTCCTTCTCGGCGATCAAGTGCTTTTGCGCCTTTCAAGAAACCCTCAATTTCTTTTTCCATTCGATCAAGCTTCACATCCATTGAAATAAGAGGGTTGGTTAAAATTTGCAAGCCACCACTTTCCTTCAAGGAAAGCATCATTTGCTTTGTAGTCTCAAATTGATCAACACTTTCAACCCCCTCGAGTTCATTTAAAAGAGCACCATAAAAGTCACTTACTCTTGGAGATTGTCCCTGCATCGACAATGTCACTTTATCCAAAAAATTTTTCCTTGCTTCTCCTTTTTCATCAACTGAAAATTCATATTCTTTGAACAAATTTACATTTTCAATTAAGGAATAAAATTCCCCAAAAGAAGAACGACACCCAGCCTGCCGAAAACGACAAAAAGAACTGATTTTTTTCAGCATTGCCTCAGCCTCAGCAGGATTATCAGTTAATTTCTTTTCAGCCCAAGCAGCTCTCAACACATCCAAATAATCACCGCTATTAAAATTTTTTAGTCCTTCTTGTGAACTTTCTTTAATCATAAAACTATTATCATCCTACCATTTTCAAGAACTCTTTTCAATATAATACCAAATCAATTAAATTACTGTTGGTTGCAAGGAGGTCCGACCTCCCTAATGGAGGTCGGACCTCCAACGTATAGTTGTAACTAATTAAGTTGATTCTGTATAACATAACCTAAACAACTTTACTCAAACTACAAATACAGCAACTTTTAATTTTTAATCGAAACGCTGTCGCCAAGAACAATCCCGAGCTTGTCCACCGTTCCAGCATTTAGCTCCAAAACCTGATCAGCATTCTCTGCTGGAATCATCGTCTGCATAAACGAAGGCAAAACATTTTTTTCCAGAAAAACCACGCGACCATCCCTGAGCCACAGCAAGTCCAGCGCAAATTGCATGTCCTTCATCCAAAAAGCATATTTATCAGGCTTGTCGAAAACAAACAACATTCCGCAATCAGCGCAAATTGACTGTCTTCCGCCCAGCCCTTTTTCTTTGACACTTTCGTTCGCAATTGTTTCAATTTTGAAAATATGACCACGAATCACAATCTGGTCAGGTTCAATTTTCAAAGCAGCATTATTTTTCCAAAAAAAATAGCCTGCCAGCAGAACCAGTAACGCAGCAACGCCAACTAATTTTAAAATTTTTTTCTTAACCATAATGGTCATGTCAACATGTAATCATTCAATCATACAAGCACCAATCATTTTATTTTAATTTTTACATTTTCATATGTTTATATGTTCACATGTTTATACGCTTATATGATTATATGTTTACATGTTTATATGATTATATGATTATTTGATTTCTTCTGAATGAAAACATAAAATGCAAGCATCCCACCGACTACGCCCAGAAAAATTGCCACTTTGCCAAATGCCCCAAAATTCAAAGCCGCAATTGCAATCAAAACTGTGATCAGCCAATAAAGCAAACAAACTTTTTTCTGCGACCAACCCAGCGCCAGCAGGCGGTGATGCAGATGTCGCTGATCGGCCTTGAAAATGCTCTCGCCTGCTCCCAAGCGCTCCAAAATGACCCAGGTTGCGTCAATGACTGGAATAGCCAAAACTAGCAGGGTGGTGGCAATTTTAGCCCCCGCAAATAGCGCTAGAATGGCCAATATAAAGCCAAAGAAGACCGCTCCGCTCGTGCCAGCCAAAATTTTGGCTGGATTGAAATTAAAAACCAGAAAAGCCAAGCTTGCTCCCAGCAAAGCCATGGCGATGATAGCCACTGGCGGCTGGTTGACCTGCGGAGCAAGACTCACAAAAAAA
>CAIJXA010000062.1 GCA_903824515.1 uncultured bacterium
TGAAGATCCAGAGTTAGCTACAAAAAGGACGCGAATGTTATATAGAGCCAAGGGTTATTCGGACGGCTGGATTGAAAAGCGGATGCGGGGAATTGCAATTCGGGAGGAGTTGACAGAGGAATGGAAAAATCGAGGAGCACGCGAGCAAAGAGATTATGAAATTTTGACTGCGGAAATCTCTCAAGCAACTTTTGGAAAAACTCCAAATGAATACAAGAAGTTCAAAGGACTCAAGCGTCAAAATTTGCGGGACCACATGGATGACTTTGAATTGATTTTCACAATGCTGGGCGAACGCTCAACCACGGAAATTCATCGGGTGGAAAATTCCAAAGGCGTGGTCAAGCTCAAAGCTGATGCCAAGGCTGGCGGCGACATTGCGGGCGGAGCCAGAAAAAAGCTCGAAAAAAGACTTGGCAAATCAATCGTCACCAAAAAGAATTTTCTCAAAAAAACGGAGGATAAGAAGTTGTTGAAATAAATTGTTGAACATTATGCAAGATATTAGGGCTAAAATTTCAGATTTGCTAAGACAAGTTTCTCCATTTGACCAAGTGGAAGCAGCACACATAAAAGATGTGCTGGATTGGATTGCAAGTGGGGTTGAAATTTTTCGCATTGAAAAACCAGCAAGACCACTAAAGCATTTAGTTAGTTATGCAGTTTTGGTCGATACTAAAGAGAAAAAATTTTATTATTGGATCACAAAAATGCCTTAAAAAAACTGCCCAGCGGTGGGCATATTGATATTGACGAGATGCCTCTTGCGGCAGCCGAGCGAGAAATTGAGGAGGAACTGGGAATTGAGTCAAAATTAGCTTTTCAATTAGAAGTTCCATTTTTTGTGACAGTGACGGAAACAGTGGGTTTGACTCCTGGACACATTGATGTGAGTTTGTGGTATGTTTTTGCAGGTGATGCAGCTGCCACTGTAAACAGCCATACAGAAGAATTCAAAAAGGAATTTACTGGGTATCATTGGCTGGGTTTTGATGAGATTCTTGCAAAGCCAATTAAAGAATTTGATGTTAATATGCATCGGTTTGTTTTGAAATTAAAAAAATTTTTATAATAGACAGTTACATTGATAGTTTATGTAATACTTAGAAGTGTAACATTTATATCCACTATAGTACCGATAAATGTAAATTTGTTAAAAAAGCTTTTATTTAAAGCAATAATTATAAGCAGATTAAACCTAATCTAAAATAAGATACCGAAATGGTTCTGAAAATTTAAGAACGGTGCGGTTCAAGTCAGAGACGTTGAACCGACTGCAGAATAAGAGAGTTTTTAAAAAAAATTTTTAAAGCTGAAAATATGAAAACCATTCCAGATAACTATAATGATTTCAATCAGCAAAAGGAAATTCCCAGGGAAGTTGAGGTGCCAGATTTGACGGAAGATGAGATTAGAGAAATTACAGCAGTAACTTTTGCTGAAGTCAATCCCCAAAAGGCAGATATTCTTTTTGTGTTTGGAACTTGCGATGTTGATTGGAAACCGGTTGCGAAATTGTATATTGATGGACTCGTAGACAGAGTTTTGGTGACGGGATTTTTGGGAAAGAGTTATTATGAAACAGGCATACCGCTTGCACATTCAATTGCTGATTTGTTAGTAGAATATGGCGTGCCAAAAGATGATATTTTAATACAGAACAGGTCGGCAAACACTCTTGAGGATGTGATTTTTGGAAAAGAGGTGCTTGATGAGAATAAAATAAATCCAAAAAGTATTTTGTTTTCAGCAAAAGCGCATGCATGTGGCAGGGCAGCAAGAACTTTGCGAAAATATTTTCCATTAGCGCAACTCTTTCCATTTGCAATCAATGGTGAATATGATGGAGTTTTTGTTACTCGTGAAGATTGGTGGCGGCATGAGATTTCAAAGGCAAGGGTTTATGGCGAGTATTTGCGGATAAAAAAATATTCAGAAAGAGGCGATATTGCAAGAAATTGGAATTTATAGATTTTGAAAAAATCATGAACGATATAATTGAAAAAGTCTGACAATTTGTGGAAGCCGAGTGTCGCAAACCGACGAGTAAATATGATGCTTTTTCCAAATAAATTGACAGCAATACCTAGAAATGTTACATTTATAGGTATTAGAGTACTGATAAATGTAAATACATGAAAAAATCCTTTATCTTAGCTGAAATTTATCGACAGAATAAGCACTGGAACGCACCAGCGGAGTTTTTTGCTGAATTAAAAGGCATTAAGCATAGCCGTCAATTGCTAATTGAAATTTTGCCATATTTGGAAAAAAGACAAATCATTTCGATTGTTGGCTTGAGACGAACTGGCAAGACGATTCTATTAAAACAGCTCATTCAAAAAATAATTACCAAGACGCAGGCAGAAGCTATTTTGTTTTTGACTTTCGATGAAGCGATTATTCCTGGGAAAATTACCCTGGCAAATTATCTGAATGAATATCTGGAAAAAATTGCTCCCAAAAAAGGACCAATTTATATTTTCCTGGATGAAATCCAATATAATCAAAAATGGCAACATATTCTCAAACGTTATTATGATACGGACACTCGGATAAAATTTATTGTCAGTGGCTCTTCATCATTATTTTTGCGTAAAAAAACCACCGAAAGTTTGGCTGGCAGAATTTATGAATTTTTTCTTCCCGTGCTTAGTTTCGAAGAATATTTGGAACTGAAAAATGTTGACAAAAAAATGCTAGAGCAATATCAAAAGGTTGCAATTTTACTTGGAGAAAAAATAAAAAATATCCCGCAAGCTGAGAATTTTTTTCAGCGCTGGGGCGGTGAAATGGAAAAAGAATTTGAATATTACCTTAAGTTTGGTCAGTTTCCAGAAATAGTTCAGGAGAGTAATGAAATTATTGTTCGAAAATATTTGAAAGATGCAATTTATAAGAAAACGATCGAATATGACATCCCGAGGATTTTTGGTGTGGAAAAGATAGATGAACTTAAATTTCTTTTTCAAGTGATGGTTGGTGAAGTTGGTTCAAATGTCGAAATTGGCAATATCGCGCGAGAAATTGGAATTGATGAAAAAACTATCAGTAAATATTTTAGCTATTTTGAGGAAAGTTTCTTGATTCAATTTGTGTATAATTTCACGAAATCAGCTAGAAAGGTTAAGCGTCTGGGCAAGAAAATTTATCTCGGTAGTTCCAATTTTTTCTCTGCTTTTCACGCTTGGTCGGATGAGGAGCAGTTGAATTATAAGTTTGGTTTTCTGGTGGAAAATTATTGTGCTACTCTCCTGAGAAGACAATATGAGCAGGTTTCTTTTTGCCGAGTCAGAAAAGAAGAGGTTGATTTTTTGGTTTCGCATAATATTTTGGATTCTAAGAAATATCAATATATTGAAGTCAAGTATCGTGAGCATGTTTTGCTTAATAAGGTTAAATTTGGGATTAGGTTAGCGAAGAAAAGTGAAAATAAGTTGATTGTGGTTACAAAAAACGAATTTGCTGTTCAAGGTGAGGTGATTTTAATTCCCGCTTGGATGTTGAAATAGTTTTTAAAATGTAGGTTTCTGACTTATCCACAGTGCCGTTGTTGAGGGATTTTTGTTTAAGTGGTATAATATCACTGTAAACATTAAAAACACCCCAGTTAAATAGTGCGGTTACGCAATTTAACGGGGTAAAAAATATGGAAACAACAAAAATCGTGCTGTTTAGAAACAAGAGAATTAGAAAGCAAATTCATAATGGAGCGTGGTAGTTTTCCGTTATTGATGCCGTTGAGGTTTTAACTGGAAGTAGTATCCCTAAACGATATTGGAGTGATTTGAAGGCGAAGTTAATTGGCGAAGGATTTGTTGAAGTGTACGAAAAAATCGTACGGTTGAAATTGGTTGCATCTGATGAAAAAATGCGCGAAACTGATTGTGCAAATACTGAGACAATGTTTAGAATTGTGCAGTCAATTCCATCACCAAAAGTTGAACCGTTCAA
>CAIJXA010000063.1 GCA_903824515.1 uncultured bacterium
ACGTTATTTAACACTGATAAGCCTGGATGGCTAGTTAATGATATTCTTGAAACTGGCGCAGGTTTTTTTCCAACAGATGCTGAGCGCTTGGTTGAATTGGTTGCATATTGCGTTAATTCAAATCATTTTCATTTATTATTAGGCAATTTTAGTCGAGGACCGTCCTCGACTGGGCTTCTTATATGAAGGCTGGAAAGTGAACAAAGACCAAAACAAGCGACGAAATCTTGTTTTCCTTTCAGTAGCTTGCTGTTCCTGCAAAGACCTCCCTTTTCATAGGGAGCTTTTTGTTATCAAAAATATGGTTTATACTGGGAATATGAAATAAATAAAATAGGAACTTAAATAATCTTATGGAAAAAGAGCCAAATCATAAAAAAGTGTCAGTAGGGTTGGATATGTATTTCAATCATAGTGTGGCAGAAAAATTTGCAGAACTTGAGCAAAATGAAAAGAATTTTAGAGTGGCTGAAATTGTTGATGATGTCATTATGTCGGAAATAAAGGATATGAAAAATCCTATTTTTTCTGCTGAGCTTGGTGGAGGTGCTCATCCTGATAGATATGATAAATTATTTGAACAATTGCTAAGTGAGCCACGAGGTCATATGGATTGGGTTGATGTTGCTCCATATATGCTTGAGTTGGCAAAAAAGTATATTGATAATGAAAAATACAAGGAGCGATTGAATGTTATTAAATTTGTGGAGAATGGAATCTTGGAATATTTAGAAAAGCTTCCTGCTGAAAAACTTGATTTGGCTATAATGAAATATACAGTTGATCACATCGCTGATTTGGACAGGCTGTTTGCATTGATGTCTCAAAAACTAAAAACTGGCGGAAAATTGGTCGCTTCACTTGGCGTGCTAGACCCGCAACTAAAAAGCATTTCAACAAATGCTCGCTTTTTATATAACGGACAAGAATTTCCTGAAGATACTGTTAAGATGCTGAAAGATGGGGACAGTTTTACGGTTAAGTTTTTTAATGTATCTGGTGATCCAAAGGCTGGCTATCTTAAAGGTGCTGAGACAGTTAAGTATTATCATTCTGAAGAGAAATTAAGAGAGTTGGCAAAGAAATATAATCTTGATATATCGGTAGGCGATTGGAAAGAAATGCTGGAAAAAAGAGGAGGGATTGATCAGTTAATTTTAGTTTTGAGAAAAACGGTATAAAAATATGACTAGGGAAGAAATAAAAAACAAGATTTTTGAATATCTCAAAGGGCAAGTTGTCTCAATTCAAGCTACTCCAAATCAAACTCAGCAACTCCAGCTAGGTGGTATTTATAGCTTGTTTCCTATTGTAGGCACTGAACCTCGCTGGCAAAATGAAAAAATTCTTTCTATTGCAAGAGAAATTATGCAGGAGCTCGAAAACAATTTTAGTCGAGGACCGTCCTCGACTGGGTTTCTAGTTCCAATCTTGCCTCAACTGGTTCCCAATTTTCCAGCATATTAGTTTCCTGCCTCATCGGCAGATAAGCCCTAGCCCGTGCAAACAGCCCAAAAACGCTTATTTAAAGCGTTTTTTGCGTTTTATGGTTGACAAGGAATAGTGCAGTTGGTATCATTTCAAACCGACTTTATAATCGGGAATAAAATAAAAACAACTGAAGAAAAAAAGGAGGTACCTTAAAATGAGATTTAATTCCGAGATTGAGAAGGAGGTGGTGAGTTTCTGCGAGAGTGCTGAAAAAAAATTCGTTTTGAAATGCGCCGTCGTACGCAACAAATATCGGATTCCTTTTAATCTCAATGATGCACCATTTTCTTTGATTATGTTGCCCTTTAGTGGCGACAGCGAAAAAGATTTTGAATTCAAGTCCAAGGCTTTATTGGATGAATATAACAAATCTTTATTTTTGAGAAAATGGCATTGCTATCTTTCTAGTATTTATGATAGCCGGCCATGGTTTACTCTTTTTCTTGAAAGTAAAGAGAGGTTTCCATTGAAACATATGGCTGCTGGAGGGGACTTAATCAGTCCTGTGATTTATGGAGAAGAAAATATTGCAAAATTAAAAAAGGAGGCTGAGCTATTCTTCGGACAGGGCATCATTGAATTCTGGGAAAGAGAAGCCGAAATTCAGCACGCAAAGAAGCTTGAAAAAATTGAGGCTGCTCATCATTGGGAAATTGCTTACCATAAGGAGAGAAAAAGACTCTTGAACAGGCTGGAAATTTATGAACTTAAAAAGGCTGTTCTGTTCGTGGCTGACAAGTGTCTGAAAGAAAAGGCATCTTTGGTGGTTGCTCTTGATGGAAGCGGAAGACCTTTCGGCAAGGCACTTGAATGGTATGGGATTTGTTGCCCTGTATGTTATCTTGATCCGCGACACATGCGTGAAATTGATTTTGATAAAAAGAGTGATGACAGTTGGGTTTTGGAAGCGTTAAAAAGGGAATTTCCCGAAATTCAGGTTGCTCTCTCGAAAGATCCTCGAAGCGTGCTGTTCATTGATGATCAGACAGGATATGGAGTCACTGTAAGATCGCTCGAATGGTTGAGTGGGTTCTTTTCTGAAAATCATGAATCTTCATTGAACTATGTCGCAATGACGCAATACATGAAGAATAACACTCCATCATGGCTCAGAAAAAGAGACATTCAAGGTTTGGAGCCTGCACCAAAGGAGTCTATGCGTGCAATTGAAAAACCAACTCCAAAAAGCAAAAGATTTTACAAAAAACTCAAAAGAATAGTTTCCACTTGGAAACTTTAGGTCCTTAGATAATATCAAAAGGACCTATTTTATTTCATCAAAGCCACCTGCACGCTCCAATTTCCCCTCAACTGACTCCCAATTTTTCAACATATTAGTTTCCTGCCTCATCGGCAGACAAGCCCTAGCCCGTGCAAACAGCCTAAAAGCCCTTATTCAAAGCGTTTTTCATTAAGGTTAGTCTAAAATGAAAATTTGTAAATCTTTGCGCGATATCTTGCGCGATTATTGCGCGATTAT
>CAIJXA010000064.1 GCA_903824515.1 uncultured bacterium
CCTAGGCAACGTGTCCCAAAGCAAATTAAAGGTAAGTCTTTGAAGACCTGCTAATTCTTTGGATTCAATCAGAATGGCCATTTTTTCTTTCCAGGAAACTATCAAAATTTTGTTATTGTAAATGTTTACTTCTGGTGAAAAAGTCATCTCCTCGTCAGGCAAAAAACGCACGTCACGCATTTCCTCTTGATTGTGAGTGGTTCTTTCGAGTGACATTTTATTTCTTGGCAAAATTCCGCGACCGAAAATCTTCTTTTCTACTCTGCGCTTATAATACTCAGGGAAAAAATTTGGCAAACCCTCATGGATTGTCTCTAAATTAGAATATCCCAAAAGAATTCCATCAGCAGTAAGCGTGTCTTCATAGGCTTCGCGCATGCCCTTTTCGCCTTCGAAAAATTGAACCTTGGGTTTGTTGGTGAAAATATTTTGCAAGGAAATCAGCTGCGGCAAAAGCTCGGAAACTTTTTGTTTTTGCTTTTCAATCTTCTTGGCTTGTTCTTCTTTTTCGCGATCAAGATATGTCAGCAAGTGTTTTGGTTCCAAAGCATTGAAAAATGTCGCTGAACCTTTTTTGAATTTACTCACCAAACCTTTTTGCATCAAAACTTCAAAAATATCATACACGGTCGTGCGATTGAGTCCCGTTTTTTTTGCAATTTCCTGGGCTTTTCCATTGCCAACTTCAAGAAGCGCTAAGTAGACGAGCGATTCTTTCTCGGAAAAATTAAGAGCTGAAAGAAGGTTTTTTATCATTGAAAAAGATTTAAAAAATTATTTGACAGTGTAAATGTTGTGGAAAATGTTTCGACATATATATCCTATCATACAAGCCATAAAGTGTCAATATTTTAATTACTATCTAATCTTACTATCGACATGTTTGACATTTTATGATATGCTTTGATGTTGAGATGGATTACTCAACACATTAGCACAGTTAGCAAGTTCCTTGAAAATCAACTAGCATGTCTCCTTTAGCAAAATTTATGCTATCTGGCCAGAAGCATAAATTATAAAAAAGGAGCAGAAAATGGCACAGTTCTTTCATGGAACAAGCAGCGAAAATCTCCATTCCATAATGGAAAATGGCTTAGTGGGTGGAATTAATCTGACGGAGAATAGGACCAAAAACACTGATGTAGTTTTTCTCACAACTAACTACCAAAGCGCAGTTGGTTATGCAGGAAGAAGCAGGACTAAGGTAGGCGGTACCGCAATTATCCTCGTCATTAATTCAACAAAAGCAAGGTCATGGAAAAACAAAAAGGGCTGCACCATTTTTATAGTAAAAAATGTTCCAGCAGAAGAAATAGTTGAAATAAAAAAGTTGTAGAACATCATTTTAGCTAGTTGAAAATTTGCAGGTGGAATAATCATCTGATTATTCCACCCCTTGTCCTAGCTCATTAGCAATAGTGGGCTGAGATTTGGAAAGGTCCCTTAAAAATTCGAAGTGTTTCCTCCTTTTGATCTTTGTGCTTTCCGGCCGGAAGCATAATCAATCAATTAAGGGAGAAAACTATGAAAAACATCAGCACAAAATCAGTTCAGCACGGATTAGAAAGAGCAAACACTGGCAAGCTCCAAACCATGTGGTTGGAGATTCCTGGTTATTGTAACCTTTTCTGTTCCTACTGTTACGCATGTGGCGGTGAGAGGCTTGAAAAGGAGAAATTGCTCTCCTGCGAGCAATACGAATCAATTTTAAATCAAGCCAAGCAGCTTGGTGTCGACTCAATCGGCATTCCTGGCGCTGGTGAACCATTGCTTGGGAAAAATCTTCACCTCACAATGAAGATTATCCGCAAGTGCCAGGAGCTTGGGATATTTGTCACCTTGTTTACAACAGGTGAATTTATAACTGAGCAATTGGCGGCTGAATTATATGAACTGCCCATTGAAATCATGCTCAAGGGCAACACGCTTGATGCTGAAAAACAGGATCAGTTCACAAGCAATCCCGCTGAAAACCTTGTTCGCAAGGGTTATGGGGCGAAACGCAATGAAGCGATCAAACTTTTGATGAGCAAGAGATTCAATAATGAAGCCGAGTGTTTGAAAAAGTTTGGTCGCAAATCTCGCATGGCGTTGGTGACTAGCATCATGCTTGGCGAAGATGGCATGCTTGATAATCTGAGCGATGTTGTTGAAATTCTGCGCTACTGCAGAATCAATAATATCATTTTTGATTGCGATAGCTTGCTAGAGCGTGGTCGCGGAACAAATTGCCAACTTTGTGCATCTGACCAAGTATTAAAAAACAAACTACTTGAGCTTCAAGAAATTGACGCAAAAGAGTTTGGCAACGCTTGGGAACTTTCACAAAGCTATGTCGGCACCGTTTGTGACAGATATATGCATCACTTGTATGTATCGCAATACGGTGAAGTTCGCCCTTGCATTGGAGCTATGGATTTGATCCTTGGCAATATGCACACGTCATCTCTAAGTGACTGCTGGAACAGCACCGAGATGCGCATCATACGCGCCCGAAAGTATGGTGGGAAATGCGGCAACGAATGCGCAAACTTCGCCCAAGAAACGTGCCATTCTTGCCTCGGTCGCCGAGCAGTAAACCTCGACAACGAACATCTGCTTGAGCAGGGGTTTGTCGACACCGTCAGGTGCTGGAACTTTCGCAAGAAAGTCTAAGCAGTCAAGGTGGTTAGAGGTGAGACATTAGATATGTCTCACCTCTTTTTTATGAAATGACATTATTAATAATGTGTCATATAATATAAGTATTCACTAGTCCAATGCTAAAAAATTTAGATAATAAATAAAGACCTAATGATATGGAAACAATGTCAACAAATCAAGAAAACTACAAAAAAAAGACTGCACATGAGGAGGAATGTACAAAAAATATTGCTCCAGATAACAAAGAACTGGAAAGGATTATGCAAGAAAAAAAATCCCTAGAAAATATTCAATACGACCAAACATTCAGAGGTGAAAATGACCGTCATAATGTATTGCTACGAGCAAAAGAGGTGGTTGACAAATTAAGAGAAGAATCAATTGAGGAGGTTATTTTTTTAGATAAGAGTGCTAGGTTACTTGGGTATTTCATATCTAAAATTTGGGATGCCACCACGCCCAATAACATTAAACCTGGTTTCAGTTTTTTAAACATTGGTAGAGAAAAAACAGTAACTCAGCTTGCCACACCACTGTCAGAAATTAATCCCGAACAATTTAGCCAGATTACCAAAAGCGAAAGAAGTCAACTATTGGAAATCTTTGGCATGAAATTGAACGACAAAAAAATATGTGTAATAGATGAATTTTGCAATGAAGGAGATTCCTTACTGCTAGCCTGCAGATTAATAAAGGAAGCTTGTCCATCAAGTGAAGTCTACGGAGAATGGTTTAGTTATATGTACAGACCAAAAACATCAAAATTTTTCAAAATTCTAACAGAAATAAAATCACCTCAGCTTGCTTGCGTTAATGTTGATATTTTTTCGAGCGACTCTTCTGGAGTTTTTGATCCCTCTGATAAATCCAGCATTCTTAGTGTTTCATGGGGCCAAGAACTAGAGAATGAAACAGAAAAAAATAACTACGCAGACAAAATGAAGAATCGAAGACAACAACTAAGTAAATTAGCACTCGAATTGATTGATTAATTTTTTTCCAACAAAACTTATAAGAATTTTATCTCATTACTTCTCATGGGTTGTGCGAGTAAAAAATTTTAAACAATAATTTTAGAGACCTGCTGGATATTTTTTAAAATTAGCTTTAAAGATTAGCGAGACATTGGATATATCTTGCCTCTTTTTTTATTTTAAAAATATAGATATAATGTAGATATAAAAAAGTAAGAATATTTCTTAATTAAAAAAATATGTCAGAACAATTTCACTTTGAAAATGTAGGGATTGAAATTTCTAAACTGCACCCATTTGAACTTTTAGAAGGAGAGAGGCTGGAAAAATATCAAGGAGTAGAAAAAAGTTTGAGAAATAATGTGAAAAAGTTTGAAGAACTTTCCAATTATTATTTTGTTTTGATGGATTATTTTGATTCATTAAAAAACCTTTTAAGCCCGACTGAATATACAAAAAACATTGAGCATTTCAAGGATAGTATAATTGAAACTGCCAAATGTTTTACTGATTGCACGGTTGCATTTAATCAAGATTTTGAAAAAGCCAGCGATGAAACTTGGCAGGAGGACCAATCTTTGTGGCACGCTGAGTTTGAAAAAGCTGTCAAAGATGTGTTAAAAATCAAGAACCAAGTTGGAGAAAA
>CAIJXA010000065.1 GCA_903824515.1 uncultured bacterium
ATGTTTGCTAAACTAACACAAAAGGATGTAGATGCTGTCGTTAAAGGCATCAATAATCGTCCGAGAAAGCGTCTTGGCTATTTAACTCCCTACGAGGTATTTGTAGAGGGCAAAATTGCAACTCAAGCTAGAATGTAGGAAATTTGGTTTGACAAGAAACATGAAAAAATTTATAATGACGAATAAAATTGTACTTTGAATGACTAATTATAAAATAAAAAAAACGGAGCAATAATGAAGAAGCAGTTGAAAAAATTTTGGGAATATCTTCAGGGATTGAGATTTGAAAACAGATGTCCAAATTGCAACGGTTCATTTTTCAAAAAAGGTGAAGGCGGACTTATCGCTGCAGAGTGTGAGGATCAAAACGGAAGAGCTTGTTCAATGGAGATTAATTTCTGCATTGAATGTTTGGAGCATCCCGCATTGTTGAACACGAAGACGATTGAGGCGGCATTGCGAAGGTGGGATTGTGACGAGGATATTGTCGAATGTTCCATGCTTGCTGTTAAAAAATTCCTAAACGGCGAGATTACATATTCCATCTGGAGAAAAAAGTCAGAATAAAGTTTATGCTTTTACAAAACCGAAAGCGACAACAGTTGTGAGTAGGTTTTTTTATTAGTTAGTGAAGCGAGAGAAATGAAAATAGTCTTTCAATATTTACTGACTATTTTGTAGTAAAGTGCTGCCATTTTTGAATGTGTTTTTACTGTCGTAATTGCTAGAACAAAAGCATTAAAAATTGAATATTTTTATCAAAAATCCCAAAGTTCTGGCCCAATTGCCAGGCCTTTTTAATATCTCATACTCGACATGTATAATTTTTGGTTTTAAAACTTTTTTCAAAAATATGCTATAATTTTAATATCATCATATGCCTGTAAAAAAGAAAGTTAAAAAAAGTGGGAAATTGAAAATCGGGCTGGCTCTTAGCGGAGGTGGCGCACTTGGCATTGCGCATATTGGGGCCCTGAAAGCTTTGCAAGCAAATAAAATTAAAATTAGCTGCATCAGTGGCACTAGCGCCGGGGCGATTGTGGCAGCCTGTTGGGCCTTCGGAGTTTCTGCGGATGAGATGATCGAAATTTCAAAAAAACTAAATTGGCTCAAAATTTCAAATTTTGGCTATTCCAAACTGGGCCTGAATTCCAACAAGCCGGTTGGCAAGATTATCCGGGACTATATCGGAGACAAGAATATTCAAGATGCTAAAATTCCCTTGGCTATTGTGGCTACCGACATTGATAGTGGCAAAAAAATTGTTTTTCGGGAAGGTGATGTAGCGCAGGCAGTTATGGCAAGTGCTTGCATTCCGGTTTTTTTTGCCCCGGTTAAGATTGAAAAAAGAAACTTTGTTGATGGCATGTTGGTTGAAAATTTGCCATTTTCCCCCCTGAAAAAGATGGGAGCGCAACTGGAAATCGGAGTTGATTTGAGCATGTGGATGGCTCACAAAAAAACGGATAATGTTTTGGATGTGGTCAATAACTCATATGGTATCGTGGCTCGACAGCAATGCTCGGGTGTCTTGAAAGAGGAAAGAATAATTATTCAACCACATTTGGAAAAATTTACTCTTTTTGATTTTAAGAATCCAGAGCAGCTTTTTGCTGCTGGCTTTGATGCGACAGAAATTGCAATTGCCGAAATAAAAAGCAAATCCATTCGAAGAAAACGCAAGGCAGATAGTTCGCTGAAAAAAATAGCCAATTTTTTTGGTTTTGAATAAATTTCCAAAAATATTTTAAAAGTTATTTTAACATGCAAGTTTAGCATGTTGTTTTTTTGTGAAAATATTACATATGAAAGTTTGTATTAATTAGTGAAGCTGACATGATTCAGAATAATAAAAGGGTATTAATACCCCATGGCAAGCCTTGGACCCTTTGGGCTTTCGAGGCAAGACATGTCACTCGTGAGCGACGTGTCAAGCCTCGTAGGCAAATCAACTTTTTGCTGCGTCACTCGCTGCGAAATGAAAGAGTACTTTCATTTTTTTCGCTACACTAGATAATAAAAAAGTTGACAATGAAACTTAAAATTTTTCGTGGAAGCTTCATTTTTGAGAGTGATTTTAGTTTAAAATTAAGCTTAAACTTATGAGAAAGCTTAAAATTGCCATGCTTGCTCCAGTTGAAGAACAGGTTCCGCCAAAGAAATACGGTGGAACGGAGCTTGTTGTGTACAACTTGACGGAGAATTTAGTAAAACTGGGGCATGATGTAACCCTGCTCGCAACGGGCGATTCGCACACTAGTGCAAAATTGATTCCAATTTTTCCCCACTCTATCAGAAGTCTTCCGGTGGCAAGGAATATGGAAGTGCGAAGCGATTTGCGCTTGATGGGAGTGGGGAGGGTTTTGCAATATTTGAAAAAAAATAAATTTGATTTGGTCCATAATCATATCGGTTGCTTTTTTTTGCCTTTTGTCAAATGCATTAATGAGCCAGTCGTGACAACTTTTCATGGATTTTTGAAAAACCCCAATGATTTTGAAATATATAAATATTTCACAGATTTTAATTATGTCAGCATAAGCATGAACCAAAGGCAGTCGGCAAAAATAAGGCTGAATTTTATTTCCAATGTTTATAATGGCATAGAGGTGGAAAAATTTCATTTTTTTCCAGAGCCTCAGAATTATTTCGCTTTTTTGGCTAGAGTTTCTCCGGAAAAGGGAGCGCTAGAAGCAATTGATATTGCAAAAAAAGCTGGCGTTAATTTGATTTTAGCTGGCAAGGTTGATAGCGTGGATGAGAAATATTTCAAGCAGAAAATAAGACCCCATATTGATGACAAGCAGATTAAATTTATTGGAGAAATAGGCCACAAGAAAAAAGTTCAACTTTTGGGTAATGCCAAAGCGTTGCTGGCTCCGATTCAATGGGAAGAGCCATTTGGACTTTATTTTATTGAAGCGATGCTTTGTGGAACACCGGTGATTGCAAATAAAAGAGGTTCTGTTTCCGAAATAATCATTGATGGAAAAACTGGTTTTATTGTTGAAAATATCAAAGAGGCTGTAGCTAGAATTAAGGATATTGAAAAAATCAATAGATTGGATTGCAGCAATCATGTGAAAAACAATTTTTCGGCCGAAAAAATGACCCAGGAATATCTTAAGTCTTATAAAAAAATTTTAGAAAAAAATGTCAAAAAAAAGATAGAATGAAAATCTTTATTCGGTTGTTTGCGTTGAAATTTTTTAATTTGCCTGGGCTAGTGATAAATATTTTTAATAAAATCTTTATGTTGGTGAATAATATTTCGTGGGAAAATATTGAAAGTGCAGTTAAATATCTTGCAAATCAAATAAAAGAGGATGGTTTCGAGGCGGATTATATAATTGGAATTGCGGTTGGAGGAATCGTTCCTCTCGGACTATTGTCCAAAGAATTGGAAGTAAAAAATATCCTAACTGTTTCGACCCGATCATACAAAAAAGAAAAACAAGGCGAGCCGGATATTTTGTATTTTCCGGAAGTTAATTTGAGTGGCATGAAAATATTACTTGTTGATGAGATTGCCAATACGGGAGCAACCCTTAAAAAAGTTTTTCAAGCGGTTAAGGATAAGAGCGTGATTGGCGAAATGAAAACAGCAACTTTGGCAATAAACAAGAAAAATTGTAAATTTTTGCCTGATTATTTTGCTTTCTCGAGTGAAAATTGGATTGCTTTTCCTTGGGACAAAAATGAATAAGGCTTGGTAGGCAAATTTCTTAGCTTATTTTGAAATTGAAAGCATGGCTTTTTTCATCTTACCTAAGGTTGGGAGAGCTGGATCTGTTTTTCCACTGGGATATTCCCAGATTGCATCAAAGAGAAGCGTTTCATCATATTGATAGCCTTCTCCTTTTCTGGTGCCTGGGTCATTGGTCGTGAATTTCTTGGCTATTGGGTCATAGCCAATGATTGTGAGCATATGTGCAATTGGATCAGGTGGGGTAAAATTAGGATTTTTGAGCGCCCTTCCAAATGCTGGCACAATTACGAGTCTGCCTTTTTGAATCTCCGTTTTGATTTCTTCCAGGGTCACGTTTTCTTTAACCGAAATATTTTTGTACTCAAAATATTGTTGAAAAACTTTTTCCATATCAACAGCATTTGTGTCTGTGCTATAGCCAAAATTTTTGTTTTCCCAGTTAATGACGGCTAATATCCTTTTTTGCGCTTCAGTAGGCGAAATAGTTTTTTCCTTTTTTACCCAGCCCATAGCCATTACCATGGAGGCTTCTTCGCAAGCATTTTGAAAATTCGAATCTTTCCAATTGCCAAAAGGCGCTTGCACGACGAAGGGCACGGTTTGCAAAATCTTTCTGTCTGTTGATGAAATATTTTTAATTGTTGCCGAAGCGCTTTGAAACTCAGCTGCTGCTGCTGATTGAATAGGTTGCGGTTGTTCGGCCGCTGTTGGGTTGGCAACATTTGAAATTTGTGGTTGGGAAGAATCATTGGGCGTTTGATTTTGTTTTTTTAAAAATACCACAAAAAAACTGCCGGCAATAAGAAAGACTAAGGTGACAAAAATAAGATACCAGATTTTCTTTTTGATTTTCATTATAATAGTTTTAATTTCATAGGACTTACGTGCTTACTTTTAAATTTCAATTTAATTGTAGTATAAACGGTTGCAGTGATTGATACAATCGTTTTGACTTTTTAGTTTCTCTGTCTTTTTGGGATATGTTATAATGGTCATGTAAACATCTAATCATCTAATTATTTAAATACTGAAATGGAAATTATTAAAAAAAATTGGTTGCTCATTATTTTCACAATTAGCGCTTTAGTTTTTGCGATTTGGTATGTGAGCTATGTCACTTCGGCGGGCTGGTTTTTGTATGTCAGAGATCGAACGCCACTTGGAAGGCTAGGACGAGGTCTTGGTTTTTTCGGTTTTTTGATAATGGGTTTGGTTTACGCTCGAAGCGTCTTAAAAATAATAGTGCGCAAAGAAACCTTCTGGAAAAGTTTGCAGCCGCTGGGTTTGAATGAAAATTTTGATTTGAAAAAAATTTCCACGAAACTTTTGATTTTACTCAACAAAACTCATGCTTACTTGGGAGTGCTTTCGGTGATTTTGATTTTCCTGCATTGTTATTTGACAGGAAGTTACTTGAATAATCTCTTGCTGCAAATTGTTTTGATTTTGATGGCGTTGGAAATGTTCTCAGGACTTTTTCTGAAGTTGCGCTATTCTCCAGCCGAGCTCAAACAAAAAAGTTATTTGATTCATCGGCAATTTATTATCGGGGCAGTTTTGATTATCTTTACATTGTTTGGGCATTTGATTTTGAGAAAATAAAAGATACTTTTTCTTGACTTAAATGATCCGAATTAAACAAAAATAAATGAGGTTAGCGGCGCGCATATTTTTTTGTGCAAATTTAGAAAAATTGTGCTATAATTTTAATATGGAAGAGCTTATAACGAAAATTCAAGAGCAGCAGGCAAAAATCGATGCTATTTATATTTCAGTAGAGAAGCTGAGAAAGTATTTTATGTGGACCTTGATTGTGACAGTTGCAACTGTGTTGGTGCCACTAATAGCGATTATCTTTATTTTGCCGTCATTGATTGGGAGTATCACTGCAATGTATCAACAGTAGGTGCATTTATTTTGTTGTTGCCATGTTTTATGGTAAAATATAAACGTATTAAATTAAGTTTTTTGGATTTTATTATCTAGCGAAGTGAGAGAAATGAAAGTAATCTTTCATTTCGCAGCGAGTGACGCAGCAAAAGGTTGATTTGCCTACGAGGTTTGACACGTCGCTCACGAGTGACATGTCTTGCCTCGAAAGCCCAAAGGGTCCAAGGCTTGCCCTGGGGTATTAATACACTTTTATTGATTAAATAAAACAACTAAACAATAAAAAAATGAAAAAGAGAAGTACGAATAAAAATAATGTAAACAAAAAAGTCGCCAGTGAATTTGCAATTGGAGTTGTTTTGTTGGTTGCAATTGTAGTTGGGGGATCTGTTTGGTTGAAAAATTCTAGAGAGGTTGCAATACTGGATCAGCAGGAGAGACAAGTACAATCCCAAGTCGTGCTTAACAAAGATATTCCAAATCAAATCGCGGAAAAGGTTGTTGGAGATGATTCGTGTCAAGCTCATTATTATGAAGGAAGCTCTCAGGTTCAATGTCGTTTCGTTTCTGAGGACAAGGATGGAATTGTGGTTGCAATTAGCAAGAATGATGCTTCCAAGTTGCCAGTCAGGAACTATCAAGAAGATAACACTCAGCAAAGTTTCAATGTTAAGTTAGTTGATTCAACAAAAAAGATAAGCGCAAGCATTAAAGCGTCTTCAGCGAAAAAACCGGTAACCCTTACTGTGCAAGGATATGCTGAGGTTTGTCAGCCCTTGCCGCTAATCAGTCTCAAGCCAGCCACTGTTGCTTTCAAAAAACAGTCTTAATTAGCTCACTATCTGAAAAAAATTCATTTGAACATTTTTAAAACACCTGCAATGGTGTTTTTGTTGAATCCAAATTTATGTTATAATTATAACTATAAATTAGTCCTACCCGACGGGCTCAATCCGAACACTTTTCTAATTTCGCCACTAGGCGTTTTTTTGTTTTCTATACTCGTCTAGCAGTTCTGCAGGACTGCGAAAACCTAAACATTTCATAAATCTACGATTCAATTTTTCTTCTACC
>CAIJXA010000066.1 GCA_903824515.1 uncultured bacterium
AATAGCGCTGACATAGTTGACCAAGGCATCAAACCAGACATACATCACATGCTCGCCGCTGCCTGGAACCTCAATTCCCCAAGGCATTTTTTCTTTGAGGCGTGAAATTGAAAAATCTTCCAAGCCGCCAGCCACAAAATTCCTAATTTCTTTCAAGCGATTTTTTGGCAGCACAAAATCAGGATTTTTTTCATATAAATCTAGCAGCGGTTGTTGATATTTCGAAAAACGGAAAAAGTGATTTTCCTCTTCAATAATTTCCAATTTTACATTTGGATGCAGTGGACATCTTCCTTCTATTAACTCAGAATCAGTTTTTTCCAGCTCGCAGCCTATGCAATATTTCACCTTATATATTTTAGTATAGATATCACCTGAAGCTTCACATCTTTTCCAAAATTCCTGCGCAGCCAAAACATGATGCTCATCCGTAGTTCGGATAAAATTATCCCAACTAAGATCTAGAACTTCTTTCATTTTTTTGAAATTTTCAGCTTGCTGATTGACGTAATCCTGCACATCCATTTTAAGCTCCCCGGCTTTGCGAAAAAGTTTCAAACCGTGCTCATCGGTTCCGGTGTTGAAAAAAACTTCGTTACCTTGCTGGCGGTTGAAACGCGCCAAAACGTCGGCTTCAATAATTTCCATTGCAAAACCAACGTGCGGATGCGCATTCACATAAGGCAAAGTTGTCGTGATGTAAAATTTTTCTTTTCCCATATTATTTCGGAAAGTTAGTTTAATAAATCCTTATAATTATCAGCCCAATACAAAATACCATTAATATATGGCGCGTAGCAAGTTCCAAGATAGGCACAAGCTGCAGTTTTGTAGGCTGAAGTTTTGCCAGCGGTGACGCCAGGGACCCGCGCAAGCTTGAGCGCCATTGCGGTCACGCCATCTCCCAGGTCCCAAGGACTTGGTGGATTATTGCCGGTGATGGAGGCGACTTGGCTCTTATAGGCATTCCAGGTGTCTGGCATAAATTGAGCCACGCCCATTGCTCCACCTGTTCCAGTGTAGCCTTTCGGATTGCAAGAAACTTTTTGCTTTTGATAGTCAATGCCTAGTTCCTTACAAATTCCTTTGAAGGTGTCTCTTCTTGATTGAAAAGTTGCCCAAGCTGTTTTTCCAAGTTTGCCCGCCTTATAGGAAGCTTGCGCACCACTTTCAACTTCGCCATAGGTACATCCTCCCACATTTGCGCCAAGATTAGTTTCCATTTTTAGCACCCCAATTAGAAATCCTTTTGGCACGCCTGTCTTATCACTGGCAAAACTAACTGCGTCCATAATGTTCTTTGCGCTATATGATTTTCCAAGCAAGGTACTCAAGTCGCCCTGCAATTGACTCAGCTCCTTTTTCAACTTATCAATACTCTTTTGCTTGTCAGCAATGCTTTTTTGAGTGTCAGCCTGATCGGCCAGCAAGCCTTGCTGTGTCGCAACCGTCGCCCCCAAAACTTGCTCGTTTTGTTGCTTAGCCTGAGCAAGCTGTGCTTTGTCCTGATCAACCTGACTTTTTTTCAAGTTTATATCACTAATAATGCTAACAATCTTTCCATCAAGAGTGCTGAGATGTTCGCTCCCGCTGAGCAAGTCCGAAAAATTTTCATCTGAGAGCAAAACATTCAGAGTGGGTTTGCTTTGAACGTAATACGCTTGTTGAAGAAATGTTTTCAAAACTTCTTGTTGCAAAGCAATTTGGTCATTGAGATTTTTTATCTCTTGTTCTTTGCGAGAAATGTTGACCACAGTGTCAGTTATAACAGCCTTAGTGGTGCTAATTTTTTTCTGAGTTACCCCAACTGATTGTTGAATCTTTCCCAAATTAGCCTGATCCTTGGCCAGGGCAGCTGTTGTTTTGTCAAGTTTTTTCTTTACATCTGAAATATTACTATTTACATCCGAAATAGCACCCTGATCAGGACCAAGCGAAGATGCGTTTACAACAGTAATTAATGGCGAAATATTTTGCCAAAAAGAAACCTGCCCCACCACAAAAACAGGGATAACGAGCATCCACACCAAAATAAAAGCAATTTTTTTTAGGCCTTTTTTCATATGTTCATTGTAGCACATCCCTATCAGAGAACAACCTAATAACAATTTCATTTTTCAACTTAGTTTACAATCATAATACGCAAGCTAACCAAAAAATAATCCGGATACAAAAAGACAAGGATTGCTCCTTGTCTTTTGGAAAACCTTTTAAATTTTTTGAAAAACTATTTTTTGATGGTAATTTCAATGGCGTCAGTGTTTTCATTGACAGTGATGCTCAATTTTTGACCTTTTTTAATTAAGCTAAGGTTGCCAATTTTGTTGTCAGCTTCGGTGCGAACTGGGGTGGCAGC
>CAIJXA010000067.1 GCA_903824515.1 uncultured bacterium
AGTTTCCTGCGCAACAAAATTCGTGCTTGGACTTGGCTATGTCACAATCCCACTTATGGCGCTGACAGCTTTTGCCCTTATAATAATGCTTTTTGTTGGGCAAAAAATAAGCATCAAAAAATAATTTTTTGTGATGCCACTTTTCACTTGCGCATAATAACTTAATATGATATTAATATCTTATCAGTCTGCGTATCAGATTGATTTGTTCTTTAAACTGAAATAAAGTTCAAATAAAAATGACTCAATTATCCTCCCTCCTCCCCGCCCCAGAGTTGACTTTGCCAAAGAAGGCTCTAACAGAAGCAGTGATTCAGCTAGCAATTAGCAAACTCGACTGCTTCAGGAAAGGACTCATAATCACTCACAATGAGAAATTCATTTCCTATAGGTGTGATCGTGGTCTTTTCTTCTTTAAACTAGTAGGACCTTTTTGTTTTATTTTGACGTATGATGGCTTATGTTTTTCTTATTTTCGCATCGCCTAAGTAAAGTTGCATCTTTTCGCCACTAGCAGGGCTCCATAAATTCACAATAACATTTTGTGAAAATGGACTCTGCTATTTTTTATATAAAAAAAATAGAAAAGCGATTTTATGAAAAATTTAAGGGGAAGCAGCTCGTGCTTCCCCTTGTTTGAGATTATGAAAAACAATTAACTCCAATTTCAGCAAAAATTTCCCGAATAATAACTTTCAAAGCATTCGTAAAGACTAAGCCTTCAACTTCGACGCCTTCTACAACATCTTTAATTTTACTTGTTAATGGACGATAATTAAAGCTACAATCGAATATATTTTCATCAGAAATATTTTTGACAAATTCAAGAATTTCATCGTCAGACATATTTGCAATCGTAGGATAAACAACTAAGCATCTGTGATGAATTTTCTTCATCTGACCCTTCTCATCAGTCACACCTACTGAAATAGCAGCATAATAACTATATGAGTGATTTCTTAGCCTTTTGAGCATCTGCAAGAGTTCCTCTTGCGTTCTCACGCAATTCAATTCCTCATTCTGAAATGATGCAATCGTGTGAAATCCAATATACAGTTTTGGACCAGCTGGAACATTACTCATATTCGACTTTCGAAGTACTTCGGCAGCTGCTGTGAAAATTTTAAACTCAGCAAGACGAATTGCCTTATCCTCAAAGCCTGTGAACTCGTCGATATTAAGTCCATCGATGTTCCAACCAAGCATTGTAAAAGATTTAATGCCATATTCTCCAAGTACGCTCTGAAGAAAAGGGGCTTTTTTTAAACCAACAAAAAACACTTCCATAATTAATCATTTTTATGTTTTGAAATATGCGAGATACAAATCCTAAGAATTCCCCAATGAACAGAAAATAGTAAATAAGGTTTCTTATTTTTCTATTAATTTGAAAAGAACACCAAAAAACAATAGCAGTTTTTTTGGCTTTTGTAAAGGCTTCTAATTTTATATTTTTTATTATCTAGCAAAGTGAGCGAAATGAAAGTAATCTTTTATTTCGCAGCGAGCGACGCAGCAAAAGGTGATTTGCCTACGAGGCTTGCCTCGTGAGCCTGAAGGGTCCAGGGCTTGCCCTGGGGTATTAATACCCTTTTATTGAGCTTTTAAAAATTTACAGGCCATATTTTACCTTATTAGCAACATGCTCTTGGAAAGTTTTAGCAAAGACAGTTTTACCAGTTTTGGGGTCACTCAAAAAGTAGACATACTCACTTTTTTGAGGATTAAGCGCTGCCAAAATTGAAGCTAGTCCTGGATTTGAAACCGGCCCTGGAGGCAGACCCTTGTTTTGATAAGTGTTGTAGGGTGAATCAGTTTTTGTTTCTGCAATGGAATGCTGGATTTTGTTTGTGCCCAAGGCATATTCCAAAGTGGCATCACTTTGAAGCGGCATCTGATTTTCAATTCGATTCCAAAAGAGACCTGCCACAATTTTGCGATCACTGTCATTTTTGACTTCCCCTTCAACAACGCTAGCCATCGTGACAAGCTCGAACAAAGATTTTTTTTGTCCATCAAAGTCATTTTTAATCCTCGCGACAACTTTTGCTGAAAAATTGTCCAACATTTTTTTGATGATTTCGGCTGCTGTCACCTCCTTGGAAAAATAATAGGTATCCGGAAAAAGATAGCCTTCAAGCGTTGCACCAACAGGTAATTCCTTCAAGAATGGATACGCTTCTTTCAATGACCCGTCAGGACTTTTTGCAAGCCTCAAAAAATCAGCTCCAGACAAGTTGTTAGCCGAGAGGCGGTCTGACATATCCCTTGCTGTCCAACCCTCGGGAAAAGTGATTTTAACCCTCATTTCCACAACTTCGCCGCCCGTAACGATTCTCATTACTTCTGGAATTTGCATTCCTTGCCGAAATTCATAAACTCCAGCCACAATTGAGTGAAGCTCATTTGAAGTCCACAAATATATAGCAAAGTAATATTTGCCAGAAATAACTCCAGCCTCTGACAATTTTTGACCAACCACCAAAGCATTGTCTCCTTTTTCAATCGAAATATTTTTTGGACTGTTAGCGGTACCTTTTGAATAATACACTTTATTGTAGGTATAAAAAAAACACCCTCCCAAAAGAATAATTATGAGAGTTATGATACTTATTTTTCTTCTAATGCTTAGCATGCTTAAAAAATTTAAAAATTTATAAGATATTATATCAGGTCAAACAAGTCCGTGATATGTAATTTTCTTAAAAAAGCCCATCCGCCATTGAAGGATGAATCTAGAACCGCATTTGGGCCTGAATTCACGCCTACGCAGAAACGACAAGGTAAGCGTAATTTACTTAGTTTAGTATTACTTAACAAATGGAACAAAAGCAAAGCCGGGAAATTTTTCAACCGAAAAATCATTTTCAGCTTCTTTCTTGACAAACCAAATTTCGCTGCGAATAGGAATCACCATTTTTCCGCCAATTTTCAATTGTTTCTTGAGAGCTTCCGGTGCCTCCATCACTGAAGCTGAAACGAGAATGCAATCATAGGGCGAATTTTTTTCAAAACCTCGACTTGCAGACTGGCAATACAACTCCACCGTCCCATTTCTCACAAAACTATATTTATCAATATTCTTTTTTCCAAATTCAAACAGTTCTCTGATTATTTCCAACGATGAAACCCGTCCTTTTTCACCAACCATGTGCGCCAACAGCGCACTAGTCCAACCACTGCCGCTGCCAACGTCTAGGACATTATCACCACTTTTAACTTGCAAAAGCTCCAACATAAATGCAACCGTCAGCGGCTGCGAGATTGTCTGCCCAAATCCAATTGGCAAGGAAGCATCAGCCTCACCCCAGGCAAGCAAATCCGATGGGATAAAGTCGCTTCTTTGTATTTTCGAAAAAGCCTTGATTACATTATCAGTACGCAATAATCCATCATGCACCAAATTTTTAACTAATTTATTCATGCCTTCTTGGGAGCATACAGCATCCAACATATGACCTTAATGCAAATTAAACCAAAATTCATTGAGTATTTTTGTTGCATGTTTCATGCTCCATATTTTATGCCTGATGATTAGATTCCCATGACCTGAATGATAACATCCCTTTTTCTGGACCCGTCAAATTCGATGGCAAAAATACTCTGATTTGAGCTAAGCAAGAGCTTTCCTTTTTCAATGGGAATGGTCTGACTCACACCAATAAGAAATGATTTGCAATGAGAATGCCCATTGCTGCGACCATCAGATTTTGAATTTTTGCGAAGTTCAAACAAATCATGCGAATAGTGATCATCCATAGGAACGGTTTTGTATAAAACTCGCATAAAATCTTGAATTAACATTGGCTCATTGTGATTTATGGCTATTGCCATCGTTGTGTGTTGAGCAAAAACCAAAAGTGAACCTTCTCTGATTTCAGAAGCATCCACCACATCTTGAACCTTGGAAGTAATGTCAAAAAATTCAAACTGCGTCTTGCTTTCAAATTCAATTTTTTGTTTATGTATTTTCATATTAATATCCTACAAATTTACAAATTATTTACAAATTATTTGTGTTCCTCTCTTTAGAAAAGAGGGGCTGGGAGAAATTTGAAAAAATTTCTTTACATAAGCCAGTCTTTCAAATCCCCCTTGATCCCCCTTTTCCAAAGGGGGAGAAAAATACGTTTGTAGATTTGCCTACTGGTGGACAAGTAGTTTATTTGTAGATTTGTGGGGACTATTTTATTTTTTTATTTTCATATTTAACCCTTGGTGTTGTTTCCTGCTCCATGTCCTATGCTTTTTTTGCAAACACTGCGGCCACAACCTTGGCGGCTTGACGATTAAGCGCCTCTGGAATTATTTTATCACGAGTTGGGTTTTTCACCAAAGAAGCCAAAGCTTTAGCAGCTTCTAACTTGTGCTTATCTGTAATTTTCCTTACTCGATTATCAAGGGCCCCTCGAAAAATACCGGGGAAAGCCAACACGTTATTGATTTGATTAGGATAATCGCTTCTACCAGTAGCTACAATCACTGCGCCACCCCTACGTGCTTCTTCAGGCATAATTTCCGGAACAGGATTGCTCATTGCAAAGACAATAGCATCCCTGCTCATCAGAGAAACCTCGTGATGGGTAATCAAGTTTGGGGCGCTAACTCCAATGAAAATATCAGCTCCGACCAAAGCATCATTGAGTGCTCCGCTCATGTTTTTTGGATTGGTTATTTTTGCAATTTCCATTTTAGATTCATTGAGGCCTCCCGCTCTTTCTTTAAAAATAATTCCCGTGCTATCAACTACCAAAACATTTTTTGCTCCATATAACAGAAGTAATTTTGTGATTGCAACCCCAGCAGCTCCTGACCCAGAAACAACTATTTTGACATCTTTAATATTTTTTTTAACCACGCTAATGGCGTTAATAATTCCAGCCAAAACCACGATGGCTGTTCCATGTTGATCATCATGCATCACAGGAATATCCAGCTCAGCTTTCAATCTTTCTTCAATTTCAAAACATCTTGGGGCAGAAATATCCTCCAAGTTTATTCCCCCGAAGGTTGGCTCCAGCGCTTTAACAATTTTAATAATTTCTTCGGTGTCTTGCGTTGCCAAAACAATCGGAATCGCATCCACGCCCCCAAGCTCCTTGAAAAGCAGTGCCTTTCCTTCCATCACAGGAAGCGCCCCTTCTGGACCAATGTTCCCAAGACCCAACACGGCGCTTCCGTCAGAAATCACCGCCACAGTATTTTTGCGCATGGTATATTCGAAAGAAAGTTTTTTGTTTTTCGCCACTGCCAAAGAAACCTTGGCAACGCCTGGAGTATACAAAACCGCCAAGTTCTCCTTGGTCAATTTTTGTTTGCTTTTAATTTCAATTTTTCCCCCCAGCCTTTTTGATAATTCAATTGGATCTTCCATGCAGATAATTTTCAATTCTCAATTCTCAATAAATTTCAAATGATTAAATGTTTCAATTTTTTAGGATTAAGACATTTAGCTTTAATTTAAAATTTATAATTTCAAATTTAAAATTAAAAGATAAATTATATGATTTAAAAAAATAACCTAAACACGAAAACTAGTTATTTTATTTTTTAACCAGTTTCAGTTTTTTATACACGCTTCCTGCCGCCACGGCACCCTCGGCCACAGCAGTAATGATTTGACGAAACTTGTTTGAACCAGTTGTCACGTCGCCTGCAGCATAAACATTTTCAATAATTGTACTTTGATCTTGGGCCACAATGATATATCCTTGCTCATCAGTTTTGACTCCGAGATCCTTGGCCACAACCACGCCAGGAACAGAGCCTATTTCAATGAATACGCCTTGAATTTGAAGTTCTTTCTTTTCTTGATTGGCTTTTTCATACACAAGCCCCTCAACTTTGTCTTCACCTAAAATTTCCTGAATTTTTTCAAAGCTGTCAATAGCAATTTTCCCAGTTTTGGCGATTTGCTGCTCCCATGCTGGTTCAAAAATTTTCGTGCCTTCTTTGTAAAGCAGCTGCACACTGTTGGCAAACTCTGCCAAGTGAATTGCTGCTGTTGCAGCCGCATCACCACCACCAATAACCACCACATCCTTGCCACGGAAAAACATCGCATCACAAGTAGCACAATATGAGATTCCTTTTCCAAGAAATTTATCCTCGCCGGGAATGTTCATTTTTCTTGGTTTCATCCCAAGGGCGAAAATAATTGTTTTGGCTTCATATTTTTTTCCGTCTTCCAAAATAATCTCGAAACCATCCACTATTTTGTTCACCTTGTTCACGCCAGCTTCAATAATAACTCCGCCCAAATCCTCAGTTTGTTTGCGAAATTTTTCCATCAACTCTTTGCCTGAAATTGATTCAATTCCGGCATAATTTTCAATTTCCCAAGCCTCCACAACTTGCCCGCCAATTTCTTTTCCAATTACAACGTGATTAAGCTTGTAGCGTGAAGCATAAATCGAAGCCCCCAGGCCAGCAGGACCAGCTCCGATGATAATTAGATCGTACATATGCCCTATTAAATAAACTCGGGCCTCCTTGGAGAGACACAATTTATTTTAAATAATTGTTATTTTTGACTATTACAGCTTTTTATTATAAATCAAATCTTAGTTTTACTCTCCCAGTTCGCAAATTTCGTTAATATTTTCCTGAATTTTTTTTGAGAAAAATCTTATACTTTTCCAATATATTTTAATATCGCTAAATGAAACTGATTTTATTTTCAATAATAGTAATATTTATCATATTTTCATGCCCTAGCTAAATTATGCCGCTTGAGCAAATCATAAAAATCAAAATATTCGCTCATAATTCTTGGCTCGAGAATTATTTTGTACGGCTCTTTTTCTAGAATCAATTTTCCATCTCTGATTATTAAATATTTCAATTCTGGACTCTCTATTAAATTCAAACAAACAATATCTATGCTACCTGTTTTTAAAACGATGCCTATTTCCACCATAAGCTTTAATCTTAAATCAAAAGCTGCTTTTTTTTCAAAATCATCAACAAAAAAAGCGAAGTCAAAATCGCTCATTGGTCCAATCTTTCCACTGACTTGTGAACCAAAAAATAAACCGATTTTATCTTTGGATAAGTTTCAAAAACAGTCAATATTTTTATTAATAGTTCATTTTCCATATTTAAATTATACACAAAGACACGGAAAGGAGCAACGGTGCAATGTTTTGCAATGAAAAGAGAATTATAGTTTCGAATAAATCAAATATGCCCCCACTGCTAACATAATAGCGCCAGCAAGGGCGTGCAGCAGTCGCAGATTGCCTTTGCGCCATTTTTCCAACTTGCCAAGTTTGGTGTTGAAAAAATACATTCCAACCGTGATGAGCAGCATCGGAAGCACGAAAATAAAATTATACAGGAGTAGCAGTGTGAACGTTTTTGCCAGATTAACTTTTTCAGCTAGCATTCCCAAAATGACAACATAAGGACCACTAGCGCAGGGCACCAAAAAAAGACTCACTAAAAAACCAATTCCAAAAGCGCTCCATGGCCCCGTGGCTTTTTTGATGATTTCCTGCATTTTTGGCCGCCAAGAAAGAGGCACCTCCATGATGAAAAATTTTCCATACCAAAAGACGTCTTTGAAATTAGCCAGCGCAATGAGAATAGCCAGCACGCCAACTCCAAGTGAAAGATATTTTGAAATGTTAAATACTGCGATAGCTCGATAGATGCCGACTCCCATCAGCAGATATGAAAGAAAGATTGCCAAGGAAAACATCAGACCTGAGAGCAAGGCATGCTTTTTCCCTTTGGCTGCAATGACGGTTGCCAATAGTAAAATTAGCACAGCCAGGGCGCAAGGATTGCTCGCATCCAGAAACGCTGCTCCAATAAGGGCAAATATTGTGAATCTTCCAATCAAACCATTGTCAGGAGTTATAATATCTTCATTATCGGCAGCTGTTTTTGGCGAAAGTTGCTTTTCAAAATAGGCAATAATGTCTTTATCCCCAGTGAAAACTTGGCCATCAATAAATATCGCTGGAATTCCAGCCTCGCCAGCATATTGCTTTTCAGCCAACATCTTGTTTAATTTTATCTTATTTACAGGTTCGTCAAAGTTCAGCTGCGTGATATCATATTTTTCAAAAAAACCTTGCTGTTTCAAATAAGCTTCGACTTTTTGGCAATGCGGACACCAATCTGCATAAAACAAAATAGCGGTCTTTTTTTCCTGAGCAAATACATTTACTGGAATCAGCACAATTAAAAGCAATAAGAATATAATTTTTCTCATATTTATTTCGGATTAAAAATTTCAAATTTCAATTTTTTCAAACTACTTTCCGTGTCTCCTGCCTCTTTGCTGATAATCTTCAATCGCTAATTCAAATTCCTGCTCATTAAAATCAGGATAATATTTATCAGAGAAAAAAAGCTGAGCATTGGCAATGTCCCACATCATAAAGCCAGCGCTCAAATGAGGCTCCCCACCTGTGCGAATCAGATAGTCAACGACTGGCAAATCTCTAGTCATCAGGTATTTTTTCACAGTTTCTTTTGTAATTGACTGCACCGAAAGTTTATCTTGAGCAATATTTTTAATTGCATCCAACATTTCATCATCACCACTATAGGCCAAAAAGAAATTCAACACATGGTCAGTATAATGCTTGGTTGCCTCTAAGCATTCGTGCATAATTTTTTTCAAAGATCCAGGAAATTGCTCTTCCCATTTTCCAATGAAATTTATTTTCACGTGATTGTCATGAATATCAGCGCTTTTGATTAATCTAGCAAAATAATCCTCATAAATTCTGAGCAACTCTTTCTTTTCCAGCAGTGGTCTTTTGGTTAAATTCTCAACTGAAGAGCCCCAGAGAGAAACACATTTAACACCCATAGACAAAGCTTTAAGCAAGAGCTTTTCGGTGTTTTGCGCTCCTGCCTCGTGACCCTCCCAAGGATGAAGGCCTCTTTCTTTCGCCCAGCGCCTATTTCCATCGGGCACAATAGCGACGTGAATAGGCAAACCATTATTGATAGCGTTATTTTGCAGCATCATGTTCGATTTAACAACTTAAAAAAATTTCTTAAATTTCTAATTTCAAATTTCAAATATCTAATGGAGAATGAATACGGGGATATTGAAGAAAAACAATACTTAGAAATTAGACATTTGTAATTAAGCCTTAAAAGCAATTTTGCTTTTAAAACTTTTTCACTTCTTTCACGAATTCCTTCAATAAATCTTTCTCATTAACTTTTCTCAAAATTTCTCCTTTTTTCATAATAAGCCCCACACCGCGCCCTCCCACAATGGCCAAATCTGCTTCTCGTGCCTCTCCTGGACCATTTACTACGCATCCCATAACTGCCACATGCATATCTTTATCAATCAAGACAAGCTGACTTTCAACTTTTTTTGCCAAATCAATCAAATCAATTTCTGTTCTTCCGCAGGTCGGACAACTCGTGATTGTAATGCCTCTTTTTCGCAATCCAAGTGATTTGCAAATCTCCCAAGCAACCCTAATCTCCTCAATCGGATCAGCTGTAAGCGACACCCTCATGGTGTCGCCAATTCCGCCAAAAAGCAAAATTCCAAGCCCAACCGACGAAAGCACGGTACCTCTGAATATAGTGCCAGCCTCCGTCACTCCAATGTGAAGTGGATAATCAACTTTTTCAGAAAGCAATCGATAAGCCTCCACAGTGCGCTCGACATCAGATGCTTTCAATGAAATCACAATATCTTGAAAATTATATTTCTCAAGAATCTTGATATGTCGCATTGCCGATTCAACCATTGCCTGGGCAGTTACTTTGCCTTTATATTTTGTCAAAATATCTTTTTCAAGTGATCCGCCATTAACTCCAATTCTAATTGGAATTTTTCTTTTTTTCGCCTCCAAAACTACCATTTTAATTTTATGCTCATCGCCAATATTTCCCGGATTGATTCGGAGCTTGTCAATTCCACTGTGCATCGCTTCCATAGCGAGTTCAGCTGAAAAATGAATATCAGCCACCAATGGAATTGAAACGAGTTTTTTGATTTTTGCAATTGCCTTAGCGGCTTCCAGGTCTGGCACAGCCAAACGCACTAATTCGCAACCAGCCTTTTGAAGCTGCTTGATTTGCGCCACCGTTGCCTTGACATTCCGCGTGTCGGTATTACACATTGATTGTATCACAACAGGAGCATTTCCTCCAAGATACAAGTTCCCTATTTTAATTTTCTTGGTCTCTTTCCTTTTTAACATATATTTACTGAACTAATATTATTAATGTTGAGACATCATCCTGCGCATCAACTTGCGCTCATAGTGACAAATCAATCCCAAGTTTAAAACTGTTTTATTGATTATATTTTTTAATTTTAGGCTTTGAACTTTATTTGATATTAGAAAGTTGTCATTAGAAATTTTGAGCTCCTAAAATTAGACTTCCCTTTCTTCAAGATATTCAACCAACCCTAATAAAAAATTTTTAGACTGCAATATTAGCGACGCCTTTTCAATTTCTTTTTTTCCAATTTCAAAATAGCGCTTTGTCAAATCATGAGCATACTTTCTCGCGCCAGTTTTAATTAAAATTTCCTTGTAAAATTGCGTTTCTTTTTGAGTTATTCCCTTCTTGGCAAAAATTCCATTTAAAGTTTTCAAATCACCAGCCTTAGCCTTGGCTCTGGCATAGATAAGCATCAGCGAAAGCTTACCTTCTTCAATATCCGAAACAGTTGATTTCCCAATTTTTCGCTCTTTCCCAAATATGCCGAGCGTATCGTCTTGCAACTGATAGGCTTTTCCGATCGCCCTTGCATACCGACTAAAAATATTTTTTATTTTTTTGTCGCACACTCCTGCAAAAATCATGCCCAACAAAAGTGGTCCCTCAAAAGTATATTTGGCAGTTTTATTTTCATACATCCTAAGCACATCTGACTGGCTGACTTTTTTGCTATTTTCAATTGCAATATCCTGGGATTGCCCAATGATGGTCATTTTAACCACATTTTGCAAATAGGTCAAGGCTTCCAGCGTTTCCTTTTTTCCGAAACCGGCTTGCAAAATAATCTCATTAGCCTTGGCAAAAAACATATCTCCAACAATAATCGCAACCGAATTACCAAATTGTTCAGATTTTAATAATTCTGAGCTATTATTTGCCTTTTTTGCAAAAAACCTATGCAAGGGTTGCTGTCCGTGTCTAAGCTGACCACGGTCAATAATGTCATCATGAACAAGAAAAAAAAGATGCAAAAATTCAATGGCGACTGCCACCTTTAAAATCTTTTTCTTTTCCCTGCCTCCAACTCCAAAATAGGCACATTGCAAGAGCGAACCACGAATTCTTTTCCCACCAGAAAGTGCTATTTTTTTCGCTTGTCCGAGGGCTCTTTCGATGAGCAAATCGTGCTTACCGGCATCTCTTATTGCAATATCAAAATAATGATTTAGCTCTTTATTGATGGCGATTTTAAACTCGTCCAATGTTTGTTTAAATTCCATAATTTAACATTAATCTTGCTTAATCAGAGCTAACTTTTTCAATTTTTCAATTGTATCATTATGAATGAAAAAGGCAAGGAACTTTGTAGTATAAGTTATCGACAGAAATACCAGATACCTTTTGGAATTTGTCTTTGCAAAATTGATCTTTAATAATTTAATAAAAAAGCCTGGGAGGGCAAAGAGATGACACACCCCCATCAAAAAGTTCGTATTGACGTTCTCTTTAAAGCGTTGGTTGACGTATATGCTTTTAGCTTACCTGAAGCAACCTGCGAAATTATTACAAACAAGGAGAATTTGCTTGAAATTCAAATTCACGACAGACTCAAGCAAATTGTTGACCCTATTTACAATGAGGTAGTGAAGAATATGTGTCCTAACGCCTCAGTATCATTTGCAAAACAAAGCGAAGATACGTGGCTGATTTCCATCAGCTATGCTGGAGACGAAAATTATATCTGGGATAGAATTCTTGGACTGGTAATAAATGAACTTAGAAAAAAAAAGAGGGAAAGCATCGACACTGGCATAATCCTAGTCCAAAAAACTCTTAATGAAATCATGAATAAATTTAACAAGAGTAATAAGCATTGCCAGGCTCTCGTAGTGTTTAAAAAAGGTACCTATCAAGTAAGAATATTTGGTACAGACGTACATCTGACCTTTGAAGATGCAGGTGCGGCAACTTTAGAAAAAAGAATAGCCACCATGTTACCAGATTTGCTGACCTTGGTAGAAAACTACCCGAAATAGAGCTAGTCATTTCAAGAAAGTAACAAAATTTTGATCCAACCAAGTGAAAAATATTGCACAAGGTTGGATTTTGTTGTTTATTGGTAAAGACTCAGTTTTCTAGATTATTAAAAATGTAAATCTGTCACAGGGAAATGATAATGTCCTAGTAGCGGGAAGTAGAAATGTCCGCTTCAATAGGTTATGATATTAGCTAAACCCTAATATTAACCCAATGGATAATCTCATTATCATGAGCCAAAAAGAAGTCAGTCGCTACGA
>CAIJXA010000068.1 GCA_903824515.1 uncultured bacterium
AGAAGAAACAAAAAAGTTTTTTCGAATTGTGAAATCTGGATTTTCTGCCAAGCGCAAAACTTTGATCAATAATCTTTCCAATGGTTTGCAACTTGAGAAAAAGTTGGTGGAAGAAAAACTTGTCTCACTTGGGTTTTCTCCAAATACCCGTGCGCAAGAATTGGGGGTGGAGGACTGGAGGAGGTTGGCAGATATTTTATTTGTATAAGGTATGTATAAAAAGCCCTGACAAGTACCAGTTGTCAGGGTGGTTATAATTGCTTGTTTATTTTCCAGCCATGAAGATCGTGACTGGAAAATCATATTCAAAATTGCTGTTAGCTTGTTTTTGAATATGCATCTTCTTTTTAATTTTGTTTGGTATCTTAGAAATAAAATCAGCCCATAGTTTACCATTTTCATCTGACATCTCTCCAGTTCCCTGGAGTTTTATTTTTGAATAAAAAAATTTTTTCACTTCAATGTTTTTAAATCCAGCGTCGCTTAATAAGGTTATGTGCTCATTTTCTGTTGGAAAATGTCTGTCTTCTTTGTTCTTGTTACCTGCCAACTCGTCTTTCAAGTTTGCAATTCTGTTGTAGTAGAACTGCGTCTTTGTTGACGAGCAGAATGCCACAAGGACATAGTGACCACCCTCTTTCAATACACGTAAGACTTCACGTATAGCAAAAATTTGTTTTTCTTGTGCTAAGTCATGAATCCCGAATCTAGTCAGCACTAGATCAAAATTTTCTGAAGGCAATGGCATCTCACAAACATCGGCGCAAACTTTTTCTGCTTTAATGTTTGCTTGTGCAAGCATCGCCTGAGAAAAGTCAAGTAATGTTAGTGCACAAATTTTTCCATATTCCTCGATCGCTTCTTTTACAGCAATCCCGAATTTGGCAGTGCCACACATGGCCTCAAGAACTTTCACCTCCCTAGGAAGAGTTGATATTCCCGCTGCTTTAATAATTGCAGGTATCATGTCGTCTCTTCTTAAGCTCGCATATGCATCTCCATTCCAAGAGGACGCAATTTTGTTGTACCTTCTTAATAGCCCTGTGTTCATGATGTTCTCCTTTTTAATGAGTTGTGATGCCGGCCGGAGATCACAACTCTTAAGGGAGAACTAAGTTTTCAAATAACTCGTTAAACTTTTAGCTTAACGAGATAGTATACGCCAAAAAACATAAGTAGTCAATAAAAACAGCTATATAATATCTTAAAATATATTATTGACTTTATCTGAGCCATATGTTAGAATAGCTGTGATGACTAAAATATTCGACAAATATGGAAAAATTAGAAAAAAGATTGGAAAAATTAGGCATAGTTGGTAAAGAGGCTGAAGTCTATATTGAGCTTTTGAAGCTCAGGGAGGCTTCAGTGGCACAATTGGCTAAAAATACGGCAATTAAAAGAACAAGTGTTTATTATTGCCTAGATGCCTTAATTAAAAAGGAAATTGTGGGGCAAATAGACAAGAACGGCAAGAAGTTTTATTTTTGTGAAGATCCAAAGCGAAGCCTGAGCAACTTGGTTGAACAGCAAAAAATGGCAATTGAGGAAATGTTGCCTCAAATAAAAAATATTCTCGGAAAAGGTTCATTTCTGCCGACAATTAAAATTTATTATAATGTGAATGGTCTGAGAAATCTTTTTGCAGATGTGGTTTCTTGCAAGGAAAAAGTCGCGCGCTATTATATGACAGATACAAGCATCAATGATTTGCTGGGAGTGACTTTTATGCGGGCAACTATCAAAAAAAGAGTAGCTGAGAAAATCAAAGCTTTATCGTTGAGAACTTTTGAATATAATTTAGAGCTGACAGAAGAATTATTTTATTCTTCCAAATTTCTGCGTGAAACCAGATTTTTGCCAAAAGACCTTAAGATTTCTCCCTATATGATTATTTATGATAATAAATCAATCATTATTGCGCCAAAGGAAAAGATTGGTTTTATTGTTGAATCTCAAGAATTTGCCGATGCGCAGAAAGCAATTTTTGATATAATCTGGAATGGTAGCGAGGTGACCAAAATGGAAGGTATTAATGGACAAGTTCCTCAAAAAGCGACCGAGGAGGATTTGTATTATTAAAAAACTCTTCCTAACATCCGTGCGTAGGACTGGGAGGGCAGGGAATTTGTCGGAGTTCTTCGGTCTTAAGAAACGGTGCGCGTTGGTAAGCACTATTGCTAAAAGGTTTATTTTAGCACAATATATCAAATTCTTGCATATGCGACTATTTGATATATAATATGAATAGGAAGGGAAGAGATATTTTTTTGATATTTTTTATGAAGAAAGACCAAAAAACAATTGGCAAGATAGTAGAGGATTTTTTGTATTCTGATGGCGTTGGAGCAACTGCCACTAAATTTTTGCTTATGACGATTGCTGTTGGTGGGATTGCATTTGTTGGCGCATTAGCACCAGCGTTATTTTCAGCAGTTGAAGGGACTGGGATCAGAAAAAAATATTCCAAAAAGCAACTGCAAAATACCTTTGGACTTTTAAAACAACGTAAACTGGTTGAAGTTATTCAAGAGAAAAATGGAAAAACGAAAGTTATATTGACGAATACTGGAGAAAAACGCGTTAAAGAGTTTTGTTTTGAGGAGCTTAGAATTAAAAAAGCGAAAATATGGGACAAAAAATGGCGGGTGCTTGTTTATGATATTCCTACAAAACCCAAAGTCTATAACACTGCTCGCGAAGCTTTGCGGGCAAAGATTAAAGAAATTGGGTTCGTGCAACTTCAGAAAAGTGTTTGGGTTTGTCCGTATGAATGTGAAGATGAGATCCTTTTTCTTTCGGAAAGTTATCGGGTTACAAAATTTATTGAGATTTTTACCGTCGATAAAATGCTTCATAGCGAAAGGCTGAAAATAAAATTCAAATTATAGGTGCACGATTGGCGTTTTCGTTATTAAAGAAAAAGATATATCAAATAGTCGCATATGCAAGTATTTGATATATCTTTTTTAGTTTATAATGGGAAAGTGGACTAAAAAATTGATTGGAAATATGAAATAATTGGGTGTGCTATAATAAGTCATACTAAATTAGCTGAATCACTGCTAGTTGCAAGGAGGCTCAACCTCCACAATAGAGGTTGAGCCTCCAACGTCTTGTTTCTTGTTACCGCGAATTAAGTTAAGTTGGTATCAGTTAATAAATTGTTATAAAAAACTAAAAAGCTATTTAAGATATGGATATTTTAGAAGGACTTAATGAAAACCAAAAAGAAGCCGTGATGACGGTGGATGGGCCGGTACTGATTATTGCGGGGGCGGGATCGGGCAAGACCAAGACGCTGACGCATCGGGTGGCTTATTTGATTAAAAATTG